>JBNMFK010000255.1:0-5890 GCA_051269965.1 Algoriphagus sp. | reverse complement strand
CGTTCGTGCTTTGGATAATTACGTTTAACAGAAATGTAAAAAGCTACGGCAGAAAGTCCTATTCCTAATAGAAAACCCGGAACGGCACCTGCTAAGAAAAGTTTCCCAACGGATAAACCACTTAATGTGGCAGCAATAATCATAGGAACACTGGGTGGAATGATGGGCCCGACAGTAGAAGATGCTGCTGTGACGGCACAAGAGAAACCATCGTCATAACCTTCTTTTTTCATGGCAGGAATCATGACCGCTCCTATGCTGGCGGTATCAGAAACGGCGGTTCCAGAAATACCTGCAAAGAGCATAGACGCTCCAATATTGGCCAAAGAAAGTCCACCACGAATATGCCCTAAAAGGTGATTGCAGAAGGAGATGATTTTAGCCGTAAGACCTCCATGATTCATCAAATTTCCAGCTAGAATAAAGCCAGGGATACTCAATAAAACGAAAACGTCTATCCCAGAATACATTTTCATAGGCACTACTATGAGCGGAATACCTTCACTTAATACGTAGACTAAGCATGCTAAACCCAAAGCAAAAGCAATTGGGAATCTTAGAACTAAGCCTACTAGAAATATGAAGATAATTAGGACTATCATTTCAAAGGTTTTTTAAGGTCCAAATAGGCATAAAAGCTTACCGAAGCAGCCAGAATAAACATGCTAAAAAAGGAAGCGGCCATGGGCATCGGTATGCTTGCTGATGTTTCAGAGAGACCGTTTTTTGTAAAAATTAAAGCGAAACAAGCCATGAGGCTAAACAATATCAAGGTAAGAAATCTGACAGTCCATAAGACAGCCTTTTGAAGCTTTGGGCTAAGTTTGTCATAAAATACATCTAGATATACATAGGCTCCATTTTTCAAGGCTAAACCTGCTGAAAAAGCAATGGCATAAATAAAGAATAGGCGAGAAGCTTCTTCTGTCCATGGCGGTGTATTGGTCAAAAAGAATCTGGCAAAAATTTGCAATAGAACACTAGCAATAAGACAGTAAGTGCTAATGAGTGTACCATATTTCAGGAACTTTTCAAGTGTTTTCTTTATCATTTTGGTGTTCTTGCATCTATGATTTCTTGATAAACGAGCTTCATCTCTGGGGATAGACTTTCATAGATTGCTTTTTTGCATTTTGCCGCGAAGGCCGCTTTGTCAACTTCAATAAATTCCATGCCTTTTGCTTTTAAGGCTTCTTTAACATCTTTTTCATTAGCCTCAAAGAGTCCACGCTCATAAGTCTGCATGTCTTTTGCGGCTTCTAGAAAAATAGTTTTTAAATCATCTGGAAGTTTTTGGAATTGCTTCTCGCCAATGACTGGGTAGGCCCAGCTCATCACATGTTCCGTCACATTAACGTAATCTTGCACTTCGGCAAATCCAGCGTTTAGAATCAGGGCGAAAGGGTTCTCCAGTCCTTCAATAGTACCCTGCTGCAAGCCCGTAAAAACCTCAGAAAGAGCCATAGGGGTAGGTTTGGCTCCCATGGCACTCCAGGCGGTCACGTAAGAAGGAACATTTGGTATGCGTAGAATAAGACCTTGAAGGTCGTCTGGATGCCTAATGGGTCTGTTTGACGTTAATTGACGTGGGCCGCGTACAAAGTAAGTGACAGGTCTCAAACCTGTCTTCTCAATCATCTCCTTTTCTATTCGCTTTCCTATAGGGCCGTTTATGAGGGATTCTAGTTCTTCATAACTTTGGACTAAAAAAGGTAGTTCACAAAAGGCTGCTATCTCAATCCAGTTACTTAATGAGGATCCGGTTGCCGTCATTTCTACCACCTCTGCCTGAATGAGTCGGATAGTTTCCATCTCTTTTGCCAGCTGTTCGGAAGGATAAACCTCTAATTTAATACGTCCGTCTGAACGTTCTTCTAATAATTCACCGAAATAGACAAAAGCTTTATACCAAGTATGTTGTTCATTAAAAGCCATACTGGCTCTAATGATATGTTCAGGGTCTTGTTCGTTTTGGCATTGGGTCAATGAAAGGCAGAACAAGCCTAAACAAAAAGACATTAAAAACCTTTCAGGCCATATAGAAGGAAGGCTTCTGCTTATCTTCTTAGATTTCATGGGTCTATTATAGGGTAGAGTGGCGAAGATAGACTGAATCTTAAGAAAATGGAAATGGAGGACTATCATTCAAAGATTTTGTTTTCAGAATAGCATCAAGATTTATCCATGGTCTAGGATTTATCTAGGAACAGACTTTCCGTACACTTCTATCCAGTCTAATCTGGAACAAGCCTTAGATTTGGCCCCGGGCATTAAATCTGTAAAGCCAATTGCCTCGATATGGAAAGGTCGGGATCATTCTCCAATCCCACGGAAACGATACTTTCAGCATCTAATTTATGCCAAGAAATATCCATAAAATTAAACTCCCAAATACGCCAATCAGAAGAAGAACCAGCAGAAAGGTCGCTTATGAGCTAATCTCCATTGTTGAGCTTTAGTATAATTCTTAGTTCTCTAAGACCCCTTTGTTTGCTGCAGAATTTTACGTTAGCATAATTTCTTAAATCTACGTTTTGAGAGCTATGCTTTAGAGTTACCATCCAGTTTCCGAGATATAGGCCTGACCAAATATAGTAGGGGTCGTCCACCGGTTTTTCGTGATTACTTTTCTTTAAGCTGTCTTTTCCGATGCCGTAGAGATGTACTTCTAAATTAGAGTTGGCCACATGATTCTGATTCAAGGGAATCTCGGCAGGTGTTTCTTTGCAATCTTCTCTAAAAAAAAACCTGGTCTATAGGTTTCCTGAGCGAAAAGACTATTACAAAGGATTATCACTAGGCAAGATAGTAGGATGTTTTTTCTCATTAAATTAAGAGTATGGATAGTCTAAATTTAAGAAATTGAATGAGTCCCACCTTATTGTTTTAATAAAAAAGAGACAGCCCATTCTTAGAATAACATGCCTTGATATTTTTTATCCCTAAATCCCGATTTTTTAAATAATGGGCATCTGCTTTAATGCATTCTTCTTTTTTAGAAGTATTCAAACCTGATTAGGGAGCCTTGTTCATAGTTTTCCTTGTGATGATAAATCTATTTTTGGCATTTGCTCCTATACCTCTTTTATATCCGAAGTTCGGGTAAATTACTTTTTTTTCAGCACTAGCTCTTCGTGTGCTGTTGTTTTTGGCTTTAGCCCCAGAAGCATATTTCTCAGATGGCTGCCTATACATACTAAATTGGCTTCCTTTGAGACTGGAATTCTTTAGCACTTTATAGTTTTTGGCCTGCGGTCCTTTTTTGTAAAGCGGATGCTGAGCGGAAACAGCTGTTCCTAATAAAGCAAAAACAAGTACCAATCCTCTCATAGTGATGTCTTCTTTAGGTTTGTGAATCTTAACCATACAAAGATGACTATCTCGGAAGATATCGGCAATCGGAGAATTCTTGTATTTTGTTTAGAGAAAATTACTTAATGATAGCCTCCGTGTTTATACTGATAGGCTAAAGGATCTTGAGTTCAAGGGCCTTTTTAATGAGTTCTGCAGAGTTTTTCACATTTAACTTTTTCATCATATTAACTCTATGGGTTTCTATGGTACGGGTACTTAAAATCAGTTTTTGAGCCATCTCCTTTGTTGTAAGTCCGTCGGCTATGTGGGCGAGAATTTCTTGTTCTCTTTCTGATAGTTTCTTTATATCCTCAGTTTCAACAGCCATGTTTATGAGCATTAGATCGGTCGTTTCTTTATTGAAATACTTCTTGCCTTGGTATACATTTTCTATGGCTTGGGTCAGTTCTTTTTGCTCAACATTTTTCAGTAAATAGCCCATCGCACCTTTTTTTACGCTCTGAACTATATAGTTGCCATCATTGTGCATGGAGAGGATAATAGACTTAATATTAGGATACTTTTTTTTGCAAATGTCTAATATATCGAGTCCATCAATTAATGGCATCGAAATGTCGAGTAGTACAATATCTACCCTTTCATAATGTCCTAAGAAGTCCAAATACGCTTCACCGTCAGCAAAACTGCCGACTACTTCAATAATGTTGCTTTTAGAAAACATAGAGGAAAGGCCTGCCCTAAAAAGATGATGGTCGTCTACTATCGCAATTTTAATCATGTTTTAATTTAAGGGAATTGTAATGTCAATATTAGTACCTTCTTTTCCCGTATCAATATCAAACTTTCCATCTAAAACATCAACTCTCGTTTGCATATTTCTGAGTCCTGAGCCTCCCGATACTAAGTTTTTAGTAAAGCCTTTTCCGTCATCAGAATAGTAGAGATTCAGGTTATCTCCCTGATCTGTGATAACAAAAATGATTTGAGTGGCTTGAGCGTGTTTAATGCCATTGTTTAAACATTCTTGAGCTATTCTAAATAGAGAAATACTGATATCTTCAGCTAATTTACTGGTATTTGGTCTAGAGTGATAAATGAATTCAATCCTTGCTTTTGAAATTGGTTTGAGCATAATAACAAGGTTTTGGAGAGCCTTTATCAAACCAAAATCCAAAAGTGACTGAGGCATTAAATTAAAGGTCATTCTGCGAACCTCGCTTACCGTATCGTCAATAATTTGTTTGAGTTCTTCTTTCTTTTCGTTAGGTAAACTTTGAGACTGAATAAGTAGTTTTAATTGAGTTAACATTGGCCCTAAACCATCATGAAGGTCCTTAGATAATCGAAGTCTTTCTTTTTCTTGGCCAGTAACTATGGCTCGCTTCAACTCTTTTTGTTTTATACTTTCGGCCTCTTGAGCAGTTCTTAAACGTTGTCTCATGCTAAGAAGAGACTCACCCAAGGTATCATTGCTGCCAATTAATTTATACTCCGCATCAAGGTTATTATCACCTATTTCTTTTGAGAAATTTATAGTAGATCTAATCTTAATAAGCATTTGGTCCAAAGCTTCGTACATCATTTCTATTTCACTTCCAACGGTATCTTTTGTCAATAAAAACTGATAATTCCCCTTAGACATTAGGTCTAGGTAGGTTTTCATTTTAATGACTGGTTTAGTTATAAACTTGGCCAGAATAATTGATAACATAAAAGCAAGAATAAAAACACCTAGGAGGATTATTAATAATTTCTTTCTTAAAACATAAAGCGGTGAAAGTGCTTCTTCGGTGTCAATTTCAGAAAGAATAACCCAATTTATATGGCTAATCTTAATGGAATGAAACGCACTATATACCTCCTTTCCACGGTAGTCTAGAATTATAGCATGCCCTTTTTCATCTTTCAGAGCAGATAGAACACCTTCCGTTTTACATTTAATTTCATACGGAAGTTTATTGGTTATGAAACGTGATCTTGTGCGGAGTCTAAAGTCATCACCAACGATGTAGGACTCTCCTGTCTGTCCCATACCACTTCGTTCTTGAAGTATTCTGTCAATATTCTGTACGTCCTTGAAAGCAACCCTATATTTATTTTCTGATTCTCTTTTTAAAAATAGTAAACTGAGCTTTCCAGTTCCTAATGATTTGGTAACATCATAAATACCATCAGTGCTTACTTTTCCTGTCATATTTTGGACTTCTTGAAATGTTAGAATGGTTTCTTCTTCAAATTCACCTTTGTCTTTTGTGAAGTCGCTCCAAGTTCTATTTAACCAATCTTCAACTTGAATTCTTTTCAGTCGTTTGATGGAGGTAAGTTGTAGTAAGACTCTTTCGTCGAGGCTATTCTTAAACTCTTGATAGAAAAGTAGCGAAATGAGTAATATAGTAGGTATCAATAGGGCATTGACACATATTATAATCCAAAGTTTAATACTCATTTTATTTTTCATAAACCCGCTCAATGGTACATTCGAATGTTAGAGGCTTTTAAAATGGAGATCGGTCCTTTCTGATGAACTATGTTAAGGTTGTGAGAATGCATGGCCTTTTTGAGACTAGTCCTTCAC
>JBNMFK010000254.1:0-5893 GCA_051269965.1 Algoriphagus sp. | reverse complement strand
ACCATAGTCATACAATTTAAGAGCCTTCATAAGGCTTTGATCTCTCGTGGACGAGGCTGCTGGATTTTTCATATGGTTGGCTAGTTCCACTAAAACGTCTTTGGGGAAAACATTCTCACTTAGCATTGGAATCATAAGGTCTTGAAAGCTTTGCTTCCATTCCTGACCATGAGGGGGTTTCTTCTTACCTTTATATCTAATGAAAACTTTTTGATGTGCTACTTCATGAATATAAGTAATGAGGAAGTTATAAGGATTTAAATCATGATTTACGGTAATGGTATGATGTCCATTGTGGTACTTATAATTACCAAGACAAGTGCTGCGTGTTTTACTTAATCTAAAGGAAAAAGGATGTTCTTTCCAGAGAGCAGTGCAATAAGATAAGGCTCCCGGTGGTACTTGAGGTGCAATAGCTTCATTAAAAGTATTTGAAGTCAAAAGTTTCTTTGATCTTGTGGGAAGGCTTCTTTTTTTTGTGGTTGGCTTACCCAGCAATTTTTGAAGAAAAGAGATTTTAATCATCAGATACTTAAATTATATCCATAAAAGTACGAATTAGGGCTTGTAAGAATTGCAGTGTTTATAAAACAGATCGTAAGTTTTTGTATGCTTATAAATATTCGTTCTGGAGCTTTTAAAGAACAAGGAGATATTTGCTTCAGATCTGTTTCAAATATTTGCTTATGATTTTCGGGTATACTTTGAGGCCAAATAAATAGATTTGTAGCGAAATAAGGGTATTGAATGAGAATAATAAAAATTTACAACACACTCACAAGAAAAAAAGAGGAGTTTAAGCCTCTCAATGAGGGATATGTTGGGATGTATGTCTGCGGACCTACCGTTTATAGCAACGCTCACCTAGGTAACGTGCGTACTTTTTTGACATTTGATGTACTCTTTAGATTTTTAAAAAGTATCGGTTATAAGGTACGATACGTTAGAAATATTACTGACGTGGGACACCTAGTAGGAGATGGGGACGAAGGGGAAGATAAGATTGGGAAAATGGCTAAATTGGCTCAGATTGAGCCTATGGAAGTGGTTCAAATATATACGAATGACTTCCATAAGGTTTTAGAACAATTTAACTTTCTGCATCCAAGCGTAGAACCTACCGCCACGGGCCATTTGGTAGAGCAGATAGAAGCTGTAAAAAGCTTGATAGAGAAAGGAGCGGCCTATGAATCCAATGGCTCAGTTTATTTTGATATAAACGCTTACAATAAAAATGGAGGAAATTATGGGAAGCTTTCAGGTAGGATATTAGAGGATTTATTAAATGAGACTAGAAGCTTAGACGGCCAATCTGAGAAAAGAAACCCTCTAGACTTTGCTATTTGGAAGAATGCATCTCCAGAGCATATCATGCAATGGCCTAGTCCATGGGGAATGGGATTTCCCGGATGGCATTTAGAGTGTACTTGTATGAGCGCTAAGTACTTGGGAAACCAGTTTGATATACATGGTGGTGGTATGGATCTCAAGTTTCCTCATCATGAATGTGAGATAGCACAAGGAAAAAGTCTCTCCGGTGAAGATCCTGTAAGGTATTGGATGCATACAAATATGCTTACTGTCAATGGTCAGAAAATGTCAAAGTCCTTGGGCAATAGTTTTTTACCGGGTCAATTATTTAGTGGCGATCATGAATTACTAGATCAATCTTACAGTGCAATGACTGTTCGTTTTTTCATGCTTCAGTCAGCTTACAGAAGTACTCTAGATTTTTCCAATGAGGCACTGAAAGGTTCACAGAAAGCCTTTAGGAGGCTAATTAATGGATCTAGAATGCTCAAAAAGATGGAATATGAGGAAGACGGAGACGTAGAGATAGATGAAAAAAAGAAGCAAATTCTAGAAAAGGCTATGGAGGGCTTTTATGGGGCTATGGGAGATGATTTGAACACGGCCGTTGGGATTGCACATCTTTTTACGATGCTGAAATATGTAAATATGATTTTTACAAATCAGCTGTCTTCGGCAGTCTTAGGAGAGATTACATTTAGTGCTTTAAAAGAGAATTTTGCTATCTTCTTTGAGGATATTTTAGGTTTGAAAGAAGAATCTAAGGGACCAGACACCTCCATTTTAGAGGGGATGCTAGATTTGTATAGGGAGTATAAGGAAAATCGCAACTTTGATAAAGTAGACCAAATTAGGGCTTATTTTAAGGATAACGATATGGTCATAAAAGACTTGAAACATACCATAGATTGGGCTTGGATAGAATAATTAGGCGGATTGGCCAGTGACTTTCTTGAGTAAGCTCATCGCCATTTGGCCAGAAATTAGGTAAGCAATTAGGCTAAATAGCGTGTATTTAAAATCGCTCCTACTTTTAATAGCGTTTTGGATGAACCTATTTCCCACTGAGTTCCTTCCATCTATTTTGGAATGTATGCCATACAGTAGAATGCTAAGTTGCAGGAGTTTTGCATTTTCTTTTTTTATTGTGGGGTCTGTTATGAGGGCATGCCATTTGCTCCGCATCACGATCTGTGAGCTTATCATTTGGAGCTGTTTGGTACTCATGCTTCCTCCATGCAGCCTCAAGAGCGAGTAAGAACCATTGATGTGTGGTATTTTAAGAAACAATGCTCCAGAAATAGCGGTTCTAGTCCAAAAATCCCAGTCGTCATTACCTTGAATAAACTTGTGCGAGTTTTCATGGACAAAACCCCATTTGGCAGCACTTAAATGTTGTATGTCAAAGAGCATTTTTTTGGCAACACTCGATCTAACTACGGGCATGTTAACCAAAAATCTATTAGACTTCAGAAATTCTGCAATAATCTTGTTTCCTTTTCCTGAGGTATTTAACGTCCATTCTTTTTGTTCTAATTCTACATAGTTATACAGTAGTTTCTCTAGATCAGACTCTTTGAAAAGTCTACCCTCGGAATACAACACATCTGCCTCGGGATGGTTTATGATAGTGTCATTAAACAACTGAAGTTTCTCAGGTTCTAGAAGATCGTCGGCGTCTAAAAATTGGAAATAGGATCCTTTAGCTAGGGAAATACCCCTATTCCTGGCCTTTGAAAGTCCAGCATTTTTCTGAAAATGATACTTTATACGGGAGTCCTTTATTGTAAAGCCCTTTACTACATCTGAGGTGTCATCATTAGAGCCGTCATCTATAACAATGCACTCCCAGTCTTCAAAACTTTGATTAAGAATAGATTGAATACTCTCTGAAATATAATGGCCGTAATTATATGCCGGAATAATTACAGAAAAAAGGGGCATTTTTTTCAAATTTAGTACTTATAAAAGGCAGGAATTTTAAACAAAATTTGAAAAAAATATGAAGACCACCTAAGTACTTGCTTACTAAATTGGATTGGAGCCTTTAATTCATTCAAAAGCTTGCCTGTTATTATTCCTTTCAAAAATCTTATTCCAAAGTAGATAGGGACAAATAGATAGTAGTTAATCATAATTAAAAGAAATAGTAGAGGACCATACCACGTTCTTATCCAGACTAAATTAGCTAATTGCATTTGAGGAGATCGAGAGAAAAAAGTTAATGGTTTATCATCGGAGGGCGTGCTTCCTCCTTCCAAATGAATTATTTTCATATCCGAATAATACTTTAGTCTACCATGTTGAGCAAGCTTACAGCTGAGGTCCATATCTTCTCCATAAAGAAACTGTGCCTCATTGAAACCACCAATTTGGTCATAATCTTTTTTTCTACAGAAGATATAGGCACCTAAAAGAAAGTCTATTTCTTGGTTTCCTAGCCTTTTTCTCAAGCTCTCTGTGGCTCTCTTTGTGAGTGATTTTACGACCTTAATATTTGGAAAAATAAAACTGTATTGGAGGTTCCCAGCTACATTATAATTGGGGTCTACGTAGTTTGGAGATTTTGTCTTATCAAGCATTAAAACGCTGCACGCAGAAATACATAAGTCTTTTTCCAAGCGGTCAAAGGACTGATGAATAACATTGTCTATCAAAATAGTATCTGTATTTAGAATGAGCAGGTATTTTCCCGTAGCATTTTTAGCTCCTAGGTTGTTTGCTCTTGAAAAACCTGCATTATAACCTGATTGAATACATTTGACAGCTGGAAATCTTGCTTTTACTCTTTCCAGAGATAGATCCCCTGAGTCGTTATCCACAAGGATAATTTCAAGAGAAAGTCTCTGAGTAAATCTATAAATGGAGTCTATGCATTGGAGGCACAAATTGACACTTTTATAGTTTACCAGTATGATAGAAACATCTTTCATTTATTATAGACCATGTTCTTTCCAAAACTGATAGTCATATTTTTCATAGGCATGGCATCCAAACGGTAAAGCATTGTTACTTGTGTTAAAGGCCTCTCTAGGATTTTTTTCTATGGCAAATTTAAGAGCAATTTCGTAGCAGGGCAGCTTAAGCAAAAACCTGACAAAAAAGAATCTAGCATAACAGGCAGAAAAGTAGGTATCTTCATTGCCCATAAAACGTTTCTTAAAAATCAACTCATGAACCTTCGCCGCTCTCAAACAGGCTTTAGTGTTTCTGAGTGATAGGCCCCCATTGAGTACGTTGTTCCCTAGAAGATTGTCATGGCATGAATTGTTTCCGCTCCCTTTTTCTGCATTAGGAGCTCCTACGTAGTCATATCCTTTGGTACACCATTCTAATAATTCATCTCTAAAAACCCAGGCGTCTAATTGGTAAATTAGGATATAATCGGCGTCAAAGCTTTTATAAAAAATAGGAGAAAGTAAAAGCCTATTATAACCTGCTATACCGTTAAAAAACGTGGAGTCAAAGGCTTTAAATTTTATTTCTGGAAAAGACTCCTTATAAAGAGTAAGGTCTAAACCTTCGGGATGGATAAAAGTCTTGCTGTGAATTCCCAATACTTTTCGGCATTGGTTAAGAGATTTTAATTCATTGCCAGATATTGAAGTTTTATAGATAGGTATGAGTATTTCTATGCTCACTCTAAGACCAGTTTTTCAGAGACTAATTGGTAATATATCTTGGTGCGAACCTCAACTACTTTTTTAGGACTGTAATGTTCTCGGGCAAGTTCATTTGCCGATTTTCTAAGTTTTGTTCTAAGCTTCGTATTTTCTAGAAGAATTTGGATGCTTTTAATGAAGTCCTCTGCGGTATTGGCTAAAAGGAAATGTTCTCCATCTTTACATGGAATACCCTCACAGCCAAATGTGGTAGAAACTACTGGAATTCCCTTGGACATGGCCCATTGGATTTTGGTTCTTATTCCGCCCCCAATCCTGATCGGAACAACCATAATGCTGTTTTTAGCAAAGACATCTAAGTCTTCTACAAAACCTAAGAACTGTGCATAAGGGCTTTTTAGGATTTTCTGGCTTGCTAGGGGCCATTCTCCTACGACCTGTACCTTTTTGCCTAGCCTCTTGTAAAGTTGCTTGGCCACATTATCTAAAAACCAGTTTAATGCATCTCTATTGGGATCATGAAGTCCACCTCCTAAAAAAAGGATATTTTCAATGGCTATGTTTTCTTCCTTGATTTCATCAAAATCTTCCCAAGCTGCAGAAATGGGAGCTAAAAAAACAGGCTTCTCTATAGATTCTGAGATGAGTTTTTGATCTGTTGGATTAAGACAAACCACTGCATCAAAAAGATTCATCAAGTCATTTTCAAACTTGAACTGATACTTTTTTAAGTATGCCCCATATTTTTCATCTAGAAGATTATTTTGAGTCTGAACCATTGTTCTCCTAAATCTCGGTTCATGGTTAACGGCTATTTTGTGGCTCTCTTTTGTTAAATTGAAAATTAATGGAAACTTCTCTACAAAATTAACCTCGATAACGTCAAAATCGTTTTCTGCCAGGGCCTTATTCACTAGTTCGATATCTCCCTGTGAGATAGGTTCATATTTATACTGAGC
>JBNMFK010000253.1:0-5966 GCA_051269965.1 Algoriphagus sp. | reverse complement strand
TTACTTTATGTGTCGCCTGGCTAATCCTTCTTACAACAAAGATGAGATTACAGATGATAAAGAAATTAATATTGTCAATTTAGAGCAATCCAGAGAGGATAACACTTTTTCTTATATCAAATACATAGTTTAGATAATTTCTAATAGCTTTTTTCTAAAAGTATTAGCTGTCAAAGCAATGTTATTAATTACTGGTTCTGCTGCTGTGCTTATTGGTTTTGGGCTTGAGTTAGAGCAAACCTTCAACGATGTTGTTTCAGGTATCATTTTACTTTCTGAAAGACCAATTAGGCTTGGAGATATTTTGGGAATTGACTGAGGTATTGCCAATATATAAGAGATAGGCCAACGGACGTCTATTAGGATTAAATATAGATGACATTCTAATCATAATTCTCAATTCTTTAAATACAACGACTAAAGTCACTAATTGGAGTCATCAGATAAACCTAAAACGTTTTAGAACTGAAGTTGGAGTTCACTTATAGTAGTGATGTGAAATTGCTACTATAAATACTTGAAGAAAGCGTAAAAGAACATGCTCTGGTCGATAATGGTAAATTGGTAGAAGTAAGACTTGTGAATTTTAGGAATTCTTCATTAGCCTTATGAGTGCATTTTTTATAGGAGTACAATTGTGGACTTAGATAGTATCAAAAGTGATATTCATAGAATAATTATCAAGATTTTCTTGAAAATAATATCACGATGCCATTCCCTCAAATAGGTGCACATATAGACTCAAATAAAGAACCAGACTAACTCAAACCACGATCGGACCGTTTATATAAAATGAACAATCGGGTATTTTTCACAGGGTCAGAGTATCTTTAAAGTAAAACTGAAGACCACAAATAATATATGAAAATTTTCATCACGTTTCTCTTAATTTTTCAAGGAATTTCAATCCTTAAGGCCCAAGATGTAGATAGCGTATATTTCGCTACTGGATTTAAAATTGGAGACATCACAAATTCTTCAGCCGTTGTTTTAACACGATTGTGCACAAGATCTAAGCCTGTCATAGTTTATCATAAAAGAAAAGAGTCTGTCTTCAGACACCCTATTGATTTTGACAATAATATGCCCATTAATGAAATGGATGGAGCGGTTCCAGGATCCTCTGGTCAAGTAAGAATAGAACTTACTTCTAAGGATACCTTAATAAGTACGGACTGGAAGTACGTTTCTAGTTACGCCGACTTTACATTGAAGAGAAAGTTCGATCACTTAAAACCGAATACTCATTATTCAATCAGTATTCATGGGAGAAAAGCTGATAAGTCCCCCATTACCACAATAAAGGGGAACTTTAAAACAGCCCCCCTGGCTCATGAAGTATTACCTGTCTTTTTTACTTCCTCTACATGTCAATATTATTGGTCGTTTGATGATAGTCTCCGCGGATTTAAGATTTATGACAGTATGCTGAAGTTAAATCCTGCATTTCACTGTCAAACAGGAGACTATGTTTATTACGATAAGCCTGGACCAATGGTTCATAATGTTGAGCTAGCTAGACATAAATGGCATGCTATGAATTCTTGGCCCGCGTTGTTCGATTTTTATACTAAAACACCACTTTATCCTCAGAAAGATGATCATGATCTATTACGGGATGATGCCGGTCCCTTTTCTACACCATTAGGGAATGTAACTTATGAAGATGGTTTGGCCGTTTGGAGAGAGCAAGTTCCTATCATAGGCACGCCATACAGAACTTTCAGGTGGGGCCAAGATTTACAGATATGGTCGGTAGAGGGAAGAGAATTTAGAAGTAACAATAAAACACCAGATAGTTCTGAGAAAACGATTTGGGGCAAAGAACAAATAGCTTGGTTTAAAGAGACCATTGAAACCTCCGATGCAACTTTTAAAATTCTTGTTTCGCCTACACCAATAGTTGGACCGGATAGGTCAAAAGGCAAATTTGACAATCATTCCAACACCTCTTTTCAAACTGAAGGCATTTGGCTACGGAAATACCTTGCGGAACATCGAGTATTTGTCATTAACGGAGACCGACATTGGCAGTATGTTTCTGTGGATTCAGAAACGGGTTTATGGGAATTCAGTCAAGGTCCAGTAAGTGATTTTCATGCACAAGGTTGGAATGAGAACGATATTAGGCCTGAACATAAGTTTCTGAGAGTAAAAGGAGGGTTCTTAGGAGTTAAGGTTTATCGTGATAAAAGTGAAGCTGTTATCGAATTTATTCATTACGATGTGCACGGAAATGTAGTGAATAATGAAAAATTCGGTAAGTGAAAATTTAGATAAAAATCAGAGGCAATTTTAGCTGCATTTTACTTTCCAAAAAATCCAATAAATGAATGTATCGTTTAAGGTGAACCCTACTATTTTTTGCATTTCAAAAGTTGTTTCAAATTATTTTAGCCTATAGCTTTTGAGCGAAATGTATTCAAACTTCAACGAAATTTAAATGAAACCATTAAAACTGCCGTATTTTTGCGAAGTCATCATTAAACAAATAACATAATATGAAGTACTCAAACTGGAGTAATAAAGATATTCCTAACCAAAAAGACCGCACAATAATTATCACAGGAGCTAGCAGTGGATTAGGAAAAGAAGCCGCAAAAGTCCTTTCGAGTAAAAATGCGACCGTAATCTTGGCGGTAAGAAACGTGCAGAAAGCCGAAACAGTGGCTGAGGAAATTCGAAGTGATTTTCCCAATGCCAAATTAGACATTAGAAGTCTTGATTTAGGCAGTTTAGATTCGGTGAAGGCCTTTTCAAAGGGAATTTTATCAGATTATAACAACCTAGATGTTCTCATAAATAATGCTGGTGTAATGATGTGTCCTTATTCCAAAACTAAAGATGGTTTTGAAATACAAATGGGTACCAATCATCTAGGACACTTTGCTCTTACTGGACTTTTGATGCCCTTACTTGAACGTACAAAAGACTCGAGAGTAGTCGCAACGAGTAGTATTGCTCATAAAACTGGACGTATTAACTTAGATGATCTTAATTGGGAATCAAGAAAATACAATACAACCAAAGCATATTCAGACAGTAAGCTTGCTAACCTCTATTTCATATATGAATTGCAAGCAAGGCTTAAAGGAAAGGAAAATGCACCCATAATTACCGCATCACATCCAGGATGGACTAAAACTGAACTAGATAGACATTCTGGTCTTGCGAGTTTCATTGGAAATATAATTGCACAAACACCTAAAATGGGGACTCTTCCTACCTTAAGAGCGGCTACAGATATCCATGTAAAATCAGGAGATTACTATGGCCCTGAGGGATTTATGGAAATGAGAGGATATCCCGTAAAAGTAGACGCTAATAAACTAGCTCAGGATAAAGGTATAGCAAACAAACTCTGGAATTTATCAGAGCAGTTAACAGGCGTGAACTATTAAGCTTAACCTTTTTAAAAGCAGTATCATGAGAGAAAGAAAGATATTTGTCGGTTTATTAGGCGTTCAAGCCGTGGTCTAATGAGGCTTAGAGACAATGATTTTATTTAATGTTCCACCAACGTAAGAAAGTGTATTTGGAATCACCTACTCTAGTGAATTGGACATTCTTAGCATAGCTTTAGAACTGTCCTTAATGCTATTAAAGGCCTTAATGATTTTGAGTATTATTTAGACTTTAAAGGGTAATTCGGCAGAAGGAACTCTAGGTATTATTATTGGAGTAGGTACTAGCTAATGCTTTGCTACAGGATAGCATTAGAGGTATAAAGACTACTGTATTGGGACTGATGGCATACAAAGAGTTGAAAAAAAGAGCAAGAATTGCATTAACTTCCAAACTATATGAAAATGGTAAAAGTCTTCAAAGCTAATTTAATAGGCGTTAAGCAACCGTAAAGCTTTTAAAAGAAATACTAGCTAACTTCTAGCACCTTAGCCGATTTTGATGTGGAGGACTGTAATAAATCCCTTCAAACAGACACTGGCTGCATTCCTTTCGGTAAAATCAGAAGATTACTACTTTTGGAAGGGTATTTTTATAAAGGTTTGCTGCGAAATAATATTAAAGTCTGGCCGACTTTAATATTATAAAAAGTGTTTCTGAAGTTCACAATTTGTTTGGTTTAGCTAAGCCTTTGCACCCTTTAATTACACGAATAAATCAATGGCCCAAAATTGACCTTGATTTTAACAAAAAAGTTTAACCAGCGGTTTATACCTACTTTCTATGAAAAGAAAGATGATGGACACCAGCTTTCAGTATGGCAGAAACTCGTATGATTTTGAAGAAGGAACGCTTTTGTTTCAAGCCACTACTCAGGTAGTCTCATTTGTGGATCCAATAGATAAACTCGACGATTCTGGCTGGTCCATCTTTTTTCATCCCGACCTCAATAGAAAATCTGAATTAGGTAAATCGATAAATGAGTATTCTTTTTTTCATTATGAGACAAATGAGGCTCTGTGTCTTTCTGAGAAGGAAAAGTATTTCTTAAAAGCGTTAGTTGAAAAAATAAGACTTGAGCTAAATCAAAACATAGATAAATATTCTAAGGACCTTCAAAACCTTGAAACTATTTTAAAGTAGAGTAAACGTTGTTATGACAGACAATTCTATGCGAGAACCAACATTAATAAAGACTCCGCTCAAGAATTTGAAAAGTAGTTAGAAAGTTTTTTTGTCAAAGAAGAGTTAGATCGAAAAGGAGTGCCCACCATCACTCAGTGCGGCGAAGTCTTAAATATGTATGGTTCTTATCTAAGTAATTTGTTAAAACTAGAAACGGGTAAAAGTGCCAAAGAGCATATTTACTCTTATTTGACAGAAAAAGCGAAAACTTATTTATTAAATTCGAATGAATCAATAAGTCAAGTAGCCTTCAACTTAGATTCTAAATACCCACAACATTTCAATAGACTGTTTAAGTCAAAAACGGGAAATAGCCCTTCGGAGTACAGGCATTTGAATTAATCTAAATCTATCAGGCTAGTCGTTCAAACCAAAAACTGCTTCTATGATTTATGTAGTAATCGTGTAGACATTAGTGATACACTTCATCTTAAGTCCCTTCTATTTATAAATGCACAATCAAGATAGAATGACTCGAAGATTGATGTTCTTTACTGACCTTTGTGTGAATTAACTCGCTAAGGTTAAATACAAAGAATGAGTGATGATGAGGTTTTTGAACTAAATCAATTTGAAGCTCTAATTCAAGGACTTATTGATGACCAGTACGGCTGTTGTAATGATTTTTTATTACCCGCGACTATTGCAGGTCTAAGGATGAATATGACTACTCTCAGTGCGGCGGGAGTCATGAAAGCAGCAGGAATTGGCAACAAATTAGCTTTCAAAAGAGAAAAATCAATTAGAGGAGATAAAGTGAATTGGATTCTGGACCAAAGCACCAATCCATTCGAAGTCATTTATTTAAGGAAAATTTGGCGGTTTGTTGAATACCTCAATAAAACATGCTTCACCTCCTTAAAATCGTTTGAAAGTCACTATGCTCACTTTGAATTAGGTGGATTTTACAAAAGACATTTTGACCAATTCAAAAGCGAAAAGGGGCGAAAATATTCTATTGTTTTATACCTAAACCAAGATTGGAGAGAAGAGGATGATGGCATGCTATCCCTGTATCCTTCGTCGGGTGGACAGAAGAATATTTCACCTGTAGAAGGACGCATGGTGTTTTTCAGAAGTGATGAAATGGAACATGAAGTTCACCCTTCTTTAACCAGAGAAAGGAGAAGTATAGCCGGCTGGTTAAAGAATTAGACCATTCCAAAGATTTTAAATCTTATTTAACTAAAAAAATATTTACTGCCCTTTTTATTCATTTTTCCTCTTAATTATTCATCAAGTCCATTTCATTTGTATGGATTACAAAAAACCCCTAGGGCAACATAGCCTAAGGGATTTTACTGGGCGGTGGAACACTCATCATCATGTTCGTACTCTGGCAAACAGTAACACTTGGCGTGCTAGGAGATCAAATA
>JBNMFK010000252.1:0-5976 GCA_051269965.1 Algoriphagus sp. | reverse complement strand
GAACATCAGCAGGAATAAAAACGGAGGTTTTGTGTTTGGTGTAACTGTAAGGTGCCATCGCAAAACCTGACCCTAACTCTTCTAAATCTATTTTTTTTAGATTCACTTCGCTATTCTTGGAGAGAATACAAGAATAAGATTTATCATTAGGAAGCCTCCAAATAGCAAATGGAAATTCACCTAGAAGTAGTTGGCCGAGCACATCTTCAGCTTTATGGGTAGCTATCTCTCTGACAAATTCCTTAACCATTGTGTTACTTAATCATCGCGGTTTGTGGCCCCTCTAAAGCTCCATTATTGTATTTAGACGGGCATTTGAGCAAAATTTGTTCCGCTAAAAAGTAATTTTTTTCTAAGTTCATGCTTCCCACTACCACTACTTTTTCAGACTTGTTCATGTCTTGAGGTTTTGGCTTCAAATAGACGACCTTAGACTCATAATTCATAGAGTCTACCATCATAAACTCAAATTTATTAGGGTTAACTGATGGTTGATAGAGCATACCTTCAATATTACCAAGAGCATCTTTTTTGAGCTCACCCACCACATGGACAGAAGTACTTGAACCTGACTCCGCAAGTTCTTGAGCTTTATTAAAGTCTGAATAGGTACTGGCGTCTCCAACTGTTGATATTATCATGACAATGGCAATCGCAATAACTCCCAGAGCTATTATATGAGATTTCTTCATTTTTTTTCTTCTAATTTTCTAACTTTCTTATCTAACATAAATAGGTAAATCATAATTCCAATGGTAACTGCGGCTATCACTAAAATAACTACCCAAAATTTGCCATCAGCCCTTAAGCCGTCGGCCATTTCTACATCGTTTTGTAACAGAATGATCAATAAAAGTGTAAGTAACATTTATGCGTTTTGTTTATCGTAGTCCAATTTTTGAATTCTATATTTCAGATTGCTTATCCAAAGGCCAATTAAAATCCAACCAATAATAGCAGGATAAAAAACCATTCGCATATCGTTGTCCATGTCATACTTCCCAAAGGCAGGGTTTCCGCCATTACCTGGATGAAGTGATTCTGTGACACGAGGCAATATCCAGACTAGAGGCATAAATGCTGCAAAAGCGAAAATATTATAAACGGCAGAAAGGCGAGCTTTTTTTTGCTCATCTTCAAAAGAACCTCTTAAAATAAAATATGCTGTATAAAGGAGCATGCCTACTTCTACTGCTATCAATTTAGGGTCAATAGGAAGAGGTGAACCCCATGTATAATTCCCCCAAACAGCACCGGAGATAAATCCAAGTATTCCGAAAAGTAAAGCAACGTGAGCATGCGAAAAAGCGGCATGGTCTAAATGGATGTCTCCCTTTCTAAGGTATTGAAAAGACTTAACCATCGAAACTGTCATAAGCGTCATCATGGCAAACCACAAGGGCACATGAAAATAGGTGTTTCTTATGGTTTCATTTAGAATAGGCAGTCTAGGTACTTTGCCAGTAAGTCCTGCTATGGAAACATATACAAGCAATAGTGCTCCTAATACTTTCCACCAAGTGTTTTTTAAAGTCATAAATAAATTCTTCTAGTTAACTCTTCCATAAGTATGGAAACAAAATAAAGCTAAGGGCTATCACAATTATATCAATTCCAAAAAGTGTCATTATTTCATCTTTACTTACCGAAAATGCTAAGCCATCCATAGCATTTTTAGATAGACGCATTAGCATCAAAAGCATTGGGATAATTATTGGAAAACTCAATAGAGCCATCAGTGAACCTGTATTTTCGGCTTTGGAGGCTATACCAGCCACCAGGGTTAAGACCCCAGAAAAACCCAGTGCTCCCAAAACTAGTGACAAGAGATACAAGGGGATATTCTGTACTGGATTAAGTAAAAATAAGATATAGATTCCAAAACCAATGAATGCTAAAAGCAGCATCAAAATGAAGTTGTATAGCAGTTTCGATAGAATTACGGCCTCTGGACTCACTAACGAATAATAATAACCTTGCCTATTCTTGCTTTCTTGAGAAAAGCTTTTAGAAATGGCATTAATGGCAGTGAAAAGAATAATGATCCAAAAGAGCGTGTTCCAGACCGGAGGGCTCAGAGCGTTAGATTTAATTCTGAAACTCAAGTAGCAAATAAAAACAGTAGAAACGAGATAGAGTATCATGCCACTAAAGGCATATTTATTACGCCATTCCAAGGTCAATTCTTTACCCAAAAGTGCTAATATATCTTTCATCTGTTCTCTGTACACAAAGGTAGTTAGAAAACATTCTCAACCATATTCCTTTTGTTATTTGTCATGAGATAGGTCCATGATTTCAATGTTTTTGAACCAAACAGGGTGTCCTTCCGCCTGAAGGGCAATGAAGCCTTGCCTGAGAGGCTTACCAGCTGTCTTGTTGACCCACGTTTTGTCTTTGACCCATGTGTCTGAGCTATCATTTTCCCAACCGCCTATCTGGGGTTTAAAGTAGGTTAAAACGGTATCTCCTTCCACCACATGATGAACGACGGAGTCTCCGATCACAATGGCCTCAATATGTACCCATCCATCTCCAAAAGTTTTTCCATTGGCGTACATCATGTGGTTCGTATATAAGGAGTCGCCCCGTTCAACATGGGTGCCTGGTGAGGCTAAATTGCCTGTAGCTCTTGGCAGATTGTCTATCCTAGACAAAAATTGCATTTCAATAGAGGCAGGAAAGTTTTGATTTAACTCTTGACTTTCAGCAGACTGAGCATGAAGCATAACACCACTGTTGGCTTCAGCGTAGTAGGGACTGCCTGTAGTGAGTTTTCCGAATATTCTATAATCCATTCTAAGACGGTATTTAAAAAAAGGCTTCTTATAGTAAAGGTGGCCGAACTCATGCGTAAAGGTATCGTACTCGGTATAATTGACTTTAATAATACTATCTTCTACAACGAAAGTGTTTTTGTAATTATCATTTAACACATGTCCAGAAATTTTGATATCCCATTCATTTAAGTCAGTCCCATTAAAAAGGGATTGCCACTCTGTCCCATTTTTTTGCTTTTGACAAGAAGTGAAGATTACAAACGAACTAAATAGGATTAGAAGTAAGGTTTTCATAATGGTATTGACTCTCAACATTGAAGAAACAATAAACTAAATGGCCTTGGGTACTTGCATACGTGGTATTTAATTCAAAGAGTTATCAAGAGCTGTTTTTTATGCAAAATAGTTCACTTTTAAAGAATTCAACCATTGTCATCGGCATAAAATATTTGTTGGGTCTACTTTATTATTGATTTATTACTACATTTGAGCACCTAACGCTACCAAAGCGGCCCCTTATAAACTTATTATAAACTCTAAACATTTGTTGTATGACAAAAAGAACTACTTTATTTAAGGTAGGTAGGGGAGTGTTCTCGAAATCTTGTAATCGATTTTTTCTCAAGACTTTGTTTACTTCTCTTTGCCTAACGCTGTTTGTGCTTCAAGTTGAAGCTGCACAAAAAGTATCTGGAACCGTTACGGACGAAACAGGCGTAGGAATGCCCGGTGTAAACGTAACACAGAAAGGTACGACTACTGGTGCAATCACCAATGTAGACGGTAAGTTTTCACTCAATGTGGAAAATGCAAATTCAATCCTTGTTTTTTCTTTTGTAGGCTATCAGGCCCAAGAAGTTGTGGTTGGCTCTCAGTCAATCATAAATCTTTCTTTGGCTCCTGATCAAGGTACATTAGACGAAATTGTGGTGGTGGGTTACGGAACCCAAAAGAAAGTTACCGTTACGGGTGCCGTTTCAGCTATAAAAGGAGATGCTATTCTTAAATCTCCAGCTGTTGATCTTTCTAACTCATTGGCAGGTAGGCTTCCTGGTCTAGTGGTTATTCAAACTAGCGGAGAGCCTGGTGCAGATGGTGCTAGTATCTCTATTAGAGGAACCAATACTTTGGGTAATTCTTCTCCCTTAGTTGTAATCGATGGTATTCCTGATAGAGAGGGTGGTTTAGGAAGATTAAATCCTAGAGATATAGAGTCTATCACGGTATTGAAAGATGCATCTGCCGCCATTTATGGTGCTAGAGCTGCCAACGGAGCCATCTTGGTAACAACCAAGAGAGGTAAGACGGGTAAACCAACTGTTTCTTATGACTTTAATCAAGGTTTCAGTCAGCCAGGTACTGTTCCTCAGATGGCTAATTCTTTTGAGTACATGAGCATCATGAACGAATTACCTATTTATAAGTCTGTACCTGTAGATGAGTGGGGAGCTGCTTCATCAGCTATTAAATCTTCTGGTGTATACGATTCTCCTACTTCTGGAATTGCAACAATAAACTCTTCTTATCCTTCTGATTTAGTTCAGAGGTATGAGCAAGGAAACTCTGATCCATGGTTCTTCCCTGAGACAGACTGGTACGATGATACATTTAGAGACTGGGCACCGCAAAACCGTCATAATCTTCAAATTACTGGAGGTTCTGAAGCAGTGAGATACATGGCCTCTTTAGGAACAGTTTCTCAAGACGCTATTTATAATAACTCGGGGACTAAGTACAATCAGTATAATTTCAGAACTAACCTAGATGCAAAAATCAATAAGTACGTAAGTACGAGTTTAGGTATCATGGTTCGTAGAGAGCAGCGTAGAAACCCTACAGTAGGAACGGGTTCTATCTTTAGGATGCTTATGAGAGGTAGACCAAATGAGCCAGCTGTTTGGCCTAATGGACTACCGGGCCCAGATATTGAGAATGGTGAAAATCCATATGCAATAGCCACAAATGCAACGGGTTACAGAGATGAGCCTACAGATTATACCCAAGCTCAGGGTGCTATCAATATTACGAATCCTTGGATTGAAGGCCTTAAGCTAACACTGTCAGGAGCTGTTGATAAGAAAAACCTTACCACCAAAACGTTCCAAACACCATGGATGCTTTATAGTTGGGATGGTACCACTTTAGGATCTGACGGTCTTCCTGTTTTGGATGGAGCTATACGTTCTAATTTTACAGACCCACGTTTAAGACAACGCTATGAGTCTACATTGAACACGAATGCTTCAGCCATGTTGTCTTATGACAAGACGATAGCTTCTGTTCATAATTTTGGAGCCTTAGCAGGTGTGACAAGAGAAACTTTCGAAGGGGAAAACTTCTCTGCTTACAGAAGGAATTATATTTCAGGAGCAGTTGATCAAATTTTTGCTGGAGGTACAGCTGGTCAGGAGACTGGTGGTAGTGCTTACGAAAGAGCTCGTTTAGGTTATTATGGTAGATTGCAGTATAACTACAAGGAGAAGTATCTGGCAGAATTCATAGGTAGATATGATGGTTCTTACATATTCCCAGAGTCTGGTAGATTTGGTTTCTTCCCAGGTATTTTACTTGGATATAATATTTCTGAAGAAGACTTCTTTAATGTAAATGCAGTTGATTTCTTAAAATTAAGAGGGTCTTTTGGCCAAATGGGTAATGACCAAGTTTTCTATAATGGGTCACTTCAAGAGTATGCTTTCTTATCTTCTTATGGATTTGGAGAGTATCCTATCAATAGTGCTGTTGTAAATACACTTAGAGAGACTGTTTTGGCTAACCCAATGTTTACATGGGAAAGAGCAAACAATCTTAATATTGGTTTGGACGCAGGTTTATTGAATAACAAGATTGATTTGACTTTGGAGTATTTCCTTAATAAGAGAGATCAAATCTTGATTCAGAAAACAGGTTCTACACCAGCCTCTTCAGGTATTAGTTCATTACTTCCTCCTGTAAATGCTGGTAAAGTAGAGAATAAAGGATTTGAATTCTCTTTAGGTTATAATGGTAATGCTAGTAAAGACCTAAGATTTAGAGCTGGTGTTAACGGTGGTTTTGCTAAGAACAAAATCATTTTCATGGATGAGGTACCTGGTGCCCAAGACTATCAGCGTCAAGAAGGGAGTCCAATTTCGGCTCCATTACTTTATCAGTCAGACGGAGCATTCTTAAACGCTGCCGAAATTGATGCGAATCA
>JBNMFK010000251.1:0-5981 GCA_051269965.1 Algoriphagus sp. | reverse complement strand
AAAATGAGTATAATTCTCAAGAAAAGATAGAGAATATAGGGCTCTGTGGTTTCTGCACTTAGTCCTAAAAAGCCAGTAACGGGCTTAGCTACCCATGCCGAGAAAGAGCCATTTATGGCGAAAACAATAAAAATAGCGGCTATTTGCCAGTTTGAAGTAATTCCCCAGCGTGCTTTGAATTTTTCCATAGTTAGTTTTGATGCTCAAAATTAGCATTTCCTCAAAAATACAAATGCTAAAGCCCCGAATTATATCATTATTTTTGTATCTCATTCAAAACCTAAGCTATGATTTCCATTGTCATACCGATTTATAACGAAGAAGAAAACCTTCAAAATCTGTATTCTAGATTAACCGCAGCCGCTCCTTCATGGAATGAAGACTATGAGTTGGTTTTGGTAGATGATGGCTCCGATGATGGTTCTTTGGAGAGGATGAAAGGGTTTGCCAAGTCAGACACTCGGGTGAGGATAGTCAAATTGTCGAGAAACTTTGGGCATCAGCCTGCTATTTCAGCTGGAATACAGGAGGCCAAAGGAGATGCTGTAGTGATAATGGATGGCGACTTACAAGATCCCCCAGAAGAGCTTTATCGTTTTTTAGAAAAATGGCGTGAGGGTTATCAGGTAGTCTACGCTATCAGAACGAAGAGAAAAGAAGGATTTTTTAAAAGAATAGCGTATTCAACTTTTTATAGAATTTTGGCGGCCATTTCTGAGATAGACATTCCACTAGACTCTGGTGACTTCTGTGTGATGGACAGAAAGGTGGTAAACGCCATTGTGAACGAAATGCCAGAACAAATCAGGTTTGTAAGAGGACTAAGGGCGTATGCAGGGTTCAAGCAAATAGGAGTTAAATACGAAAGAGCGGAAAGAGCAGCAGGAGAGGTGAAGTACACCTTTAAAAAATTAATGGAACTGGCACTTGATGGCCTTTTTGGCTTTTCAAATGTACCCTTAAGGCTTGCGACCTATTTTGGATTTGTGATAGCTATTCCTTCCTTTTTTATAGGTATTTTCTTTGTCTTGGCTCGAATAATTGGCTTTAAAATATTGGGCCATACCCCTGCTGAAATCCCTGGAACTACTACGTTGACGGTAGGTATGTTTTTCTTGGGAGGTGTTACACTTATCATCTTGGGAATATTAGGAGAATACATTGGCCGAATTTATATTGAAGTAAAACGTCGTCCCTTTTTTGTGATAGACGAGATTATTCAGGAATGATAAACATGCTATGCTTCGAGTACCCTCAGAAATAGCGGCAGACCAGTTTGAGTCGCTAAAAATTCAATCTCCAGGTTTAAGTCAAGGACTTACTTTTGTAGCCTATAGGAGTGACGTTTATCCGTCAAGAAATGAAGTTTTTTTTGAAGAAAATGCTGTCATTTATGTTTTAGAGGGAGAAAAAAAGTTTGCGAACTCAGAAGAAGATGTAAGCGTCAGAAAAGGGGACGTTTTCTTTGTGAGGCGGGGCTATTACCTTATGTCAGAATCAATAGACGCATCTTATAAAAGTCTTGTATTTTTTCTTGAAGACAAGCTGATCAAGGACTTTGTGAATCAGAATCTTGAACTTTTTTCTGAAGAGAGAAGCTCAGAGACAGATAAATTTACGTTGCTAGTGCTGCATTCTGACGAGAAATTTGGAAAGTTTGCCGAGTCCGTTTTACCTTATTTTAAGGCTAAGAGTAAATATCTAAATCAGTTTTTAAAGTTAAAGTTGCACGAGCTTTTACTCCATCTCATGGAGTATGATAATAGTAATGAGCTTAGAAACCTTTTGCAATACATTTACAGAGGAGAAAAAGAAGATATAGGATATTTGATGAAAAACTATTATCTCAAGCCTCTTACCATGATAGAATTGGCTAGACTCTCTGGTAGGAGTTTGTCGGGTTTTAAGCGTGATTTTCGGCAACTATTCCAAACTTCACCAGCTACATGGATTAGAAAAAAACGCCTAGATAGGGCGGCGTTTTTATTGAAAAATAGTGATAAAAACGTTTCAGAAATAGCTGAGGAGGTAGGTTTTGAAAGCATTTCACATTTCATTAAACTCTTCAAAGAAACCTATGGTAAAACGCCAGCAAAATACTAAACTATTTCAAGTGAAGCTCGTCGTCCATAAGATGAACCACTACTTCAAACTGGTCTTTAATTAAACAAAAGGGAATATCTTGTCCTCCCAAAGTATTAAGTCTTTTTAGATGACTCGCTTTTTGTAAATAAGTAAGCATATCTGCTTCTGACGCTTCATAAGAAGTCATGGCCAGATGCGTGCTATCTTCTAGATTTTCATGAGTCTTTACAAGAGCTTTAACTAAGGCACCTGCAAAAAGAATATCTTCTAAGCCGGGTCTACCTTTCCAGCCTGCACAAATTACCATGATATCTTTTTCTTGCCTCAATAAATACCTTGAAGTGGCTTTTAAATTAGAGAAAGAGGCTACCAGCACCTCGGCAGCTGTTTTCTTTGTCTGATTGATGGCCATCGTGCCATTGGTAGTACTCATGGCAATCTTTTTGCCTTTTACGGCTTCGGCCATATAGCTAAAGGGAGAGTTATCTAAGTCAAAGCCATCTATTTTTTGGGCATGTCTTTCGCCTCCCGCTAGGTATCCCTTTGACTGCCATTGTCGGCATTCTTCCACTTCTAAAACTGGTCTTATTGTCTTTACGCCGTGGGCGAGGCCGGCCACCATACATGATGTTGCCCTAAAAACATCCACCACTACGGCTATCTTTCCTTCTAAATCGTGCAGGTGAATTAATTCAGGACTAAGGCATACATCAATACTTCTTTTCATTAATACTTTTTTAGTTTAAAACAGAAATCACTTCGGCGTAACAGGCAGGCTTTTCAATACCTTGAATCTCTATAGTAGCTTCAACCACCATTTTAATACCTCCAGAGGTGGTTTGAGTAGCACTTTTGAGTATAGCTGAAAGCCTAACTTTACTATTTGACGGCACAGGATGAAGGAATCTTACTTTTTCGGTTCCATAATTAATACCCATTTTGGCAAAGGGAACGGAATAAATATCGGCCATAAGCTTAGGAATTAATGAAAGGGTAAGATAACCGTGAGCTATAGTAGTTCCGAAAGGAGAATTCTTAGCTTTTTCTTGGTCGATGTGTATCCATTGATGGTCCAATGTGGTGTCGGCAAATTGGTTGATCATCTCTTGCGTAACATCCTGCCATGGGCTAAAACCCATCGGATGGCCTACAGCCTCAAAAACAGTCTCTGGGCTTTCGAAAATAAGCTTTTCACCTCTGGAACTAGCCTTTGGGGCCTCTTCTTTCTTCGGAGTAGGGCTGTTTATTGGAGTCGTCACTTCTTCTTTAGAACATGTAATAACAAGGGCCTTTCCATACACCTTTCTGTTTAGGAGGTCGTTTAAGGAGTCTGCCGCTTTTTCTAAAGGATAGTATTTATAAATATGGGGCTTTATAAGTCCCTTTAAATAGAAATATGCAAGTTCCTGAAAGTTTTTGGCAGATTCTTTAGGTTCCGAATTCGCAAATCTTCCCCAGAATACACCCATTAATGCACAACCTTTTAGTAAAGGTAGATTCAAAGGAATTTTGGGAATATCTCCGCCAGCAAAACCAATGATAAGGTACCTGCCTTTCCATGCCATGGAACGTATGGCTGCCTCAGCCCATTTATCACCCACAGGGTCATAGACCACATCTACACCTTTGCCCTTAGTCAATTCCTTGACACGGGTCTTTAAATCTTCATCCTGATAATTGATAAATTCGTCTGCTCCTTTTTCTTTACAAATAGCCAGCTTTTCTTTCGTAGAAGCGGCTGCTATGACATGTGCTCCCATGAGTTTCCCTAACTCTACAGCAGCTAATCCTACTCCTCCAGAAGCTCCCAGAACAAGTAAGGTCTCTCCTTTTTTTAGTTCTGCTCTATTCTTTAAAGCGTGATAGGAGGTGCCATAATTATACATTAGAGCTGCAGCACTGGCAAAATCCATTCCAGGAGGCATGAGAAAAACTTTGCTCTGCTCAACAGAAACTTCTTCTGCAAAACCACCCCAACCGCATAAAGAAAGGACGGCGTCACCTGGTTTAAAATGCTTAACATCTTCTCCAACACCCTTCACTATTCCAGAGACTTCACCCCCCGGAGAAAAGGGTAGATCTGGTTTGAATTGGTATAGGTTTTGAATGATCAAAGTATCTGGAAAATTGACACCACAGGCTTTTATGGAAATAAGAACCTCATTTATAGCAGGTTCTACTGTTGGAATGTCTTTAATGAGTAGTGTTTCTGGCAGACCATGCTGCTCGCATAAAATGGCTTTCATTATTTCTGGATACGTTTGTTGATTGAAATATTTTCTAGGTACGAATTTTTGACAATATATTTCCTTTATTTAAAAAATGAATAGATTTTATAAATAATCAATATGGGCTTTCGTTGTGCTTATGGAACTCACGGGTTCATCGGCAAGTGCTTAGGATGTTAAAGTCATAAAAATTACTGATTTAGAGACTATTATAGATTCAAAAGAGCCAAGCGTCAAAATCATAAATTTTTGGGCAACATGGTGTAAGCCATGTGTATAAGAGTAATCTACTTTTGAGACTATTTCAGATAAGTACAGTCAAATGGGTGTCAAAGTTTACTTGGTGAGCATGGATTTTGTTATAGAAATAGAGCGTGTCAATGCCTTTGTAAAAAAAAGAGTGTTTAAATCTGATGTCTTTTTATGTAGATGAACCAGATTACAATCAGTGGACAAATGAAGGTAGTGAATTTTGGTCCGGAACCATTCCTGCTACACTGATGATAAAAGAGAATAGAAGTAAGTTTTTTGAAATTGCATTTGATTTACCGGGATTAGAAAAAGAGGTTAAATTATTTGAATAAACAAGGTTTTAATACACCGGAACTAATGTTATGAAAAGTAAAAGTTTAATTGTTTTAGGAGCATTTTTGGCTTCGGGTCTTTATGGTTTCACAAAGTTTACTAGGGAGAAGGTTGCTGTATCTAGATCTGTAGATGCAACGTCCTATGGTGTAGGAGATGAGGCACAAGATTTTAGTCTTCTTAACATTGACGGAAATAAGAAGTCTCTCGCTTCATTCAGAGATGCCGAAGGGTTTATTTTGGTTTTTACTTCCAATCATTGTCCTTTTTCTAAGGCCTACGAAGATAGATTGGTTGCTCTAGATGCCAAATATGCATCTTTAGGTTATCCTATAATTGCCATAAATCCTAATGACCCTAGAGCGTATGAAGAAGACACGCGTGAAAATATGAGGAAAAGAGCGATAGAAAAGAAGTTTACGTTTCCTTATTTGGTGGATGATAAAGGAATAGGTCAGGTATATGGAGCCAAGCGTACACCGCAAGTCTTTGTGCTGAAGAAAGAAAGAGGAAAAAATATTGTGAAATATATAGGGGCGATAGACGACAATGCTCAGGATGTCTCTTCTGTTAATAAAAAGTATGTGGAAGATGCCGTAGATAACCTTTTGGCCGATAAGCCTGTAGTAACGCAAAACACAAAGGCTATAGGCTGTTCTATCAAATGGAGAAGTAACATTTAGTTTTTTTATAGAAAGGCTGTATAGTAGGGTCGTCCAATGGACGGCTCTTTTTGTTTAAATTTGAATAAATTTAACTTTTATGTCTCCATCCACACTTCCAATAGTCTTTTCTCCAGCTAGAATGAATCAACTTGTGGCCTTTGATCGGCTTCTTACTGTTATGGACGAGCTCCGTGAAAAGTGTCCTTGGGATAAGAAACAAACTATGGAGACGCTTCGTCATCTTACCATAGAAGAAACGTACGAACTTTCTGATGCGATATTAGATGGAAATCTGGATGAAGTGAAAAAGGAATTGGGAGACCTTATGCTTCACATGGTTTTTTATGCCAAAATAGGCTCTGAAAAGGAAGCATTTGACATTTCTGATGTTCTTCATGGCATTTCCGAGAAACTTATA
>JBNMFK010000250.1:0-6005 GCA_051269965.1 Algoriphagus sp. | reverse complement strand
CAAAAAGGTATGTAATAAGGAAAAGTGGCTTTAACGTTTCGCCATTTAGACATAAAATAGTGGCCAAATTCATGCACTGTTAAAAAGCCTAGAAAGGGCAAAGCATACCAGAAGAAACCTTTACCTATCGCTTCCCAATCTAGGCCTACCAACAAAATTGATTTACCTGTGACCCACTCCATCCCTGCAAAAGTGGTTACAAGTAGCGTTGCCAAAAACAAGCCTATCTGAATTAATAAGGTTTTACGTTCCATTTAAATTTGGAAATGATTGGAGATGTCATCGTTGTGCGGATCCATTAAAATAGTTTGGAATCCCATTTTTGCTGCGGATGCGATATTGTTAGCATTGTCATCAATAAACAAAACATCCTCAGGTTTTTGTCTTATCTCGCTTAAAACTTCCTGATAAATCTCCGGGTCTGGCTTCCATAAACCCATCTCATAGGAAAAAAAAGCCCTTTTGAAAAGTGATTTTACATCTGGAATACCAAATTCTTCTTTGAAGATACTGTTACACTTTGTTATGTGAATATTATTAGTGTTGCTTAATAAATAAACAGGATAAGCATTTTGAAGTTCCAATATTAATTTTATTCTGTGCGGAGGAAGGTCTAATAAAAGAGCATTCCAAGCCTTGTCTACTTCAGCATCACTAAACGGATAACCAATTGTTTGCCTTATAATTTCCCGGAATTCTTCATCTGTAAACAAGCCCATTTCGTACCGCTTATTCAGCTGACTCATCTCCATCTTCTCTCTCACTCTATCTAAAGACTTGCTAGATATCTCGGAAAGAGACTTGATTGTTAGTTCAGGATCAATGTTGATAACAACATTCCCAAAATCAAAAAGTATCGCTTTGTAGTCAGCCATTACTTTTCGAGAACTACTCCCATGGAGCAAAATTTCTCAATTCTCTTAGCAATTCTTTCTTCAGGATCTTCTTTAGCTAAAGCCTTTATTTCAGCTAGAATACTTTTCTTGAGTGTTTTGCCCATCATTTGGAAATCTAGATGTGCACCGCCTCTTGGTTCCTTTATGATGTCATCTATAAGCCCAAAACCCTTCATATCTTCAGCGGTGAGTTTTAAAGCATCCGCTGCCTGTTCTTTATAGTCCCAACTTTTCCAGAGAATAGTAGAGCAGTTTTCAGGAGAAATAACAGAGTACCATGCATTTTCCAGCATCAGCACTCTATCTCCAATACCAATCCCCAAAGCACCGCCAGAAGCCCCCTCTCCTATTACTATACAAATAACAGGCACCTCAAGCGTCATCATTTCTTTAAGATTTCTTGCAATGGCTTCCCCCTGCCCTCTTTCCTCGGCCTCTAAGCCAGGAAAAGCACCCGGAGTATCAATTAAGGTAACAATTGGAATATTAAACTTTTCGGCCATTTTCATCATTCGGAGAGCTTTCCTATATCCCTCAGGATTTGGCATTCCAAAATTCCTATATTGTCTTTCTTTCGTTTTTCTCCCTTTTTGCTGCCCTATTAACATGACAGACGTTCCTTCAATATTAGCGATACCACACACCATAGCAGGATCATCTTTTACATTTCTATCTCCGTGTAATTCATGGAACTCTTCACAAATAATCTTTATGTAATCCAAAGAATAAGGACGGTCGGGATGTCGTGAAAGCTGAACACGCTGCCATCTGGTTAAATTACTGAAAGTTTCTTTCCTTAACTCTTCTATGCTCCCAGATAAATTCCTTACCGCAGAACTTACATCAACGTTATTTTCGGAAGCTAATTTTTTCATATCCTCTAATTTAGATTCCAACTCAGCTATCGGTTTTTCAAACTCCAATAATGTTCTCATTCTTGTCTACTGTTTCTATATGAATTATCATCTAACGTCTTTCAATCACCTTAAAACTCAAACTCTTCTCCCATTTCTGGAATCAATACATCACTAAAGCCTTCACTCTCTAAAACTGTTTTAAAGTTAATCATCGAATCTAATTCCCCATGAACTAGAAATATCTTTTTTAGTTTTTCTGGATTTTGCTGCTTTGCAAAAAGCTTTAAATCATCCAAGTCTCCGTGACCACTGAACACATCCGTGCTCTCGATATTGGCCTTTACTTCCTTCTTAGCACCTAAAATCAACAAATCAGAGATATGCCCGTGTCTTAATTTATGCCCTAGTGTTCCTTCAGAAGCATAGCCAATAAAAAGAATAGTGGCATAAGGGTTCTCAATATTTTCCGCAATGTGGTGTTCTATTCGCCCACCCTGAATCATCCCCGATGAAGAAATTATAACACAGGGTTCGTTGTGATACTTTAATGATTGAGATTCCTGATTCGACTTTAAATAGTACAAATTTTCAAAATCGAAAAGACTGTCGTCTAAAGCCTTTATTTCTCTGGCTTCTTCATTTAGGTACTTTGTATATTTCTCGTGTACCTCTGTACTTTTCCTAGCCAGTGGACTATCCGTAAATACTTTTATGGGCTCTATCTCATGCTTTTCGTAAAGCTTATTCAAAGTATAAAGGAGAGCCTGAGTGCGACCAACACTAAAGGTGGGTATTATTAACCTGCCAGGTACGTCTATGCAGCACTTCTGAATAATTTCCTTAAGCCTCTGTTCTGGTTCCATTTGATCTTCATGGAGCCTATTCCCATAGGTAGTTTCACAGACTAAATAATCTACTTGTGGTACTTCCTGAGGATCTTGTAAAAGGGGATAATTAGTTCTTCCTATATCACCAGAAAAACAAATTCGTTCTATTTTACCATTGTTTTCAACCTCTAAGAGAATATGAGCTGCCCCTAGCAAATGACCCGCAGGTAAAAAAGTTACCCAGCCATTTTCTTTAAATTTAAACCGCCTATTAAAATTAATGGATACAAAGTTATCCATAGCTCTATTTACATCATTTGATAAATAATAAGGCTCAGACTTCTTGGCCCGTCGCTTTTTTGAGTATTTCCTATTTTTACCAATCGCCTTGATTTTCTTTTGATAAAGAGCGGCAGAGTCGTACAAGAGAAGTTCGGCTAAGTCTAAAGTAGGTTCAGTACACAGCACCTGACCCTCATACCCTTCTCTGAAAAGGTTAGGAATCTGACCGCTGTGGTCTATGTGAGCATGAGTCAATAAAACTAGATTGACACTATTGGCATCAAAAGGAAATAGTCCATAGCTTTCCGTTTCTTCTTCGTCTTCAGATTCATCCTCTTTAGGTTTTCTACTTAAATCAGTACCGCAATCCACTAAAATGCGGTAGTCATCCTGAAGCTCCAATAAAAACGTACTCCCCGTAACCTGTCTAGCAGCTCCAAAAAATGAAAGTTTCATTTATTATTTCTTTGTTCTCGAATTCAGACTGTAAAGATATTGATATTTGATTCTACAGAACAACTAAATAGCCTCTATTCAATCCTTGTTTACTTAAAAAAAAACTTCAAAACCTCTACAAATCATACTTTCAAACTCATTTTTTTAAAAACAAAAACTTAGTTTGTAATTTAAAGCCAAAAACATTGACAAAAATATTCGCTTTCATACTTCTTCAATTTTCCAATATTCAATTTCAACTTATCAAGGAATTAAAAGCATTTCAAGAAAGCGAAGGCATTTATCAAGCCACAGTAGCCGCATCAGTTCAGAGAATATCTGACAAGAAAAATGTACTGAGTTTTAATTCTGATAAGGCTATCAATTCTGCCAGTACTCTAAAACTTGTGACCACCGCTACTGCCTTAGCTAAACTTAGCTCTACCTTCCGATATCATACTGACTTGCTTTATTCAGGAAATATTTCGGTCGGATCTCTGAATGGAGATTTAATAATTCAATCAAACGGCGATCCCAGCTTTGGATCAGAAAGAGGTGTAAATCCCCTTTGTGAGGTTTTCGATGATATAACAGAAACACTTAAGTCTTTGGGTGTAAAAAGAATAAAAGGTAACATCATTATTCAGGATGAAACAGTTTTTGGTTTTGATATGCCAGACTCTTGGATTTGGGGAGATATAGGAAATTATTACGGAGCTATTCCGCATAAATTCAATGTTAACGAAAACTTATATACTGTTTATTTTGAGCCGGGAAAGAGCCTTGGCATTCCCGCAGAATTAAAGAAAATAGAACCCTTTGACCCAGATTGGGAAATTATCAACTTAGTGAAAACTGGTGCAGCAAACAGTGGTGATCAGGTCTATATATACGGTAGCCCAGGCTCTGAGACTATTACTTTAAAAGGAACAGTTCCATTAGGCAAATCAAATTTCCCAGTAAAAGGATCTATTCCTAATCCAGCTAAAACATTCCGAACAGCTTTAATTAATCGGTTTAACGAAGAGGGTATCAGGGTAGAAGAAGGATCCATGGTTCCATTAGCCGAAGACCTTCTGGGCTTGCCAGATAATCTCCATTTATTAAAAAGGTTCGAATCCCAAAGGCTAGAAGATTTAGTCAGAGACTGTAATTTTTCAAGCATTAATCTCTACGCCGACGCTTTTCTACAAACTCAGGATATAAAATCCTATGGATTTAGCGATTTTAAAACAGCCTTGGAGAGCACAAAAGATTACTGGTTGACGTCCGTACCAAATTTAGCTGGATTTCAACCCAAAGATGGTAGTGGCCTCTCTCCTTCGGGCTTCTTAACCGCCCAAAACATGACTGACATTCTCTCGGTAGTAAATTACAAAACATCCTTAGACATGTTTAAATCTACAATACCCATTCTAGGCCAAGAGGGCAGTGTGCGGTATAAAGACAAACAAAATAAAACGGAAGGAAGAGTACATGCCAAAAGTGGGTCTATTGAAGGCACAAGAGCCTTTGCTGGTTACCTCAAAGATAAGTCTGGTATAGAATATGCATTTATGGTAGCTGTAAATAGATACAATCCTGAGGCCGCTGCTCGGGTTCGAAAGTTCCTAGATGAGTTCCTTGTCAAGCTGGGATCAAACTAACAATCAGTACACCTTTACTTGAAAAAAAAAGAGATTCGCAGTCGGCGAATTTTCGCCCTAAATAATAAAGTAATTCTTAAGTATTAAGAAGCATTGTATCCAGAAGAATTCAGCTAATTTTGAAGGATTATTTACATCATCAAAATGGCATCTCTAAAATAGGTGCAAAACTACTATAACATGCTTACTGAGAAAGAATTAGAATCAGTGCTAATTTTAGCGGAAAACCTTCAATCTGGCCCTAAAGCATCAGAAAATAATGCTTTTGCAGACAGATTAGAACCTATACTAGAATCCCCCGACTCCAAGCACTTTTTAATCCGTCTCATGGACGTAGCTTTCAGGTCGAAAAATAATAGACGTGTATCCGATTATGTACTGAATTTATTCAAAACCGAAGACACTCATAAAGGCCTTTTTAGTGCTTTTGAAAGTTTTCTGGTTGCCCTATACAGAAGTATCGGTCATTACTTCCCCGCAATTAGTATTCCCTTAATGCTTAAACAAATCAAAGAGGTAACTGGTCCAATTCTCTTTTTTGTCGGCGACAGGAAATTCGCAAAACAAGTGGAGAGTAGAAGCCATGAGGGTATCAAACTCAATGTAAACCTTATTGGTGAAGCATTAATTGGAGAAAAAGAGGCAGCCCAACGAATTAAGGAGTACTGCGAACTTCTTCGTCAACCAAATGTAGATTATATATCCATCAAAATATCTACAATTTACTCTCAGATCACAACATTGGCTCACGAACATTCTGTTCAAATACTGGTAGAAAAGCTTTCTGTCATATTTGATGAGCTTTTGGCAATACATAAGGAAACTGGTGTTTGGAAGTTTGTAAACCTAGATATGGAGGAGTATCGCGATCTTCAGATGACTTTAGATATATTTAAACAAACTCTTTCTATAGAAAAATACAAAACATTAAAAGCGGGAATAGTGCTGCAGGCTTACCTTCCAGATAGCTACACAGAAATAGTAAAACTCCAAGCTTGGGCAAAAAATAGAACAGATAACGGCGGATCTCCTGTTAAAGTTAGGCTTGTAAAAGGAGCAAAC
>JBNMFK010000249.1:0-6011 GCA_051269965.1 Algoriphagus sp. | reverse complement strand
TTCTCACTTGCTTCATTAGAGTAGTCTAGGTCCTCCGCAGATATTTCTAACTCATTGCCTGTCACCTTAAGTCTGATCTGGTGTGTGGTTTTATTAGAGTAAATCGAAATCCTTTTAAGCGTACTTAATAATTCTGCCCTCCCTATTTTCATATGGTTAGGGTTATTTTGAGGAATTACGTTTTCATAATCCGGGTAACGCTCGTCTATAAGCCTACATATCATTTTGATATTCCCGAAACTAAAAAAAGCATTGGAATTACTAAACTCAGCCTTCACTGGCAAGTCGCCTGATGGTAAACTAGATTTTAAAAGCATCAAAGCTTTTCTAGGCAAAATCAAAGACGTAGCATTCTCAGACTTTATATCATCTCTTCTATACCGCACTAACCTGTGACCATCAGTAGCTACGAAAGTGGTATTATCTGTATCCACCTGTACAAAGACGCCCGTCATTGCTGGTCTTAGATCATCTGTACTTGTCGCGAAAATCGTATTAGCGATAGCCGCACCCAAAACACTAGAATCTATCTCTATACTGAAATTTCTATTTACATCTGGAGCCTTAGGGAAATCCATGGGGTTTTCTCCTGCTAGCTTAAATCTACCATTAGATGTCACAAGCTCTATCCCAAAACTCTCCTCATCTACACTGACATTAACCGGTTGCTCGGGCAGACTCCTTAATGTCTCCATTAAGAGTTTCGCAGGTACGGCTATAGCACCCTTATCAGATGATTCTACTTGTGCCTCTGTCATCATAACAGTTTGCATATCAGAAGCCGTAATGGTTAGATTAGCTTCATCTAGTTCCAACAAGAAATTTTCTAAAATCGGAACTATCGGATTACTCGCAATTACGCCGCTTATCGTGGCCAAATGCCTTAATAATTCAGAAGAAGAAACAACAAACTTCATATGCGAAAGATTAATTTTATATTGAAAATTAAGCAAAGTTACTCAAAATGGCCTAAACTTGGTCTATCAGCAAAATTTTTAATCTACCCCTACTTTTAAGTATACCTTCTTCGCCAGTAAAGCCCCCTCATCAATGCAAAAACAATGATTATTAGGGAAGGTAAAGCTAAGTTTATAAGTTGAAACTGGGTTCTCATTTCTCTTGATTTAATGGCGTCCAATGGCCTTAACTTCACCTCTTTTCCTCTGGCATTTATCACTCCATTTTCATCAACAAGATAGTCTACGGCATTCATGATAAAATCTTTGTTTCCAAAAGTGTGTTGAGTTACTTTATCAAAACCAAGAGGAATCGGCTGTCCTGTTTTTTTATCAATTCCGTTCACAATCAAGTCTCCATCTGAACAAACAATAATCTTAGTTTCTGGACTTTTCTCTTTAAAATAAGAACTTCGTGGGTCTGAGGGAAGTATTCTGTTTTTGTAAAGCGAAGTAAACTCTCCTTCTAATAGATAAGCTATCGTTTTTTCTCCTTGACTATACTCTTGCTCGTCAGTATTACTTCTTGCGTCATTATATGTAACCAAAGCTGGAGCCTGTAAAACTTTTGTATAAGGTGTGGTTTTAAGAAGTGCTGTCTTATTAATTTTCCCCTCGCCTACAGCATCTATAGAGGACACAAACTTAGTCTGAACAAGGTCCAAGTTTTTAGTGATAAGGCTCTCGCCAAAATTATTTATAAGCGGATGAAACCGGTAAGGAATGGGCTGGATATTTGGCCTGTCTCCCATACTTCCTACAACTAACGGAATCAAAGAAGCACTAGCCCCATCTTTTATCATATCTTGATTTATTCGAATGCCATATTTAAAGAACATATCTTGCAAATTATAATCAAAAGGCTGAGCGTAAGTCCCCTCCAAACCTATCGAATCTAATTTTAGTCCATCCAAGAAAAATAGAGCCTTACCCCCATTCATGATATATTGATCAATCTTAAATTTGGTATCATCATCAATTCTAATATCCGGCTTAGGAAGAATAAGGGCGTCTAAGCCAATAAAAGACTCGGAAGTAGCCGCATCCACAAAAAACAAATCGTAATACTCCTGAAGTCCACCTATCAGTCCCGCAAAGTTCATGGGGTCCAAACTCGTGAACTCCTTTAGAAGCCCTACTTTTTTTCTTTCTTTCTGTGTTAACTTTCTAAATGCAGTAGCAAATGAGTACTCTAAGTTTTCATAAGACTGATTGAGTTTTTCCTCCGCAGAGAGAGACTGATTTCCTTGCAATAGTAGCATCGATTGCTCCTTTTCTTGATAAGAAATCAAAGCATATGGAAAAACTAAGGTCTCCGTTTTCCTTCCTCCGTCCGTATCAAAAACAGTTGTAGCCTGAATGTTCTTGCTGAACAAGGAATCCAGGTAGGCGTTTCTTTGAGCAGGGTCTCCAATGGAATTTGGGTCAAAAAAGCGATAGGTTAACTTGGCTCCACCATAATTTTTAAACTCGTCCAGCATCTCTTTTGTGGCTCGCTTAAGCCTTTCAAATCCGCTTGGCAATTCCTCTCCGTCCAAAAACACCAAAACATCAATGGATGCATCCAAACCAGTTAACAAATTTTTGCTGGCATCAGATAAGCTATATCTCTTCTCTTCTGTCAAATCCTTTCTGATAAAGAACATCAGAGAGATGACGTTAATGACGAGAAGTAAAACGGGGAAAAGGAAAGACTTAAGGGTTTTGTTCATGAAAGTCTATGCGAGTAAATTTGATACAAAAATTAAACTATTTTTAAACAAAAACGAATAAATGTTCGAAGCAGCATACTGGATACAAAAATTAGCACTAATCCCCCACCCAGAAGGCGGATTTTATAGAGAAACCTACCGCTCTGAGGACTCCCTGGTTTTAATGGTTGACGGATTAGAAAAAAGAAAACATTATGCCACTGGCATTTATTTTTTAATGGAAACTAGTAATTTCTCTGCATTTCATAGAATAAAATCAGACGAGCTCTGGCATTTTTATGCTGGTGATCCGCTGGAAGTTTTCTTTATTGACGACTCAGGTGGTCTTCAAAGGCTTTTACTTGGACAGAACCCCGAAAATGGAGAAACGCTTCAAGCATTAGTACCCGCCAATCTCTGGTTTGCTTCACGCCCATTAAAAAATAGTAGGTACTCCTTAGTGGGTTGTACGGTTTCTCCAGGTTTTGATTTTGATGACTTTGAAATGGCACAAAGGGAGGTATTGACCCATGAATTTCCCATTCATCAAGTAATTATTGAAGAGCTTACAAGAGATTAAATATCTTTATGAAAATTTTAGACCCCTATGCTTCAACGAATACAATCTTTATTGCTTTTACTTTCCGCCATTGCCCTTGGCGTTTTTTTAGGAACCAACCTTTGGACAAGTGATATCACAGGCGGCCAAGTCATTGTAAATCCATATCAGGTTTTAGCGACAAAAGGAGGGCTAGCCTCCTTTAAAAAAGATATTTTCTATGTAGCTCTTATGGCCGGAATAGGTATTATCATTGCTGTTTTTGCCATTTTTCAGTACAAAAGCAGGGTTCGTCAAATGCTGTTTGTCGCCTTAAACTCTTTATTAATAGGTGCTGCCGTTGCCGTTGCCGTTTACCACGTTAAGTATGACGGCATGACCCTTGAAGGTGCCGGTGAGGGAACCTTTGATATTGGGATTTTTGCAGGCTTTGCCGCTTTAGCTCTCAACTGGCTTGCAAACCGTTTTATTAAAAAGGACGAGAAGCTTGTGAAGAGTGCCGATAGAATGAGATAGAACTTGGTGTTTAGCTTACTTTGAGTTCAAGAAGATAATCAATTTTTCAACGGCTCTTCCTCTATGGCTTATCGGTATTTTCTGCTCCATCGTCATTTGAGCAAAGGTGAGCTCCTGGCCATCCGGAACAAAAATTGGATCATAACCAAACCCATGTTTACCTCTACGCTCTTCTATAATTCTTCCTTCAACCATTCCTTCAAAGATGGTCCTATGGCCATCGAGAATAAGTGTCACCACAGTCCTGAATCTGGCTTTTCTGTTTGTTTTACCTTTGAGGTTTTTAAGGAGTTTGCTCATGTTTTTTTCATGATTTCCATGCTCTCCAGCATATCTTGCGGAGAAAACACCTGGTTCTCCGTTTAAAGCATCCACTTCCAGACCCGAATCGTCAGCGATGCAGTTCAGTCCGTAATTTTCAAAAACATGGTTTGCTTTAACTAAGGAATTCCCTTCCATGCTGTCTGCTGTTTCTTCAATATCTTCCACGCACCCTATATCTGATAAGGTTTTTATCTCAAAAGATGATTCCAGTAGCTCTTTGAGCTCGATTACTTTATGAGGATTGTTAGAGGCTAGACAAATCGTCTTTTTCATACTTTTAGTTTAAAGGGCTCCTTCTTTCATCCTTTCGGCATTCTCTGCAATTCTCAGCTTCTCCATAAAGTCGGCTACATCTCCATCCATGACAGCAGGTAAGTTATATGATGTGTGTCCAATTCTGTGATCTGTTACCCGGCTTTGAGGATAATTATAGGTTCTAACCTTATCAGACCGATCACCGCTTCCCACCAAAGATTTTCTTTCCGAACTGACAGCATCATTATACTTTTTGAGCTCTGCCTCATAAAGCCTAGAACGAAGGACTGTTAAAGCCTTAGCATAATTAGCATGCTGTGACCTGCCATCTTGGCACTCCACAACAGTATTGGTAGGTAAATGAGTTAGCCTCACAGCAGACTCCGTCTTATTTACATGCTGACCACCTGCCCCAGAAGCTCTATAGGTGTCTTTTTTGATATCAGACTTGTTCAGTACAAAATCAACCTCCTCTGCCTCTGGTAAGACCGCCACAGATGCAGCCGAGGTGTGCACACGCCCCTGAGACTCTGTAGCAGGAACTCGCTGAACACGATGAACACCAGATTCGAACTTCATTTGACCATAAACATCTTCGCCCTCTATCTCTGCTATTATTTCTTTAAACCCACCCGAAGTACCGTGATTTATGTCCATAATATTCATCTTCCATCCATCCTGCTTCTCCACAAAACGCTGGTACATTCTGAATAAGTCACCGGCGAAAATAGATGCCTCATCTCCTCCTGCTCCTGCTCTAACCTCAAGAATAACATTTTTGGCATCATTTGGATCCTTTGGAATAAGCATTTCCTTAAGAATAACTTCCATTTTTAGCTTACCAGGCTCAAGCTCGTCTAACTCTTCCTTTGCCATTTCGCGAAGCTCCTCTTCTTTTTCAGTATTCAAGATTTCCTTGGCTCCCGCTATGTTAGCAAGTACTTCTTTATACTCCTTTAGCTGGTTGACAATCTTCTCTAGATCTTTATATTCTTTGCTTATTCGCTTGAATTTGACCATGTCGGATACCACCTCAGGCATGCCTATTTGCTGGGAAACCTCCTCAAAACGTTCTCTTATAGCCTCTAACTGTTCTAACATACTTTTCTATTCTAGCCGCAAATTTACAATGATTTTTAGTACCAAACGATTCCCTCTTTGGGAGACTTCCTTTCAATATCTGGAACCCTGACCCCCATTTCTGAATAGCCAATAGGCAGCAATAAAAAAGGGCGTTCAATCGGACTAGGTGAATGCGTTAATGTGACCAGCCCAGCCTTATGAATGGCATTTATTAGAAAGCACAGGCTATGCCCACGCTTTCGTTGACCTAATAATGTTGCCGCTTTTTACCACCTTCCTGGCCATAAGATTGTTTTAATCCATAAGATTATTTAAAAAAATCATACGCCACAGAGCCTTTTTTAGAAAAGGCTTTTTCTAGTTTGTCCCAGATGGCTTTAAATCATTATGCCACTCCTCACTCATTCTTCCATTGCAATTATCATACTCCTCTTTTTCCGCCGCCTTTCATATAGCCGCTTTTATCTCTGGATTGCTTACGACACAAAAAATCCATGGCTGTTTGTGGGCATCATTAAGAGCAGAGGAAGCCGACATGATAAGCTTCTCAATTACCTCTTTAGAAAAAGGATCGGACAGAACGTCCTAATAGATTTTCCCTTTGATATTTGAGTATATTCCCTTTCT
>JBNMFK010000248.1:0-6016 GCA_051269965.1 Algoriphagus sp. | reverse complement strand
GGGGGTATTTAAATTCAACCTCTAATTGATTTCGTATTGGCTCTAATATAAGGCAACATTCTTCTCTATTTAGCAGAGACAAAGCCTTCTTATGTGGTTCTCCTTACACTTACAAATACCCTATTCTTAGGGGAAATTAACAAGGATAACATTAAATCGGATCAACCTAATGGCGATGATGAGGAAAGTTATAGCGAGAGTGCTCAGCACATGAACTACCAATCACTAAAGAATAGTGAGGATGGCACTATTTTCTATGATAAGGATAATTATATTGTTGCTATTAAAGTAAATGGCGAATGGATAAAACTAAAGGTTGAATCCTTACCAAAACGATTCAGTTATGATTTTTAAGACATGAATCAAAATGAAATTACCTTATGCACGGAGCAAAAAAACACAACCTAATCTACCAAACATGTTTCTTATGAATGAGCAAATCAGACAAAAAATAATAGCCATTTGTAATGATACGATCGAGAAAAAGGGCGTGAAAGTTGGGCTTTCTTTTTATGCTTTTTTTTAACAAAAACGATGATCCTGAATTACTCATGGAAGTGGCCGAATGGTGGATAACGAGACATAAACTTGATCATTTTGAAAAGACAATTAAGATCAAAAGTATGGTTTAAAATAGATTGGAATAACCGTTGACCGTCAAATGCCTTGCACAACTAAAAAAGAAACTGAAAAATGATTAAAAAACTACTAAATAGGGAGTTAGAAATATCTAAAGAAATATACTCAGTTTTTCAAGTATCATACAAAATAGAAGCAAAATTGTTAAATGCTACCAATTTCCCTCCATTAAAAAGGCCTCTTAAAGATTATATGGGAAGTAACACAGACTTTTACGGATACTTAAAAAATGGAGGACTTGTTGGAGTTATTGAAATTGACGGTAGTAATCGATATATACATATCAAGAGCTTAGTAGTAAATCCACTTTTTTTTAGACAAGGAATAGCGAAGGAATTAATAGAATATGTTTTCAACGAATTTGATTCGAATCTATTTACAGTTGAAACTGGACTAGCGAATGGACCAGCAATTAGATTATATAAAAAGTTTGGTTTTATAGAAGTTAAACAATGGGATACTGACCACGGAATCAGAAAAATAAAATTTGAGAAGAGAGTAAAAAACTAAGAATAAAATCTTGAATAATTTATTTACATTTCTGAACATATAGGACTAATAAGATTTTAATAGCTGGTTTTTATTTAAAAAAGAAATGAATCTTAAGTTAAAAAGATAACAACAAAATCCTTACCTCTACAACATTCATGAGTTAGGTCAAGGACAGAAAACAGGAATAGCAGAATCAATGATAAAGGTGTTTAATGAAGAATAATTTATTTAAAAAATGTAGCCTTGGAACTTAAGACCGGGCTTATCAAAACGGACAAGTGGAAATTATGCCCAGCGTTGAAATAGAGAAAGTATACTACAGAAATACAGCCCTAGTAAATGAAATAAGAAACACCATCGTCTTTTCAGCAGGCAAAAAAGTGGGGCAAGAAGCTAATGAACCTGCTTTTAAACAATAAAACATTACATCGACTAGCATAACTTTATAAAAAAAATTTAGGAATTATGTGAAAGTTCTGGTAGACAAGATAACGCAAACGAAGCAATTTGGCTTACTTAGGTGACAGTATAGGAAGGTAAACTACACCTTTGTGAAACTCAATTTTTTTAAGATAAAATGGTGGATTAAGCCTAAATACTTTAAATTTCTTTTGTATTCTAAATGAGAGAATAAAATCATTAGGACTCAACATACTTGAAAACAGACAAAAATTATAGAAGGCCTAATTGAAAAATAAAATGGTAATTTGAGCAACGAAAAAAAAGTTGCTTAGGCAAAGCAAGTACTTCGATTACGACTCCCCAATTCAATATATAATCATGAAATTAATCCCGTTTTATTTTACTGCAATACCCCTGGTATTATTCCTAGGCTGTCAAAGTACCCCTCAAGAACAAAGGCGTCCAAACATATTGTTTGCGATAAGTGACGACCAGTCTTTTGCTCATACCAGCTATAATGGATCTGAGTTTGTAAAAACGCCAGCATTTGATAGAATAGCTCGTGAAGGTATCTATTTCACAAACTGTTATGCTGGCTCGCCAGGGTGTGCCCCTTCTAGAAGTTCCATTGTAACAGGCCGTCACCATTGGCAAAATGAACAGGCTGGTCAGCATGCTTCTACCTGGTTAAAAAAGTACATACCATTTGTGGATCTGATCGAGAAAAACGGTTACAGCATTGGAAGGACAGGAAAAGGAGTCGGTCCATTCCAATATGCAAGCACCGATAGAGATTCTCTTTGGCGAACATCAGATGCCGCCGGAATTAGTCATAGTAATTTAACCTACGAAGCCAATGATAATGAACGATTCGCCAAAGGCATTAGCAACATCAATTATTTTGAGAACTTCAGATACTTTCTAGACAATAAGGAAAAGGACAAACCATTCTTCTTCTGGTTTGGAGGCAAAGAACCACATAGAGCTTACGAAAAAGGTTCGTGGAAAAAAATGGGTAAAAAGTTAACCGATGCACAGGTACCCCGCTTTCTTCCTGATGTAGCAGAAGTACGAAGTGATATGCTGGATTACGCAGTAGAAATTGAATGGTTTGACCTGCATTTAAAGCGAATGCTTGAACACCTAGAAAAGATTGGAGAACTAGAAAATACCATCATAATAGTGACTTCTGATAATGGTATGCCCTTTCCTAGGGCTAAAGCCAATAGCTATGAATACGGGATTCATGTTCCTTTAGCCATTCGCTATCCAAAGTACTTTTCTGAAAACAAAAGGATAAATGCACCTGTTAGTTTTGTGGATATCGCACCCACTATTCTTGACATGACGCATACATCTTCAGAAGGGATGCTTCCTATAACCGGGATAAGTATGTTGGAAATCTTAGAAGGTAGCGAAACTCCAAACAAGGACAAGGCCGTATTCTCTGGCAGAGAACGCCACTCCTCCTCACGCTACCTGAATTGGGGCTATCCTCAAAGGTCTATCCGAAAAGGAGACTATCTTCTGATTTGGAATATAAGACCAGAGCGATGGCCGGCGGGTGCTCCGCAAAAGTTTGATGCAAACGATCCAAATAAACTACTCCCAATGTATGGTTTGGATAAATTTGGGAAATATATTCCTCAAGGGTCTTTTACCGACATAGACGACTGTCCCACAAAAACGTACCTCGTTGAAAATCATAAAGAAGAAACCGTTGAAAAATACTTTAATTTAGCCGTGGGTAAACGTCCAGAATTTCAACTTTTCAATATAGCCGATGACCCCTATTGTATGGAAAACCTGTCAGAATTGACAGCTAATAAAGCAATAGAAGAAGCCTTAAAGACGGACTTGATAAATGAATTAACGAAAACGAATGATCCACGTTTAGTGGGTCCAGATAAAGCCATATTTGATACTTATAAAAGATATTCGTCAATGAGAAAATTCCCAAATACTGAAAATATGAATTGAGAACTGTATCATCTCAGTAGCCTAGATTCTTTATAATCATAGGCTAAGAATTTTAACTTAAAATATATCCGATCGATAGCTGAGACTTTAAAAATGTATGGTTAGCGATGTTGTATGCAAACAAGTAGCTAGAAATCAGTCTTTAATGCGTAAACCATGAAAACTAACATGTTACTCCATGATTAAGACTAGGTCCAATCAATAAGTTAAAGGGAGAGAATATACTTTCAAATCCAATTTCAAAAGTCAACAATAGACTTAAAGTCGCTTCAGTAAATACAGAAAATTCACTTGGTAAATGAAACAATCAGGCATAAGCAGCTTCTTTAACCCGAATTGCTTTCAAAAAAAAAGGAAGACAGTAACAATTTTAAATTCTAAAGGAAAGATAGTAACAGTATTACAGCGTTCCTACGGAACTAAATGTTGACTAACAAGGAATTTGCTTCTAAAAAAGCTTAAATATTCCACGACGAAAAGAGAAAAAAAACACGCTCTTATAAGAAATAAAATTGCTAAATTTGATACTGTTTTGTATGAACTAGGTAACTTTTAAAGCGAGATATAGAGAAAATTATAAATTTGAATAGGCTAATAATTAGGCAATAACTTCACGTAAGTGAGAAAAAAAAAGAAAATAAATGAATAGCCAGAATATGATAAAAAAAAGTTTCGATATTTTATTGTCTTCCAAAATAAAATACCGCATCGAAAAAACTATACTAATCATTGCCATTTTTAGTTATCTCACACACCTTCTATTAATTCTACTTAATATTCAGGGTTTCATACAATTGGAAGAAAAGTTTTTCAAAAACCCAATTGCGGCAATTTATACCCCCTTCTCTTTCATATTACTTTATGAGGTTTATTTATTAATTTATTTCTTACCAAAATCAATTACTGTATATATTGGTAAACAATATGAAATAATTACCCTCATTGTCATTAGGCGAATTTTCAAGGATATCGCTTATGTCGAACTAACCTCTGATTGGTTTCAGGATAAAGATGATTTACAGTTCACTTTCGATGTTTTCACGTCATTGATTCTGTTTTTTCTGATATTCTTATTTTATAGAAATATCAAAAATAAAGATTACGAATTAATTGATAAGCCTAACAAAGAAGGCTTAAACATCCGAAGGTTTGTCCTCCTAAAGCAGGCTCTTGCGATAATGCTCGTACCGATTTTCGCTCTTTTGGCTTTTTACACCCTTATACATTGGGGCTCAACAACATTCAGTAATTATGGTAATAGCATAATGGAGTTTAAGAAAATAAATAATATTTTCTTTGACGAATTCTTTACGGTATTGATAATTGTTGATGTATTGTTACTTCTATTTACGTTTTTTTACTCTGACAAATTTCACACAATTATTAGGAACTCAGGTTTTGTTATTTCAACTATACTAATTAAAATTTCCTTTCTATCGCAAGGCATAATTAATAATATGCTTATAATTAGTGCTGTTTTCTTTGGTTATATAATTCTAATCATTCACAATTTGTACGAGAAAGATGCTATGTCAAATCAAAAAGATACCGAGTAAGTACTAAAGTCTACGGACTATTTCTAGCATCCTAATTCCATTGCGATCTAGGCACAGAGTAATAACAAAATTGAGGATTTCGCCTTTATCATTGACGATTATGTGAAGTTTAAAGCCCTAGAAGCGTTGGATACGCCTAATCCCATCGTCTATTTACCTATCGTAGCCATATTTTTGAACCCTTCATTGTTATGTATTCGCTTGTTTTTACAACTTCGAATTGATGTGGAATAAACAAAAGAAATACCGCTACATTCACCCAAGCAGCGGATCTTTAAAAACAGAGTTATGGGCTACACTTTCGACTGCATTAATAAAACAAAACGATTATTAAGATACAGTACGTGGGAATTAACTTTTTAAATGCCCTTGAACATTCAAAACATAGAAATGTTTAAAACACCTAATACCGCTTGTGTGCAAAAATTATAAAAGTGAGAATGTCACTGATGGGCATAGAACTCTTTTTCTTTCTTCTCATTCTTCCATAGCAGAGAATTCTTTTGCGAAAAGCGTGCTCAAAAATAAGACAAGAGTCATCAATTGAACAGAATGTCTAGGTGATTTTATTGGTAGGAATCATAAAAATACAGTCTTTATTGTCTTGATTTATAGGATATTAGTATACTAAATACGCTCCTTATTTTTCCTAAACCTTAGACTTTTCTTACATCGGACTTTGGGTTTAAGCTTTCTGGATTGTTTACCCATCGACGGCATTGCCATTCATGAAGTTTATTTCTACAATACTTCCCACCCACCAAATGATTTACTTGCTCATCTAGCATCGCGTTGACCGTCATTTTTATCAAGTCCAAATGTTGATTAAATATATTCACTTTTGTATCAATCCCGACTTGATAAATCTTTCACGTGTTTCCCGATTAACTTCTCTAATAATACTCATTGGTTCTTTCACTTGTTTATTTTTCTTTCGCCTATTCAAA
>JBNMFK010000247.1:0-6045 GCA_051269965.1 Algoriphagus sp. | reverse complement strand
ACCTAGATTTGAGTAGAATAATGCTTTTCCTCTCCCTTTAAAAGGTCTAAATTTGAAATTCCTTAGAGCCTTGAAACCAAAGTTTAGTGCTGTCAAAATTTGGCAGCACTTTTTTTATGCCAAATGTGGCGTCTTTTGTGGTAGGATCTCCTTCCAGACGAAATAAGTAGTTATGACAGTGGCTAGGAAAAAATACACCACCACAGCTTGATTTAGAAGTGGTGCAGTCTCTGAAACACCGAACCATCCACCAGCATTTATGAAAAGGAAAATTCCAAAGGCATTTTTTACCAATTCTTGCCATACAGACATGGCATTTTTACTCATCATCTCTGTATAGCTATAAATAGCAAGGAATAAATATAAACCGTAAGACACTATTTCACTAACCATCAGAGTACCCAAACTACCATAAAAATACATGATGAAAGCAAATGCTACCGTAAACTGAATCCACGTCCATATCTGAAGACCAATAGATAGTTTCGGGTAAAACTTCTCGAAATTATAAGGATCTTCAATCTTACTCACTGGAAATTTAGCAGCAACATCTTTTGGCCTCCATCCTAAGGGCATAAACCAAATCCTCAACGTATCAATTAGTCGCTCTGCCCGAACGGCATCTTTTATCAACTGCCAAATATGTTGGAAATTTATCTTGATAGGATTCCATGTTCTTACTGGAACTGTAATGCCATAAACAGGCGGTACCTCTTCTAACTCTTCCTGAAAAGTACCAAACCATTTATCCCAGAAAATAAAAATTTGGCCCATGTTCTTATCCAAATAAATTGGATTAATTGCGTGGTGCACTCTATGGTGGGAGGGTGTTACAATAATTTTCTCAAGAAATCCCATCTTTCCAATATAGGTAGTATGATACCAAAACTGAGCAAACAAGTGAATTGGAGCCACTATGGCAATTATTTGAAAATCAACACCGAAGAGAGCGGCGGGTAAAAGAAATATTGTAAAAAATCCTATAAAAGAAGAAATACTTTGACGGAGGGCACAAGCCAAGTTAAACTCCTCTGAACTATGATGCACCAAATGCTGGTTCCAGAAAAAATTAATAGAATGATTTATTCTATGACCTACGTAACCTGTAAAATCTAAAGCAATAAATGCAATGAGCACATTTACCCAAGTATACTCTATTTTGGTTAGAGCCAGATGCTCAACCATCCAAGAATAACTTAAAAGGGAAAAGCCTATCCCAATGACATCTTTCAGAGAATTGGTATATCCTGAACTCAAGCTGGAAATCATATCCATGGATTTAAAAGAGTCCCCTTTCGTGTACCAACCGTACATTTTTTCGGCCATAACAAACACAAAAAACAACGGAGAGGCTATTAATAAGATTTGGGCATATGTTTCCATAATAGTATGCTTGCAGAGTGTTATGCCAAATATAATGAATGGAATGCAGATTTAGGAAATACTGCCTTGGATAAACACAAACATAAAAAAAAATAAGTCGACCGGTTAACTAGAAGAGATGGTCGCACAAGCCTAAATATCGCCTTTGGACATCCGACCTAAAGTAGTAATCAACCCATTCCTGAAACCATAGAAATGGAGAGCGAAATACCCTCAGGAAAGTCTTTTTTGCAATCAAAGCCAGAAACTAGAATCACTAAAGTGACCTTGAGATAAGATTACCTGAGGGTATTTTTTTTCTTAAAACTTAAAGCCTTGTGACCATTAAGTTTTTCCATTCTACCTTAATACCTCCACCATCATGGATTTGAAGGGCAATAGAACCTTCGGCAGCACCTATCTTATCATCATCTAATGTTATCATCTCATGACTATTCAGCCATGTCGTGATATTAGAGCCAACTACCCGTACTTTCATAGTATTCCAGTCACCCATTTTTAAGTACTTATCTTTTTCTTTATCCGGCTTAATAAGCCATCCCCTACCATAAGACTCATAAACTCCACCTGTATCATGTCCTGGAGGAGCCACTTCAGCCTGCCATCCCGTGATTTTAGTTCCTTCAATACTAGAACGAATAAAAATACCACTGTTACCGTTGGCCTGTTGTCTAAAATCAACGCTTAACTCAAAATCCTTAAAGCTTTCTTTTGTTCCTAAATAACCGTATGCCTTATCTGGGCCACTTTCACAAATCAATAAGCCATCCTCAACAAACCATTTTTCGGTTCCATAAATGGTCCAACCTTTTAGATTTTTACCATTAAAAAGAGATTTAGATTTTTGAGCCATTGGCTTCAGTGAAAAGAGAAGACAAAAACAGAGGACTAATAAAAAAGATTTTTGTAAACGTGACATGTCAGTAAGATTTGAATTTTTTATTTGATAACTCTTCTAAGGAAGGCGAAGTGCATCCCGTCAAAGAAAAACTAATATAAAACTTAGTAAGTTTTATATGGCCTTATCGTCACATTATTTTAGTCCGTAATAAGAAATTGTGATGTTAGTCAATTCTAAACCGTTTCAGAGGCACAGTTCATTGTCTATTTAGCGGAATCTACTTAAATTGTAGAAAAAAATTCAACCATGAAGTATTTCCTTAGCCTTCTTTGTTTTTGTTCGCTAGCTAGTTTCGGACAAAATTTAAGTTTTCAAACTCAAATAAGCGATGCTGTATCTGCCCTCGATGAAGCAGATAGAGCCGATGCTTCCGTCTATGGTTATGATGCCAATGGCACATTCACCATGATAAAAACGGGAACCAATAGCCTCATTTGCCTTACAGATGACCCAGAAAAAGAAGGTTTTTCGGTAGCCTGCTACCACACTAATCTAGAATCGTTTATGGCTAGAGGTAGAGCGTTAAGAGCCGAGGGCAAAGACCGAGCAGAAATAGAAGTATTAAGAGAGACAGAAGCTAAAGAAGGCCGTCTTGGAATGCCTGAGAAAGCCTCTACCTTATATGTGATGAGCGGAGATGACAAAGCCACTGCCAATCTAAGATGGGTGGTTTATATACCATGGGCTACAGCAGCTACTACAGGGTTACCTACTAAACCTATGGTAGCAGGAGGCCCTTGGATCATGTTCCCTGGTACTTACAGAGCCCATATAATGATTAGCCCACCAAAAGACTAGAATATGAAAATCACTAAACTCTTAGATTTATTACTAAGTTTTCTCAAGTCTCTAACTTGCGAATTTTCATTTTCGCTATCTCTTTTTTTAAGTATTGGAGCGGTGGCTCAAAACTCTAGCCTTATTTCCGAAGGAGCTGAATTAAATCTGGTCTCCGATCAATTTACCTTTACAGAGGGACCTGCCGTCAATAAGAAGGGAGATGTCTTTTTTACGGATCAACCCAATAATAAGATTTGGAAGTATTCAACTAAAGGAGAGCTATCCATCTATATGGATGAGGCTGGTCGATCGAATGGGCTTTTCTTCGACGCTAAGGACAATTTGATAGCCTGTGCAGACGGGGACAATGAACTGTGGCGAATTTCAAAAAATAAGACACCTGAAGTATTGGCAAAGAATTGGGAAGATAAACGTTTTAATGGCCCAAACGATGTTTGGGTTCACACTTCTGAAGGTATGTATTTTACAGACCCTTTTTATAAAAGGAAATATTGGAAGCATACCGAAATGGAGCAAACTGAGCAGCGACTTTATTATCGCTCACCTTCTGGTCAAATTAGCATGGTCGCTGATGGTTTTATGCAACCAAACGGCCTAGTAGGAAAAGATAATACGCTTTTTGTGACAGACATAAGAGGAAAAAAAACATTCAAGTTTGATATTCAGCCAGATGGAAAATTGACCAACAAAACATTATTTTGTGAACAGGGTTCAGACGGCATGACCATTGACGAACTTGGTAATCTTTACCTAGTCGGAAAAGGCATAACTATTTACAACCCTTCTGGTGAAGTCATTGAAAAAATTGCTGTGCCTGAAAACTGGACGGCCAACATTACATTTGGAGGAAAGAAACGACAGACATTGTTCATTACAGCCTCTAAAGCTATTTATACGATGGAAATGAATGTAAAAGGGGCTAACTAAATAAGTTTAAAAATGAAAAAAATAAGTTTAACAATTATCGCTTTTCTAAGCGGATTCTCAATTTGTTCTTGTCAAAATAAGTCATCAGAAACTAAGATGACATCCACTACCGAAACCGTAAAATTAGGTGTAGGTGCAGCATCCATTGAAGGTGCTGAAATGTATATGGATGGCACAAAAAATATAGTAAACGACAAATGGGAGTATTGGGAAGGACCGGCGTTTGCAGGCAAGTATCCTATAAAATGGATGGCTATGAAAGACCAAGGAACTGGTAAATATGTATTTAACAGCAATGACCCAGCAGCAAAAGGTGGAAAATATGGCTCGGCGGATATTGTTACCAAAAAGAAGTTCAATGACTTTAGAGCCCATGTGGAATTCATGATAGCTACAGAAGGAGGGAATTCTGGCGTTTATTTACAAAACCGCTATGAAATTCAAGTTTTAGATGGTGATACAACCTCTCATGGAATGGGTGCTATAATAAATGAATCGAAATCACCCTATCATTTGTACGATGGCGTTGGCTCTTGGAACGCATATGATATTCAGTTTCGTGCTGCACGGTTTGATAGCCTAGGCATCATGTCTGAAAAACCAATAGTAAGTATGTATTTCAATGGTATAAAAGCTCATTCGAATGTTCCAATTAATCAAGTTTGGGGCGGTGAAAAATCTGGCTTAGATGGAGGTAATGATGGCGGAAAAGGTATCACGAATGTACCAGGGGGCTTAAAATTACAAGCCGAAGGGCATGATGTACTTTATCGAAATATATGGATTAAGGAAATGGCGTTTGATGACGGAGATACGGATTTCTAACTGGCTTTTATTTGTTAGCCATTCGCTGTTTTCTTAACCGTCAGTGAAACTTCGAAACACTTAATAACCCTAATAACTTAACAATGAACAGAAGGAATTTAATAAAATCAACTTTGGCGACAGGAGCTGCACTCGCTCTAGGAAGCACTAAAGTAAGCGGAGCTCAAAAAGCAAAAAAACATAATTTCAGTTTTTGCTTGAATACAAGTACTATTCGTAGGCAGAATATTGGCCTTATCGCTGAAATAGAGTTGGCTGCTAAAACGGGTTATGATGGCATAGAAATATGGATGAATACCTTAGAGACCTTCATTAAAGATGGTGGCAAACCTATCGATGTCAAAAAGAAAGCTCAAGATTTGGGCATCGTAATCGAAGACTCTATCGGGTTTGCAGCTTGGGTGGTAGATGATGATGAAAAACGAAGTAGAGCCTTAGATCAGATTAGATATGAAATGGACCTTTTGGCTCAGATTGGCTGTAAAAGAATCGCCGCTCCGCCTTTTGGTGCTACTAAAGGTCCTGGTTTAGATTTGAGAAAAGCGGCAGAAAGGTTTCATGCCGTAGCTGAAATCGGAAAAGAAATGAAGGTTATACCCCAGCTAGAGCTTTGGGGATTTTCGGACAACCTTCATCTTTTTGGTGAGACGCTTTTTGTAGCTGCGGAGTCTGGCCATCCTGATGCCCTTATACTTCCGGATGTCTATCATTTGATAAGAGGCGGCTCACCCTTTGAAGCCCTTGAAGTGATTAACGGTAGCAAAATTCAGATGTTCCATATGAACGATTACCCAGGTGACATTGAAAAATCAAAACTCACAGATGCCATGCGGGTTATGCCAGGAGATGGTGATGCACCTATGGATCATATCCTTCAAATGCTAAATAATAAAGGTGTTCCTATTGTTCTTTCTCTTGAGATTTTCAATCCGGATTATTGGAACATGGATGCGGCCAAAACAGCTAAAATTGGATTATCTAAAATGAAGGCCTCTGTAGCAAGTGCAATTTCTTGATAAGTCATAGACTTATCCTAAAAGCACCTGCGGGACACCCTTCAGGTGCTTTTTTATAGTTTTCACCCCAAATTCCTTTCACTTCTAACTCCGAAGCATAAAACCTACCGCTGGCATTATTCACTTTCTCATATCCATTGTTTGCAAGAATACTAGGAGCTAAATAGTCTTTTATTCCTTTGTAAAACAGCT
>JBNMFK010000246.1:0-6081 GCA_051269965.1 Algoriphagus sp. | reverse complement strand
AACTTTAACATATTTTCGCAATAATAAAGAATCGGACTACGTTTCTAGTCTGTTCTTTAGGACTAATACAGGCTTTAAATACTAATAATTAATTTCTTGTTTTATGAACAAGCTTCAATTCAAAAAATTGTCAAAAACTTTGCTACTCGTCTTACCATTAATAGTACTGCAAAGCTGTGGCTTCCTTAATAAGGCCATGGAAAAAGTGGGACTTGGTAAAAATGGCGGAGTCGTCGTTAGCGACGGCCTAGAAGGTCTCTCTGGCGGAGAGATTATCGCTACGGCAAGAAGGGGTTATAAACAGACAGCTCCTGCAGGTATGATACTTGTTCCAGGTGGTTCTTTCACTATGGGACAAGCCGATCAAGATATACTTTCCTCGAGGGTTTCTATGAACAAAAGGGTTACTATTAACCCTTTTTACATGGATGACACTGAAATAACCAACCATGAATATAGAACTTTCGTCAATTATATGTTTGCCGATTCTGTATCCGTCCTTGGAGAAGAATTTATAACTCATAAATTATCTCCTGATAGTACGGTTTGGAGTAGAGACTTTTCTTATCACAATGGCGACCAAATGACTGAGTACTATTTTTCAAGCCCTGCTTTTGATATGTACCCTGTAGTTGGCGTAAATTGGGAAGCAGCACAATATTTCTCTGAATGGCGTACAAAACAACTAAATACCGCTAGAGAAGAAAATGGTCAATTCAAATCTCCCAAATTCCGTTTGCCTTCAGAAGCCGAATGGGAGTGGGCAGCTAGAGGAGGAAAAGAAGGTGCTAAATACCCGTGGGGTAACCCATACGTAGCGAATGGGAAAGGATGCTTCCTTGCGAACTTCAAGCCCTACCGAGGAAATTATAGAGCTGATGGCTATGCATATACAGCCCCTGCGAATTCCTTTAATCCAAACGATTTTGGCCTTTATAACATGGCTGGAAATGTAGCTGAATGGACTCAAGATGCCTATGCAGAGGCATACATGCAAGTCACTTGGGACTTAAATCCAGTTTATGACGACAGAGATGAGCCGAGGAAGGTTATTAAAGGAGGTTCTTGGAAAGATGTAGCATATTTCTTGGAAACGGGCACGACTACTTTTGAGTACAAAGACAACACTCGCTCATACATAGGGTTCCGAAATGTAGTGCCTAGGTTAGGTGCAATTCCTGGAAGATGATAAGAATTATAAAAAAAATAACCAAAGCAGCCTAGAAACAGCTTTGGTCATATTAAAATAAACCAATCTTAATACTATTTAACTTAAATTTTAATGGCAGCAAATCAAAAACCTAGCTTTTTTTGGGACAAGTTTATACCAGCAGCTTACAGCATTGGAGCAGCATTTGTTATTATAGGTGCCATGGGCAAAATCAATCACTATGACTGGGCTGGAGCCGTTTTACCGGTTGCGTTAGGTGTAGAAGCAATGATTTTCGCACTTTATGCCTTGCAAGTTTTTCTAAGACCAGACGATAACTATAAATGGGAAAATGTGTATCCAGAATTATCCAATGAATTTACTGGTCAAACTAAAAAAACAAGCCCAACGGCTAATGTAGGTTTAACTGCTAAAATGGACGATATGCTAGGAGAATCTGGTTTAGATACGGAGGTTTTTGATAAACTGAAAACTGGATTTGACAAATTAACAAACACTGTTAGCAAATTCGGAGACATTTCTGATGCCACAGTAGCCACTAAAGAATACGCATCTAATGTGAATGCTGCTTCTGTTAAAATAGGAGAAATGAACAATGCTTACAGCGAAGCAGTCACAGCTATTACCAATATGGCGGACGCCACTAACGATGCGGAACAATATAGAAATCAGTTTGTGAAGATTACACAAAACATGGGTGCTCTAAACGCAGTTTACGAATTAGAACTTCAAGACACAAACAAGCACTTGAAAACAATGAATTCTTTCTATGGTAATCTTTCTTCTGCCATGCAAGACATGTCTGATGCTTCTAAGGATACCCAAAATTTTAAGCAGGAGCTTAATAAGCTAACAAATAACCTTACGTCATTAAACTCAGTGTACGGAAGCATGCTTTCTGCCATGAAGAGCTAAAAACTCCTATTTAAAAGAAATAATAAACCGTTTAAAACAAAGAGATTATGGCTGGCGGAAAAGAATCCCCAAGGCAGAAGATGATTAACATGATGTACCTAGTGCTTACAGCGATGTTAGCATTACAGGTCAGCAATTCTATTCTTCAAAAATTCCTTACGATTGATAATAGCTTGGTAGCTTCTAACATGCAGTCAAACTCGTCAAATGCCCGTACGATAGTGGCAATGCAAGAGGCTGTAGAAAATGGAGGTAACAAGCCTGAATACGTAGCCCTACTGGGCGTCGCAGACAGTGTTAGGAATGCTACCAATGAAATTAATCTATACATTGAAGGTCTTAGGGAAAGAATCGTTCAAGAAGCTGGTGAGGGGATTGATCCTGAAACTAACCAAATAAAAAATCTTGCTGAAGAAGAAAAAATTGCAAATATATTTTTGGGGTCAGCCAACAAAAAAGATGGTGTAGGCTATAAGCTTCAAGAAACACTAAGGGCTTTTACAAATAAAATGATAGGGTACGCAAATAACGAAGTCACTCTTATGGATTTAGCACCTGATGCCAAAGATGATCCAGCTTTTGACGGAACCAAAGATAAAGGCGAATTAAACAAAGACTTTGCTCAAGTAATGTTCTTAGCTACACCCGTTCCTGCCGCTTTGGCTTCTCTAAGTCAAAAAATGTCCGAAGTAAGAAGGCAAGAGGCTGAGGTACTGGGTAATCTAGCAAGTAAAGTAGGTGCTAAAGAAATCAAGTTCGATAAGATCTTTGCTGTTGTTATTCCAGATTCTAGAACTGTCGTTGCTGGCCAAACCTATAAGGCAGATGTAGCCATTGGTGCCTATTCTAGTGCCATTACACCCAAAATAAGTATTAACGGAAACCCATTATCTGTCGTTGACGGAAAAGGAACTTACGAGACTAGAGCAGAGGGAGGACAATACAACACAAACGGTCAATTGACACGAACTTATAAAGCTACTATCTCTTATCCTAAACCAGACGGAACTACTGAATTAGTAGAACAAGAAGAAACATACACCGTTTTAAAACCATCTGTCTCCTTAGTTTCTGCTTCTATGCCTGCACTCTATTTGCAATGTGCTAATAAATTGGAGACAAACTCAGCAGGTCTTGGTCCACTTTTTAAACCAACTTTTAGTGGTGAAGGTGCTGATTTCTTGGCTGGCGGAGGAGGAAAAGTCACTGTAGTTCCTAACAAGTCTAAGGTGGTCATGAATGTGAACAATGAAGGCATTAACCTAGAATCATTCCCATTCAATGTTCGTCGCGTTCCCAAGCCAACAATTGAAGTTTTGGCTAACAATGCGGTAGTGGGTAACACTATAAGTCAAAGAGGTCTTACTGCTTCTTCTGTTAGGGCCATCAATGTAAGAGCAATAGCAGATGACGACTTCAAAAACAATAATCCGGAAGACGCAAATTTCAGAGTGACAGATTATGATATATTTTTAGCTTCTGGTGTAAGGCCTAAAGGAAGTATGAAAGGTGTGTCTGGAAATCAAAATTTAAATGCTCTGGCACGCGATGCACAGGCTGGAGATCGTTATGTTATTACCATTAATAAAGTATTAAGGAAAAACTTTAAAGGACAAACAGAAGAGGTGGATGTAGGAGCCATGACTGTCACTATACCTTTGAAATAAAGCTAAATTTTAAAAGAATGAGAAAAATCAAATTACTCGCTGTATTTGCCGCTCTTGTACTAAGTCAAGTAGCAATAAGCCAAGAGACATCAGACAATGGTCTTAATCCATTATCTCTTCGTCCAGTTCACGAGTCCAACGTGGCCTATAAAGTAGGTCTTTGGAGAAGAGTTGATTTAAGAGAAAAACAGAATCAACCGCTCTTTGCCAACAATAATGAAATCACTAAACACCTTATTGAAGGTGTTAAGTCCGGGATTTTGGATGCTTACGCAGAAGAAAACCTAGAGGATAGACTAACCTTAGATGAGTTTAACGAACGTATGTTTAAGCGTTTTGAAGGTGGTTCTCTTTCACAAGATGAAATAGATGCTGGCTTTGGCAGTGAAGAAGAAGATGATAGTGGATGGGGAGAAGACACCAGCACTGATGATGGTTGGGGCGAGAATTCTGCAACTGAAGATAACACGCAAAATGGCAACCTAGCAGCAACAACGGAAACAGCAACTTCCCCCTTGGATGGTGGTTATGAAATGTTCCCTAGCGAGTTCTACATTTTAGAACTCAAAGAAGATTGGATTTTTGACAGACAGCGTTCACGTCAATACTTTGATATTCAAACAATAAGCATAAAAATACCTGCTGAAGCCTCTAATGATGGCTTAGAAAAGACTCTAGCAACTTTTAAGTATAAAGACTTAGAGCACTTTTTTAGAAACAATCCAAACGCTGTATGGTATAATGAAGCTAACACCGCGAAGCATATTAATTTATCTGATGCTTTTGAGCTTCGCTTATTCCACGGCCGTATCGTTAAAAAGTCTAACTCCCTTAATAGATACCTAGATGAACAATATAAATCACCAAAGGAAGCATTAAATAAATCTCAAGAGTTAGAATATGAACTCATTGAGTTTGAACACAACCTGTGGGAATTCTAAGAACATGCTAAGAAATAATCAAAAGAGGCTCTTTCATTAAATGAAAGAGCCTCTTTTGATTTGATAGGTTCTCAATCTTTTGAACCTTGAATAATAATACAAATTTGAATTATAGAAGATTTGAGATCGTTGCAATAGGCCTGCACCAAGTATTTTTTTAATAGATAATGGGAGGTTTGAGATTAGTTTACTCTTTTTTTTATCTTTTTGGAATTTAAAGGCTCCTTTTGATGCTTATTTTTCTTAATTCTTACAATTGGACCTAATTATCTCTGGACTTCGATATAAATTATAACACAGAGCCTACATAAGATTCTAGGTATGCATTTTTTCGATGCCCCATACCTGACTATTCCGCCAGAAAACCATCTTGTAATTCCCCCAAAAGTGCATTCTACTTTGAATCGGGTTTTGCCTATTAGCTTATTGAACCTTTTCTCCCACTGAGTTAGGGGTTGATTCTTCTTTGCTTTCTTTAAAATGTGGTTTTTTGAGCTTTCGCTTTTCTAAAATCTTCCCATTCTTTCTTGATTGGTAGCCTTTATCTGCTTTTAGAGAAATACCTTCTGGTAAGTCTTCTGTATCTAGTAAATCTTCTAAGTTGGCTATTCATTCGTGCTTGCTTTGGTAGTAAGCACACCTAAAACTAAGCCTTCTTGGTCTGTCACATGATGTTTCTTATAGCCAAACCTACATTTACCCCCTTTCTTTAGCCATACCGCATGCATATCTACACTTTTAGGAAACGACTTCTCAACGTTTACTTCTTCCAAATCTTTTCTATCCTCAGTTACTTCATGCTTGGTTTTCCCCTTCGGTTTTAGCGGCATAGCTATGACACTAGCATCATTTATTACCCCCGTTTTTACTATGATACTATGAGCTTCAAGCTGCCTATTTACCTCTTTGAACAAGGGTTCATAGACTTTAGCTTTAGTCATCATACTTCTAAATCGACTTAATGTGCTATGGTCGGGAGCTACACTATCAGCTACACTATCAATAGTTAATGCACAAAAATAACTGAAGGAGATGCTATCATTTATGCGATCTTCGATCTCATAATCGCTTAAACCATACCAAGTTTGTTACAAACTCATTTTGAAAAGTAGCAAACCGCTATAGCTCGATTTACCTGTTGCACTTTTACCTTTAGTGTAATGAAGGTTTATTGAAAAAATGATTGGTTCCCAATCTATGAGAGTATTGATTTGATTGAAAAATGTTCGCTTTATCTTCCGAGAACGAAGATCACAAATGGTATCTGCTAGTGTTGGCTGTTGTACTAATTCCATGCCTAGAAGATACAAAATATAGTCTAATTAATTCTGCCCCTTGCAAGGGTCTCTAATTAGTCAAAAAACCATATCAAATGAAGTGACACTTT
>JBNMFK010000245.1:0-6098 GCA_051269965.1 Algoriphagus sp. | reverse complement strand
TTGTGTCATATTCGTCTAAATCTAATGATTACTCAATTATATTTAGACAGACTTTAATTTACACTCTCCTGCTGCTAAATACTACTAATGGATTTTTCAATAACAATTTGGTGCCCTTGACTTCTTTTTTTATTTAGGATGTAGTTAAGTACTAGGACGTAATTTGTTTTACGTTGAGAAGTTTTTTTTAAGTTTTATTGAAAAGCAACTCTCCTTTGAGTATTGGATTACGTAGTTACATTATTTTTTAGATAATTTCATTTTAGGGTGTTCGTTTAAATACTGAAGAATGATTTAAATTGCCAATTGTTTAAAACCGCGAATGCGTCAAACTCTTTTTATCTTTTTTCTTATTCTTGGTTATGACATTCATGCTATGCATGAGTTAATAGAGGAAGGTCCTGTGGTCATCGGGAAAATTGAAGTATTTGGTAATAAAAAAACAAAAAACAGTATTATTATCAGGGAAATGACTTTTTCTGAAGGGTCTTTTTTAGATCCTGAAAATATAGAGTCGGAAGTTGAGCGGTCTAGGAGAAATATTGTAAACACCAACCTTTTTGTCTGGGTCAAGGCGGACTATGAAGTTTTTGAAGAAAAGGTTAGGATTTGTATTTATGTCCAAGAACGGCTCTATTTGCTGCCACTTCCTATTCTTTATTTGGCTGACCGAAGTTTTAATGAGTGGTGGTATAATAGGAATCATGATTTGAGTAGGGTCATTTATGGTGTTCAGCTTAGCCATACCAATCTTAGTGGAAACGGGGATCATCTTAAGCTTAAAGCATATGGGGGCTTCGTTCCTATTTTTGAATTATCTTATAATAGACCATATATTGATAAGAGACAACGAATGGGTCTTAGGGGAGGTATTTTTTATTCTACCCAGAAGAGTTTCCGCTACAGGACATGGAATGATCAGTTAGACTTTTATGAAACAGATAACCGAACGATAAAAAGAAAGGGAGCTTATGTAGAATATAGCCTCAGAAATGCTCTTTACCATGTTAATAAAGTTTATTTAGGCTACACAGAGACTAGTCTATCGGATGAAGCAGCCGGACTAAATGAGAATTATTTTGGCACAGCTGAAAACTTTTTGGAGTATTTGACCTTCAAATATGACTATCAATTTCTTAAAGTTAATAACAGACAATATCCTTTAGAGGGTCATTCTATAAAAGCCAATATGACGCTCTACGGATTAGGTATATCAAAATATGTAAACCAGTCCTCTATAAATATTTCTTATACGGGATATAAACCGTTGGGCGGAAAGCTTTTCGGTAGCTTGGAGACTAGAGGGCAACTATCAGTACCAAAAAAACAACTATATCCCTTTGTCTCAGGCTTTGGGTTCAGAAATGCATTTGTAAGAGGCTATGATTTGAATGTTGTAGATGGTCAGCATTATGCTCTTTTAAAAACAGATATCAAATATGAACTATTTAATAGCTCTCTTGACTTGAGTAAGTTCTTAAAATATGAGCAGTTTAATACTTTACCGCTAGCTTTATACGCAAAAGTTTATGCGGATGCCGGTTATGTAAAAAACTTTTTTCCAGAGTTGAGCAACAGTACACTTTCTAATAAACTTTTAGTTGGGGGCGGAGTTGGGCTAGACTTAGTGTCTTTTTATGATACCGCTGTTCAAATAAATTACTCAGTAAATCAATTGGGTTTTCGTAAATTTTATTTTGGAGTTAGTAAAGGCTTTTAATTATATTAGCTCCGCATCATTCACTGTATAGAATTATATGTTTAAGACAATTGTAGGAATGTCTTTGGGGCTCTTAATTATATCATGTAATCCTGATAAAACTAAAAAAGGGATAGAGGATCTAGCGGCTATTGGCAGCGGCAACTATATAAGTTCTTCTACAGATGCCTTTATTAATAAGATATTAGGAAGCGGTGAAGGCACCATAAGAGGGTTTGACCTTGGTGATTCTATAAGCAAAGTCAAAACCTTTGAAAATTTGGAGCAGTTTGAAGAAACTTTTGAGCATATTGGGTATACATTTTCTACTCATGACGGAGAAGTTGTGGATGTACTTTATTACTTCGATACAGTCAATACTGTTTCAGAGGTTCAGCTAGATATCTATCTTAATACAGACTCTGTTTCTAATAACGTTACTGGGGCTTTAAGCATATACTTTACTCAAAAGTATGGTACGCCTAAAGTAGGGGTCAATCAAACTTGGCAAATAGCAGAAAATCAAGAAGTAATTATAAAGAATATTGCGACCAAAATAGATCGGGGCCTCCAGGTTAACTTTAAAAAATCTAATTTTCTAAAGTTAATTCCTTAAGAAGTTCTAGCCAAATTGGCATGTCATTGAGACTTGGAACAAGGTCTAAGTTCTCACCACCATTTTCTTCAAATATTTCTTTGAATTCGTCTCCCACCTCGATAGTAGTCTCCAAGCAGTCTGACACAAATGCTGGAGAGAAAGCAAGTATGTTCTTCACTCCTTTCTCGGCAAGTTCTTCAATAACTTTATCTGTATAAGGTTTTATCCATTCGCTTCGGCCAAGTCTTGATTGGAAAGAAACAGTATATCCCCCTTCTTTAAGGCCCATTTTTTTGACTAGTAATCGGGTTGTCTCAAAGCATTGTGCTCTATAACAAAACTGATTGTTCGGAGTTATTACCTTACAACAAGTACCTAACTTACAGTGCCTTTTGTCATCATCACCTTTCAATACCTGACGCTCAGGCACACCATGATAACTAAAAAGTACATGGTCATAGTTTCTTTTGCTTTGAAGTACTTTGGCGTTCTCAACAAAACCTTCGATAAACTTATCTTTATGATAAAAGTTATTGATAATCCGAAGCTCGGGAATACTTTGCCAAGTGTTCAATACTCTAGTAACTTCCTCATAAACAGAACCAGAACTTGCCGAGGCATATTGAGGAAATAGTGGAATTACAATAATTTTCTTTACGGCGGCTTTTCTTAAGTCTAGCAAAGAAGATTCCACTGAGGGGCTCTGATACCTCATCCCTAATTTTACTACATAATCATCGCCGAGAAGCTCTTGAAGTTGAGATTCATTTTTTTGGCCATATATTTTCAAAGGAGAACCATTTTCTGTCCATAGCTCTTTGTAAATTTTGGCTGATTTAGGTGACCTGAATGGGGCAATAATTAGATTTACAAGGAGCCATCTGGATATGAATGGAATATCAATCACACGACCGTCCATCAAGAATTCACGAAGATATTTTCTAACGTCTGGAGTGCTAGGACTATCAGGTGTACCTAGATTTACTATGAGAACTCCTATCTTAAATTTCTTAGCCATTTTAGTTTATGAATACTGGTTTGTCAAATGATGTATAAACAGTTTTGTGGAGTTTTTTAAAGACCTGTATGTTTGAAAGCTTTTTTTCTCCTCTGTCCCCAGAAAGAAAAACACCGTTGTAGTCAATATAATTCTTCCAAGGAGTAGAAAATCTAGGTTCTTCATCTGAATAATTGGTGAAAAAGTCCCATTGGCAAATGAAGTTAGTTTCCTGGGCAATGTAAACGTTATATTTATTGTTTGGCGTGAGTCCAACCTTAGAAAAAGTAAGTTCTAATACATCGCACGATTGTCCTTCATTAGCTTCCATTTCGCCAAGGTATTTTAGCGTGACTCCTGGGTCGTCTAATTTAAATGGCATAGTGAGCCAGTAGGAGTCATTTATCCAGATACTGTGAGCACTTTCCATGAAAGCGGCAAGGCTGTCAGTGTCTGTACATTCGACACCATTTATTAAAGCACGGCCGGTTTTAGTATTGCTATTGAATAGAAAGACTGTATTTTCATTATTCATGTCTATTCTTACATTACCTTTCTTTTTATCCCACGTAAGTGTTCGAGCACCAAAAAAGTCCCAACTCAGGTTTCTCACTTTATCAAATGATTCTTGCCCACCCATGGCGGCTTCCGTTTGACTAATAAGTGCACTTATTTTTCCAGAATTGTCCTGAGCAAAGGCTGTACTAGCTAGAATAATTAATAAAAGAGGTAGTATACTTTTTTTCATGTTATTAAGATTTCTGTGTGTGTACCCGTATAATAAATAACTGTCTATTAAATTCGAGATTAATTAGATTTAGCTTAATTTTAACTAATCTCATCAGCTAAAATAATCGGAGTATGGAAAACAAAAATATCGACAAAACAGGAATTAACTCTAAATCAGAAATCATTAATATTCATGATTGTTTAAAAATGATTGGTATGAAAGAAGTGGCAGCCCATATTTATGCCATACCAACTAAAAAAATTAACAAGTAACATGGTCTAATAAGCCCTCACTTCTTTTCCTTCTATAAAGTTAATGTAAGCCTTGTTTACTACTTTGTTTCCTCCTTTAGTTGGATAATTTCCTGTGAAATACCAATCTCCTAGATTTTTAGGGCAGGCAATATTAAGATTTTGAACTGTTTGATAGATAATAGCCAGCTCTGCCTCCAAATCCTCTGGACGTAATATTTCAGCTATTTTTCTTGATACCTCGTGGTATTCGAAAGTATCATAGAGTCGTTTGACATGATTACGCTTGTGCGACTTTCTATTTGCTAAACTTCTCTGAGCCTCTTCTAACACTTCCTCTTTCATATACTCCAAGCCTTTTTCCTTGAGTAATGCCAACATAGCTCTGAAAGCCACAAACTCCTTGACTTTCGACATGTCTATGCCATAACAGTCTGGATATCTTATTTGGGGAGCAGAAGATACAATAACGATTTTTTTTGGACCAAGTTTATCCAAAAGCATTAAAATAGATTTCTCTAGGGTAGTGCCTCGCACAATGGAGTCGTCTATAACAACTATAGTATCCTTTCCTCTTCTTACAACACCTTGAGTCATTTCATAAACTTGTGCCACCATGTCTCCACGGTCGTTATCATTGGTGATGAATGTTCGAAGTTTAACATCTTTTGAAACAAGTTTTTCAAAACGTGGCTTGAAGTTTAGGATTTTGTCTAGTCTTTCTTCGCCTACATTTCCCTTGAGTATTTGTGCTTTACGCCACTTCGTAAGGTGCTCTTCCATACCTTCCATGAGTCCATAAAAAGAGGCCTCGGCAGAGTTAGGTATGTAGGAAAATACCGTATTCTCTAAATCATGTTCTATTTCATCTAGAATCTGAGGCACTAGTAATTTACCCAGCATTTTTCGCTCTTGGTAAATTTCATCATCGGAGCCTTTAGAAAAATAAATTCTCTCAAAACTACAGGCTTTCTTTTCTACGGCTGGCACGATATTGTATTCGTCGTACTCGCCATATTTATCGATAATAACGGCATTCCCCGGTTGTATTTCCTTAATATCTTTAAACTCTGCCCCAAAGGCCGCTTTTAGTGGGGGTCTTTCTGAAGTGACTACCACCACTTCGTCATTAGCCCAATAATAGGCAGGCCTTATACCTGCAGGGTCTCTAACTACAAAAGAAGAGCCGTATCCTGTAACACCTGCTAGGGCATATCCTCCATCAAAATCTCTACATGCTCTATGTAGAACACGCTGAAGGTCCATATTATCTTCTATGATGTCTGAAAGGGCAGGGTTTTCATAAATTCCCTTAAACCTTTCAAAAACACGTTGATTTTCCTCGTCCAAGAAATGACCAATTTTTTCCATCACTGTTACAGTGTCTCCCATGTCTTTCGGATGCTGGCCTAGCTTCACCAATTTTCTGAAAAGTTCTTCAGCATTGGTCATGTTGAAGTTTCCAGCACAAACCAAGTTTCGGCTTTTCCAGTTGCTTTGTCTCAGCATCGGATGGCAGCTTTCTATCTCGTTTTTACCATGTGTGCCGTAACGCAGGTGGCCTAGCCAAACCTCACCGCTAAAGGCAAGGTTTTCTTGGAGCCAGTCGGCATCTTTCATTTTTTCCGGTTGGCTTTTTAAGACCGCACTGTATTTCTCATTGATTTTGGCAAATAGGTCTACAATGGGCCTATTGGCAATGGACCTATATCTTGAGATATAACGATGACCTGCCGGAACATTGATTTTGACATTTGCGACCCCCGCACCGTCTTGTCCTCTATTGGATTGCTTCTCCATCAGGACATAAAGCTTGTTTATGG
>JBNMFK010000244.1:0-6105 GCA_051269965.1 Algoriphagus sp. | reverse complement strand
TTCACAACTAATTATGTTTACAGGAATTATAGAAAGTCAGGCTAAAGTTGTTCAAATCTCAAAAAAAGGAAATAATAAGACTTTTACCCTCGAAAGTGACATTGCCCATGAATTCCATGTGGATCAAAGTATCTCTCATAACGGAGTTTGTCTTACTGTGGAAAGTATTCATAAGGATTCATATCAAGTCACTGCCATTGATGAAACGTTAATAAAAACAAATTTTGGACATCTTAAAATTGGAGATGAGGTAAATTTAGAACGTTGCCTCAAAGCTGATGGACGTTTTGATGGGCATATCGTTCAGGGGCATGTTGATGAAGTGGGTATTTTGGAATCCATTGAGAATAAAGAGGGTAGCTATGTTTTAAGATTTTCTTATAGAAACGAATCTAATAACATAACGGTAGAAAAAGGATCTATATGTATCAATGGTATTAGTCTTACCGTTTTTGACTCAGAAGCACAAGCATTTTCGGTAGCTGTAATACCTTATACTTGGGAAAATACGAATCTGCAGACATTGAACGTTGGAGATAATATCAATTTAGAATTTGATATTCTGGGGAAATATATGCAACGCATTCTTCAGAACAAAGGCTGAAGAAAAAAGACTAGCCTTAGGTCTCTTGTAAATTGAATTCAAAAATCATTTCTTTGTTCTGAAATTAAAAGCAACACATGCCAAAACTTAGCACGAGCACTAAAACTGACATCCTCATTCATATAGGTATAATAGGAGCAGTAGGTCTTGTTCTTTTCTTTTCTTTCTTTTTTCTCTTTTTACCTTGGACCACAAATCACGGTGAAGAAATAAAAGTACCTGACCTTAAAGGGCTAACATTAGCTGAAACAGAGAAAGTACTTGATGCCAGAGACTTGAATTATGAAATCTCAGATTCCACTTTCATAAACGGAAAGAAACCCCTCAGCGTTTTTTCTCAATATCCAAAGGCTGAGTCAGGCGTAAAAAAGGGCCGAAAGGTATTCTTGACTATAATTACTGACGAACCTCCAAAAGTAAGTGTTCCAAACATAATTAACAGAAGTGAAAACTCTGCCAAGAACCTACTTTCAAGTATTGGGCTTTTGTTAGCTGCGACGGAATACATTCCAGCCATAGAAAAGAATACTGTTTTAAAAATGAAGTTTGAAGGCAAAGAACTAACGGCAAATGAAAAGCTTTCTAAGGGATCCAGAATCACACTTGTTGTTGGAGATGGTTATGGCAATACTTCGGTACCTGTTCCAGATCTTAAAGGTCTAGGTTATGAAGCAGCTGAAATCCTTATTTTAGGGTCATCCCTAAACTTGGGAAGTATATTGTATGATAACACTAGCGTTTTACCTCAAGGGTATGTAGTGAGACAAAGACCAGCGTCAGGAGTGAATATAAAAACAGGAGATGCCGTAAATATATGGTTATCAGGAGACTCAGGAATATAGTAAAATAAAATTAACATGGACAATAACAGGGATATTAGCGTAAAAGAATTGAAAGCACTTATTGACAGTGGTGAAGAGTTTAACTTTTATGATGTAAGAAATGAAGACGAATTTGAAGAAGATAACCTTGGAGCGACACTCATTCCTCTTGGTGATTTAGGTCAAAGAATGGAGGAGCTAGAGGCTATTAAAGACGACCACATTTATATTCATTGCCGTAGCGGAGCTAGAAGCGGTAGGGCCAAAGAATATTTAGAGCAAGAAGGGTTTGAAAATGTCCACAACGTTCTTGGTGGTATTCTAGCATACAGAGCTTTATAAAGCTAACGCTTACTCTTGCTATCTAAAACTATAGTTAAGGGCCCGTCATTGATAAGAAAAACTTTCATATCGGCACCAAACTGTCCCGTTTCTATTTTTTTGCCTATGGTTTTACTCATAGAGGAAATGGTGTTTTGGTAAAGAGGTATCGCTAAATCAGGCTTAGCGGCCTCAGTAAACGAAGGCCTGTTTCCTTTTTTAGTAGATGCTTGCAGGGTGAATTGGCTAATTAGGAGTATGTTTCCAGAAACCTGTGTTATATCTAGATTTAATTTATCATTACCGTCAGAAAATATTCGTAAGCCACAAACTTTTTTCACTATCCAAGCTACGTCTTCTTGTGTATCATCTACGGCGATGCCTAGCAACACCATAAAACCTTGGTTTATTTGACCAATTATTTCTTTTTCTACGCGTACAGAGGCCTCCGAGACCCTTTGAACAACAGCAACCATATATTACTAAAGAAGCCAACTGGCTATTAAAAAATAAGTCCCAATTCCAACCAAATCATTGGTGGTGGTTATGAAAGGTCCTGAAGCAACTGCCGGATTTATACCCATTCTATCTAATAGTAATGGCGTAACCGTACCCATAAAAGAAGCTAAAAAAACCACAGCCAAAAGAGCCAGACATACCACCCATAGCAACTCTCCTTCACCAATTACAAAAAGATAAATTGCCGCTATTGTCCCAATTACAATACCATTTAACAGAGCCACTTTACCTATTTTAATAAGCCTAACGCCTAAGCTAAGGTTTAACAAAGATTTCTCTGCAAGACTTTGGACAATGAGTGAGGATGTTTGAATGCCCACGTTTCCACCTGTGGATCCCATAATAGGGATAAAAAGAGCTAAGGCAGTAACTCGTGCCAGCTGACTCTCGAAACCTTTGATAACAGTGGCGGCAAGTAAGCTACCAATGACACCAACAATAAGCCAAGGCAGCCTAGATTTTGCCAATTCCCATACAGAATCATCTTCTTCTGCTTCTCCTGTAAGACCCGTAACGGCCTGGAAATCTTCTTCGGCTTTTTCTGTGATGAAATCTACCACATCATCTATGGTAATCCTTCCTAATAGACGCCCTATGGTATTTACTACGGGTAAAGCCTCTAAATCATAGCGTTGCATAACTTCAGCTACGTCTTCCCCTGAAAGGGTTGTATAAACGGATACAATGTCTTCTTGAACCAAATTGACAATCTTAGTATTCTTTTTTGCCAAAACAATTGCCTTTAGAGAGACTATACCCTTCAGCCTTAAATTTTCATCCACGACGTAAACAGCATAAACCTTATCCACTGACTCCAGCTGATTTCTAATCTCTTCAATGCATTCACTGACTGTCTGATTTTCAAAAACTTTAATGAGCTCTTTTTGCATAAGCCCACCAGCTACATCTTCTGGGTAATGAAGTAAGTCCAGAATAAAACGTGCATGCTCCCTATCCTCTAATAGAGCAATAACCTTTTCCCTAACCTCAATGGATTGTTCATTAAGTAAATCCACTGCATCATCAGAATCAAAGCAATTAACATATTTAGCAATTTCTTCTACTGTGAATTGCTCTTTGAGAAAACGTTTCCTGTCATCTGAATCCAGAACAGAAAGGATATCTGCTCCTTTTTCAGTATCTACAAAATTAAAGAGATAGTGAGCCTCTTCATCACTCAACTCATATAATATAGTAGCAACGTCTGGAGGATATATATCCTCCAACTCTGTTTTTAAAAAGGTCTCTGATTTGTGTTCAATGGCCGTTTTAATGGATTCTAAAAACTCGTTAGTAAGTTCAAATGTGGTCATATTCAGTGCCAGAGCAGTATACGACAAATATAAGAAAAGAGACTGTCAATTTTTCTCATTACAATTAGTAATAAGTTTAACCAAAAAAGGGGCTACTCAATTGTTGAGTAACCCCCAGTCTAATAATTTTCTATTCTTAGAAATGGAATATCAAGGCACCTCCCAAAGTTGTTTGGGCATTCTTAGTATAAGCTCCTACATCGTCTGTTAACCAAGCAGAGCCAGACTCCGTACTGTAAGTATCATATCTAAGTTCAGGCTTGAACATTAAATGGTCAGTAATGTCTACGTTAGCAGTTAGAGTAAGTGAAGTAACAGAGGCTCCTTCTCCAGAACCTGTGTTGTTAGCATCCACTAAATAAATCCCTCCTTGAGAATTATCGAAATATTCCGCTCTCACACCTAAACCAAACTTCTCTGAAAGACTACCATTTAAATAAAGAGCCGCTCCAGACCAGCTTTGAGTACCAGCATCAGTCTTTAACGCACCATAAGGAACAGCATTTAAACCGATAAGGAAATTATCTGTAACTTGATACGAAGTAGTGATATCAAACCATGAGTAGTTAGATGGATCCTCTTTGGTTCCTTCGTTGGTTCCGAAGTAATTTAAATAAACGTCCCATCCGTCTGTTGGAGCTAAATATACCTGACCCATAAATCCTTTACTCTTATTGTTATCGTCTTTACTATCAAGACCATTGTTAAGACCGACCATCAGACCAAAGTTCTCTGAAGGAGCCACATCTATTTTTATACCAGTATGATAGAAAGGACCATTACCGAACAAGTTTGACAAAGAATAGTTGAAATTTGCAGGTGCGTCAATAACCTCATATCCTACATTAGTGCCAAACTGACCAGCAGTGATACTCACAACGTCACTAGCAGCCCAACTCATGTAAGCCTGCTTCACAGCAAGGGCAGAACCGTTACCACCCAATGGGCTAACCACATTACCATAGTTCCCTAAATCTGCGTGATTACCGAAAACTAAGTCGATAACTCCAGTAACTGAGCCAGATTCATAAGTTGTCATCATTTGAGCCAAACCAACTTGGAAAGAATTTGCATTTTGGTCGAAAATCCTTTCGAAACCTGAAGCTCCCAAGTTACTTCCTGGACCACTGGTTCCATTTAGATTCGCGAAATAGTAAGTATCCACATAACCTGAGACGGTTAATGGACTATCTTGGGCCGCTGCTGTAAAAACAGTTAAAATAGATACTATTGCTAAATATACTTTTTTCATTATTTTATTTCTTTAGTGTATTCGTTATTGTTGTACTTGTTCCGCCACAAATATTCGTCATTATTAAATACTGACACAATATTATATTTATAATTTGTCATTTACCTTTATACATAATAGTTATTATTAGAATAATTATATTATATCAAAAACACAATTCTATTTGGATATTTTAACTAAATGCCATCTTTTATTCGTTTATATATTATACTCAAAGTTTTATAAAAATTATACTATTACAATAAAGCTTAAACCTTATAAAAATCTATATCCATAAAAAAAGGGATACCGAAATGGTATCCCTTTATAAAACATAAAGTCGCTATGGCCTATTTGGTAACAAAGTCTCCATAAGCAGACATTCCGTGCTCATGCATGTCTAAACCTTCTATTTCTTCTTCTTTGGACACTCTCAAGCCTAGAGTTACTTTGAGCGTGAAAAGGATAATTCCAGAAGTGATGATACAGAATACCGCGTAACAACCTACTCCTATTAGCTGTATAACGAACTGATCAATTCCTGCCTTGGCACCAAAAATACCTACAGCTAAGGTTCCGAAAACACCGCAAATCAAGTGAACTGCAACTGCTCCAACTGGGTCGTCTAGCTTCAATTTATCGACTAATAAAACACCAAGAACTACAATTACACCAGCTATGAGACCTATAAGAATAGCATCCATTGGAGACATTTGGTCTGCTCCTGCTGTAATACCAACTAGTCCGGCCAAAATACCGTTAAGCATCATGGTTAAATCGTACTGCTTGTTCTTAATCCAATCGAAAGCAAAAGCCCCCATACCACCAGCTGCTGCTGCTAAGAAAGTTGTTACTAGCGTTAAAGACGTTGCTGCTGGGTCTGCAGACAAAACAGATCCACCGTTGAATCCTACCCATCCTAACCAAAGAATAAGTACTCCAGCCGCGGCCAATGGAAGATTGTGACCAGGTATTGGTTTTGAAGAACCATCTGCTCCAAATTTTCCCACACGAGACCCCAATAAATAAATGGCTACCAAAGCAGCCCATCCACCTACAGAGTGCACTAAAGTAGAACCCGCAAAGTCGTAAAAACCCATCTCACTCAAGAAACCTCCACCCCACTGCCAAGAACCAGCAATTGGGTAAATGATTCCCACATATATTACAGTAAAAATCATAAAACTTCCAAGTTTTATACGCTCTGCAACAGCTCCTGATACAATAGTCGCCGCCGTAGCTGCAAACATTCCTTGGAACAAGAAATCAGTCCAATAAGTGTAACCCTCGTTGTAA
>JBNMFK010000243.1:0-6122 GCA_051269965.1 Algoriphagus sp. | reverse complement strand
ATTTTTCCAACTTGGTGATGCTTTCGTAATGGCTCTTTAATGGAGCATAATTGGAAAGCTTTTCTATGGGAATGAGTTGGCCTAATAATTTTTTATCCAGAGAGGCTGTAATAGTAATGAGTTTATGATTTTTACGAGGGCCAATATTGATGCCTTCAAATACAGCCATGGGGTTTGCCTTGTCTTCATCATTAATGGGAGTAAAAAGCACATCAATAATACCATTGCAGCCAAGCCCTACGCCTATTTGATGATGGTCATCTGTGGAGGTATCATAAGTTATGATGGAAGAACGTTCTTTAAGAATAGCCATTCTAGCTCTTTTTAGGGCATCGCCTTCTAGGCACCCACCACTTATACCGCCTACCCAGGTGCCGTTTTCTGAAACAAGCATTCTAGCTCCCATTCGTCTATAAGAGGAACCTTCCACGCGGACGACTGTAGCTAAGGCTACTTTTTCCGTTTGAGCTTTTTGGTGATAGGCCTTTAAAATGGCTCTTATTTCTTTCATGAAGGGCGAAAAATTGATTTCTTTTGTTCTACCGCTAAATAACGAAGACTTTTTGGCTATTAGTAGAATTGGGTTTTACGTTTGTGGAACTAAAGAACCCAAATCTGTCTTGGACTACTTGCCAGCGAGTTCGGATCGGTGAAAAATATAAAAGATATGCGAGTTAAAATACTTTGCTTTGGTATAACTAAAGAAATACTTGGGGGGTTTGAAAAGGAAATAGATCTTGAAGAGGGTAGTACTGTGGAGGTACTCAAATCAAAACTTTTGGATACATACCCTGACTTCTCCAAGCTTAAATCTTTAAGAATTGCTGTAAATGAGGCTTACGGAAATGAAGAACTTGTATTAACAGAAAGAGACGAAGTTGTTTTAATTCCACCAGTAAGTGGCGGCTGATAGATGTCAAAGAATAATTTAAATATTGAAATTCTACTTTCTGAAGGGGAGCTTTCCATAAAGGATTGCCAGCAGTTTGTCTCAGAGGAGGGAGTGGGTGGCATCGTTCACTTTATAGGAACGGTGAGAAACAATACCAAAGGGAATAGAGTATTAAAACTAGATTTTGAGGCTTATAAACCATTGGCTGTTTCCGAAATGAAGAAAATAGCGGAGGTTGCTATAGAGAAGTATGATATTACTAAAGTAGCCATTCATCATCGTATTGGTGCCTTGGGCATTGGGGAAATACCTGTGATTATTGCTGTTTCTGCACCACATCGGGCGGCCGCATTTGAAGCTTGTCAATACGCCATAGATACGCTGAAAGAAACGGTACCCATTTGGAAAAAGGAGTATTTAGAAGGTGGGGAGGTTTGGGTAAGTGCAACGCCTTAGTCTTTCTGATGAGAAAGAAATTCATCTTTCTCGGCTGGGGTGTTCACGTTTCTAAGTAAGGCCTGACTGTTTGGTTGAAGCAGTTTCACTTCACTATTAATTAGTACTTTTCGAGGACATGAAAAGCCTAGTCCCAAAAATTTCAAAAGCTTCATATAAGATTTAGGTTCCCAAAGTGTAATTAGGGGATCTGGGAAGTCTGTTTCGGGATTATAAAAACAAGTTGCCAATTTTGAGGCATCTCTCTGTTCTAGAAGGTGCTTAAATGTATCGGCATTTACTTTAGGCAAATCACAGGCAGACACTAACCATGCGGTGTTAGGGTCAGACTGAAACGCAGAAAGAATAGCTCCATAGGGGCCTAAGCCCTCAAACTTATCCGTAATTCTTTTGTAATCTTGATATTGGTCCATCCTACAAGAAACAAAGGACTCTATTCCTGTTTTTTTAAATTCAGCTAGAAGGTAATCTACTTGATTTAGGCCGTGGTAGTTAATCTGACCTTTGTCTTCGCCCATTCGTAGGCTTTTACCACCTGCCAGAATCAATCCTTTCACTGGAAGGGGCTTAATGGTGCTTTTAACCAGAGCGGCAATTTCTTTGACCTGATTAAGGTATAAAATAGGCCTAGTCCCTATTTCATCAATGAGCCAATCAAAGGGTTTTGTTTCCTCTTCACATAAAATATATGCCTGGACTTCCGTCAGCTGACTTAGCCTTTTTTTGAGAGAATCTTCTTTCTTAGCATGTACAAAAACGAGTTGCTTTTGAGCCTCAAAGTGATTTCCATTAACAAGTATGAGGTCTTGATGGCTAAGGGCTATTTTTTTATCAAAAGCATTAAGAACTTTTTGGTCATAACGGTAAAAATTAATTTTATCAATCAGTAAGTTTGAATTTAATTCAGGCACATCACTATCTCCAAATGCATGGTCTGCATCTATATAAGTGACGTTTATATCTGAAAAGTATCCAATGACCTGGTCTGCCAAATCTTGAATAAGTCCGCATGGTGCTCCCACTAAGGCGAGTTCGTTTCGTCCGAAGTGACCAATTTCTGGTTTAGTGAGCTTGGCGTGTTTCTGATGCTTTTTCATTCCAATTCAAAATCTCGTTTTCCACCACTTTTAGCTATCAAGCGAATTTCTTTAATAACAATATTGTGTGAGAGTGCTTTACACATATCATAGACGGTTAAAGCAGCCACTGAAGCTCCAGTAAGAGCTTCCATTTCTATGCCTGTTTTACCTGTCAATGAAGCTGTACAAATGATTTCTACTTCATTTTTTGAATTAACAGAGATGTCTATTTGACAATTCTCTAAGCCCAAGGGATGGCAAAGTGGGATAAGATCCCCTGTTTTTTTAGCAGCCATAACGCCTGCAATTATTGCCGTCTGAAAGACTGGACCCTTTCTGGTATGAATTTCTTCATTCTGAAGCTTAGCCAATATTGCATCGTCGAGTACTAAAATGCTTCTAGCCTTGGCCACTCTTTTGGTGATAGGCTTATCTCCTACATCTACCATTGAAGGATTTCCAGTAGCATCAATATGTGTAAATTCTTGCTGACTCATAAACCAAAGGTAAAGAGCGTGGTTTAATCTTCCACTTGTTCTAGCAACTCATTGAAAACTTTATGACGTCGTTCTTTTACTTTGGCTTCTGCTATGGCGTAAGCTTTATTGTAACCACCAGAATAATATCGTTGAAACCACGGAATCACAGAAAGGCCGGCATCTAAGAGAGACGTTTTTAAAGCAGAGCGTATTCCAAGATAAAAAAGCCCTCCAGAAAGAATAAGGGAATTAAGGCCATTTTTAATGTCTCCTGCATAAAACTGACCTAGCCCAGGCATAATGATGCTGAGTATCTTAGCCGTTTTGGGTTTGAGTTTGTCTATTTTTTTATTCTTATCAAACAACGCATTTATCACGCTGCTGTCTGGTGCTATTTCAAGAAAAAGAGCTTTTGAAACCTCAAAATCACCTTGAGCAAAGTTTAACATAGCACCATAAAAAATAGACAGCTCTTTTTGTTCTGAACTCAGCTTGTTTGGCAAATTTAAAAGCTCAATTTTCGTTTGATTATACTCTCTAAGTAACAGATGGCAGGACGCTTTTTTAAGACTAATGTCTGCTTGTAAATAGCCAGAATGAACAAAATAGGCAAGATCGTAATAATAGGCGGCCTCTTGATACTGGGAAGTTTCATATAGACAGTCAGCCATCTTTTTAAAAACTTGTGGTCCAAACTCATTATTTTGGTCAAAAAATAGCGTGCGTCTATAGACCTCTAGTGCATTCTTATAGTCATCTTGTTCAAATAGGTTATTTGCAAAACGGAACGTTTGCTCTATGTTTTGGGCTTTTACTATTCCCCCAAACAATTCAATAATAAGAATTATATAGATCGCTCGCTTCATGCTGTAAGCCGTTTATGAATTTAATATTCTTACTCTTTGCAGATTTCACGGACCCAAAAATGTTACCCAGATAGAATCCTGAACCTATTGCTGTATAGACCCAGGGCCTGTAATTATTGGCACCATGCTGATTAAACTTTCTAACCGCTTGAAAGGCTAAACCACTTGTGAAGATTAAGGAGACAATACCGTCTTTCCAGTCACCAGTATAGGCTTTTCCTAATCCAGGAATAACCATGGACATCAAACCGGCAACAAAGGGGCTTTTCTTTTTTATGGCCAGAGCTCTATTTGATATGGACATATAGCCCTGCCCTAAATAATTAGTGCTGTCCTGTAGCGTAAGTAGCTGGTCCCGAGCTTCTAAAAATTTAGATTCAAAAATAGCAACTGTACTTTTCATAAGTACCTTATCATCGCTTTTAAGGTTTTCACTAAGGTCCCAAAAAGAATTTGCTTTATTCCAAGCTCTCCTATTTAAGAGTAATTTAGAATACTCTAATGCATGTTTTTCAGGCAAGACAGAAATATCTTTAAAAAGCTGTTCAGCTCTTAATAGGCCATCTTCGTTCCGTCCAGCCAGTCTATAAGCTTTCATAAGGTTTACCTGAGCCAAGGGGTTTGTAGGGAAAAGGAAAATTACTCGCTCGTATTCCTTTATAGCAAAATCTGTTTGGCCAGACTCTAGCAAGTACTCCGCAAACGTTAAGGAGTTCTGTAAGTCGTAGATGTTTTCTTGGCCCTTAGCTTGAATGAACAGTAGACATAATAGGGCTATTTTCAGCAGTGTCATGTTGATTACTTTATAGCTGAAACAATAGACACATGGTTATGAGCATTTGGGTCATCTTTAAGAAGCATTAGTTTTTTGTCAAATTCATAATTTAATGGAGAGAGGCCGTTGCATCTGGTAAGTCTATCTATCGTCATTAAGCCTCCTTTTAGAATTCCGTGTCCTTTGATTGCCAAAATGCCATATTCTGAGCAGGAAGGTGTGAATGTGCAGGCCGTTAAGTCCTGGGATGAGATAAAAGTTTTGTAGAAAAGAAAGAGTCCCGAAAATGCTTTTTGAATCTCATTTTCGTTGTTTTGTGCTTGCCAGTACTCTTTCTTAATGTTTCCGTCTTCCAAAATATTTTGATAGAGGTCCGTTTTTTTTTGAGCGAAACTATTGTTTCCGCTTAGGAGCAGCCCGAGTAATAGGAATACGATACCTGTACATTTCGTCTTCATCGTTTTGGTCAATTAATATATTTTTATACGTGGTTCTTTGAATGTTTTGAGTCCCATCAAAGGCGTAGCTTATCATGGTCACCTCTTCAGGGAATTCTATTCCTTTGACATTGACGTACTTTTTAAAGAACTGCCGACTTACTAGTCTTCCATCTTTATCATAAAAGACCATCACGTCTAGTCTTCTGTTTTTGGTCATCATCTTTATATCACCAAAAAGTGTCTTTAGTTTTTCTTCAGCGGGCGTCCATGTGGTAACTACACCACCTTCTTTTTTCTCTATATCACCTATTTTATAAATGGCCCTGTCTTTATTTGACTCCTTTAGGCCGTAATCAGAAAGCTTTCCGGTAAGGGCAAGGTGAAAAACTGTAAATTCAGGAAGAACCATAGTTTTAGATTGCTTGAGCAAAATGCCTTCGTTATTAATTTCAAAAAGCGAAGTATCCTGTATGACAATGTTTTCTTTCTTCGGGAAATTAATGTCGTAGACTATTTTCTGGTATATTTTATCATAATAAACCTTACCCATGGTAAGCCTATATTTTCCGTCACCTAATTTTTCCTTAACAGAAATGTCTGCCTTAAACCTATAGAATTTCTGGCCATGGCCAGAAAAGAAGGTGTTGAACAGAAGAGTAAGAATTAGGAGAAACTTCGGCATTGGAGGTAAATATTAAGGCCCAAACTAATTAAAGTTCGGGCCTTTTAAAAAGATGTTTTGTATGTTTAGATGAAGACACTAGAAAGTACGAATAGATAATATAGGGCAAAAACCACGCCCCATGCTAAACATCCAAATAAAGCTTTCTTAGTCTGATCTTTGTCTTGGTCTGTTAGCACATAAACCAGAATTACACCCAATAATCCAAGTACACATCCCCACCAAAAAGCAGGTATACCTATTGGAAGCTCACCTGCGGCTATGGAAGCAGATGCGTCAGAGCTTAGGTCAATTCCGGAAACTAAATCAGCGTTTTTTGACTGTAATTCTTCAAGTGTTACGTCATTCTTTTCAACGTACTTTTCAATTTTGTTAAGTTGGTCAAACTCTGCGTCTATTTTCGATTGGTCAAAGTTAAACTCATCAACAGGATCATTTGCGAAAACAAAACAT
>JBNMFK010000242.1:0-6126 GCA_051269965.1 Algoriphagus sp. | reverse complement strand
ATCATCTAAAATTAATATTTTTGGATAAGAATCAAGTTGTTTTTCAAGATTGTAAAGGGCGTTGTTTGAAACCAAAATGTAGTCGAACTCGTCCTTGACTTTTCCTTTAACATATTTCTGAATCCAAAGATATTTCTTTTCACCTAAGGTGAATTCTAGCATGCCCTTATCAGCTTGAGGTACCTTTATTTCATAATGCTTTATGCCTCTATCATCGTAGTAGTTTTTTAGATGAAAATCGTAAGCCCTAGGATTCACTTTAGTAGCGGAGTCGGTCAAAAATAGAGCAGATTTTGAATTTATTAGACTAAATCCAGAAGCTCTCGGAATGAAATGGAAGGCTGCTTCTCTTTGGTCTTTTTGATAGAAGTCTTCATAAATGTTACTTATTGAAAGGCCTGCCAATATAATTAGGCCGAGGTAAAGGTATCTCGGTCGTTTCTGAAGAAAGAATAGGATGCACATGAAAAGTAAAAGAAAGAGAGCAATTACTTCAACTATTGAAAGTGAGAATCCGTCAAGTTTGGAATGGGGTAAGCCAGCAATCAGGAAAATGCTTTTGTTTAGTCCCCAAAGGGTAATCTTGAAAAATATCAAAATAAAATCTGATACAAAAGGCAACCAAGAAAGAAGCAGAAATGGAATTCCTAGGAATAAAACACCCATACTGAACACAGTGACTAGGGGATTTGTAAGTAAGAAATAGCTAGGAAACTGATGAAAGTAGTAAATACTCAAAGGGAATGTAAATAACTGGGCTGAGACAGAAACGATTGTTATTTGATATAGTTTAGTGAGTAGCCAGCTCTTGGGTTCGTAGAGCTTATTTAGATAAGGGAAAAGATAGATTATTCCGAAGATAGCTAGGTAGGATAACTGAAAACCAACTTCAAAAAGCCAGAAAGGCTCAATTAGCAGGAGGATAAATGCGGAAGCAGCCAGTACGTTGATGCTATTTTTATCTCTTAGGAATAAACTCCCCAATTGGAATAGACTAAACATAAGAGTGGCTCTTGTAACACTTGGTGACATCCCTGTAAATAGGGCATAAACCCAAAGGAGCGAAATAGTAATAATCCCATAGAGCCACATCGTTTTCTTTCTTCTATTAAGAAAACCAAATAGTACATTTAGCATCAACATCAAAATCCCCACATGAAGGCCAGAAACTGCCAAAATATGAATTGCACCAGCCGTGGCATAGGCATCTCTGGTATCATGGTCTAGTTCATCTTTGGTACCAAGTAGCATGGCCTCTGCTACAGAAAGATCAGCCTTTTCCGTGAGATTAGACCTGAGTGTCTGGCTGGCTAATTCACTGATACTATAGGCCCACTGGAAGAGTTTATATTTTGGGCAGTAGCCCATCTTTTGATAATCATCCTGTCTTAAAAAGTGATGGTTTTCTATGCCCCTGTGAGACAAGAAATTTTTGTAGTCAAACTCAAAAGGATTTTTTGGGCCTTCTATTTCTCTGGGAGCTCCGTTGATTAAAAAAACGTCACCGTAAATGGGCTTTTCTCCTTCGTTCGTAAAATAAAGGAGTACATCGTCATTTATGGACTGCCAAATGGAGTCATTTTTAAACGTATATACTTCACCTAGAACTTTATAAGATTTCGGCTTGGTTTCTGTAGCCGAATTAATTCTCACTAAATAGCCTTGTGTTTTTGCAGGATATTGGTTTAAATCTTGCTTGGCTCTGAAGGCAGAAAACCAACCAAGACAAACAATGAAAAGATAGATACCTAGAGTGTGAAAAATCCGTTTCTTAAGAAGTAATCCTATACCAAATAATGAGAGTGAACTAATGCCTAAAGAAAGAGTGCTAATTGTTGTGAGCAGGGCATATTCATAGATTAAGATACCCGGAATAAGGAACAAAATCAAACGCAGTATTGGATAAGATTTCAGTTCCATTTTTTCATTTTGGTCGATTATCTTTCGGTATCATCCTAGCCATAACTTTCTTTTTCGCTCGGAAAGTCGCCTGATTTAACATCTTTGATATACCCTGTAAAGGCGTTTGTCATTTCAGTATGTAGGTCGGCATATCTTCTTAAGAATCTTGGGCTAAAGTCCTTGTTTATACCCAACATGTCATGGATTACCAAGATCTGGCCATCACAGCCATTTCCTGCCCCAATACCAATTGTCGGAATATCAATATGAGCCGTTACTTCTGCGGCAAGGCCTCTTGGGATTTTCTCCAAAACAACGCCAAAGCAACCTAAGTCATTCAATAGTTTGGCGTTAGACTTAAGCAAATCCGCTTCTTCGTCGTCCTTTGCTCTTACTGTATAAGTTCCGAATTTATAAATAGACTGTGGCGTGAGTCCAAGGTGGCCCATAACGGGTATACCAGCACTTAAGACTCTAGAAACGGAGTCTTCTATTTCCTTGCCTCCTTCCATTTTAACAGCATGGGCACCAGACTCTTTCATTATTTTGATAGCCGATTTAAGGGCTTGAGTAGAGTTTCCTTGGTAGCTCCCAAAAGGTAAATCTACGACCACAAGCGCTCTTTTAACGGCACGAATCACGCCTTGAGCATGATATATCATTTGATCTAATGTAATTGGGAGCGTAGTTTCATGTCCTGCCATAACATTTGATGCAGAATCACCAACTAAAATAAGCTCGATGCCTGCGGCATCTACTAATGCCGCCATAGAATAATCGTAGGCAGTGAGGCAGGCTATTTTATCACCTTTCTGCTTCATACTTTGAAGAATGTTGGTGGTAACGCGTTTTACGTCAGAATGTACAGACATTTGATCCTTTAAATTTTAATGAAGATTGAAGAAATTTTGCTGATTTACAAATTTGTGGCTTAGCTATCCACTATTTTCTGGCCAGCCAGTTTTCTGGATTCTTCTTTGTGAATTGGTGCCATACTTGAAAGTTGATCTCGTACTCGCCATTTTTTTCAGCCGCTATCCCAATTAACTGTCCCGCAATTACAGTGTCTTGAAGTTTGACATTGACACTTTTAAGGTTCGCATAAACTGTGAAATACTCTCCGTGCTGAACAGCAATAACATTGTTTAATCCTGGTATTTGGGAAATATCTAACACTACGCCATCAAAAACAGAACTTACCCTAGCATTTGGAGAAGTTTGAATATCTACGCCGTTATTATCAATTTTAATATTTTTTAGAATCGGGTGGTTCTTGACCCCGAACTTATCTGAAACAAAACCACTTTGAACAGGCCAAGGCAATCTGGATTGGTTATTCTGAAAGGAATTAGACAATGCCGTATTTATGACGGCTTCGTTTCTTGTGGAAGTGCTTACACGGGCAGCAGACTTTCTCACAATCGAAGAAATTAAATTATCCAACCTTTTAATTGCCTCTTTAGAATCTGCTATTTCTCTCTTAATCTGATTTTCTTGTTTGCCAAGCTGGTCTACCGTTACTGATTGCTCTTTTTTGAGCCGATTTAACTTTTGCGTCTGACCTTGTTTCTGATTTAGAGCAAGTACTTTATCTACTTTTTTAAGAGATAGTTGACGTTGTCTTTCAGAAAGGGCTTCGGCAATTTTATTTATTTGGTTTACCTGTGTTTTTCTATTGTCTGTGTATTGTTCCAGGTATTTATACCGCATTATGAGGTCATTGAAAGACCTTGCTGAAAATAAAAAGCTTAGTTTATTTAGTCTGCCGCTTGACTTTGAGGCTATATAAAGCATTTCAGCATATTCCTTTTTTAGGAGGTCTAGCTTAGCCTCAAGTTCATTGTTGGCAATTTCCAGCTCGGTAATTTCAGTATTCATTAGGTCTATGTCCTCCGAGAAAAGCTCAATTTGTCTTTGCTGATTGCTAATTTGCGTATTTAAAGCTTTTACTCTTCCTAAAGAAGCTTTCTTCTTTCGACTCGTCTGGTTTAAGAATCTCTCTGATTTTTCTATTCTCTGCTGGTTATCTTTTTTTTCTTTTTCAAGTTGTTCTCTAGATTTTTGTGCAAAAAGGCCAAAGCTCCAGAAGAAGCAGGCCAAAAGCAAAAGCACTTTTTTGATTTTAGAGTCCATACTCAAAAAATTAAGGCAAATATTCATTTAATCAGGTGGGCTTAGAAAGCGATTATACCCAATTCATAGCTTTTTGGAATAGTATAAGGAAAACGAAGGGGCTGGTCAAGAAACTCAAATTTGGTATGTTTAAAATCTAATGTCGATGTTTTGATTAAGTCACTTTTTATAACATCTATTTTAGCAAAAATAGCATGTGGAATCACTTCACTATTCTCTAATTCTATGAAGTCAGAATAGGAAACCCCTAGCTTACTTTTCCCTCCTATATCTTCTGCAAGTATGGTAGTGAGTTTGTGATTTACATTATCTATTTGATTTTCTATTTGAATATTCCCAGTTTGCTGAAAAAGACTTGTATAGAGGCTATTAAGCTGTACTAAATCATCTTTTTTCTGTCCGAATGGTAAATTACCCACGAGCAAGGACTGCAGTAAGCTAAAGTCAAAATCAAAATTGAACTGTTTACTGAGCTCGGCAATACTCAAACTGTAGTGTTTCTTATTTATTCTATCCATAAACTGAATAGAATCCTGTGTAATCAGACATCTAGCGGCCTCTATACCCACAGATACTGATATCCAAATCACGCTGTCTTTTTGAATATGAACATTAGCTGGAAAGGACTGTGAAAGGTTCTCAGATCTAAAGTCAATCTTACTTTTCAATTTTAGGTATTCAAAATCAGACTCTTGGATGTTGAGTTTAACTTCCTGATCAAGGCTGGTTGAATCTACTTTAGAAAAATTAACTTTTGGAAGGTCCGCTATTGACTTTTGAATCTTACTCCTTTTGCAAGAGGCTTGAATGAGTAAAATGCCAATAAGTACTAGAAATCGGGAAGGGTTAAATATCATTGACGGGTTTTATTCAATGTATTGCTTTTTTAAAATTTTTGAATCTATATGGATACTATTTTCACCAAGCTCCTTTGCTTTTTTCCACTGCTCATGAGCTAGCGATGCGTCACCAAGTTTGTAAAGGATATCACCATAATGCTCTAAGATGGTTCCGTTAAGTTCAGTATGATTTTTGACCGCTTTTTCAATGATGGCTTTGGCAGCGTCATAGTCACCTTTTTGGAATAAAACCCACCCATAAGTATCAATGTACTCTATATTGTCAGGGTCTAATGAATGAAGTCTTTCAGAGAGTAATTGGGCTTTGTCCAAATCTTTTTTTTCAATCGCCAAGAAATAGCTATAATTATTTAGGGCTGGTGCATAGTTTGGGTCTAATTCCAAGACTTGGTCATAAGCTTTGTAGGCTTCTTTGTATCGTTTAGTGGCATGGAAGGAGTCACCAAGAAGACTCGAAATATGTTTTGAAAGCTCGACATTGTCAAAAGCGAGAGCTTTCGCTTCCTCTAAGGCATAGATTGCTTCATCATAGTCCTTTTTTAGAACATTCCCGTATCCATAGTGATACCAGAAGAAAGCTTGGTTTGGGAAATAATCTGAGGCGTCTTGAGCATCTTTTACCAAAGCGTCGGTATCATTCAATTTCGTATCTAGTTCTACCAAAGCTAACCATACCTCAAAAACAGATTTATCATACTTTGTAGATTCCAAGTAGTTCTCTCTTGCCTCTATGAGGCTCCCTTTTCTCATCAATAGATCTCCCATGTATACATAAGATCCTGCAAGCTCTGGCTCCATATCTATCAGCTTTTGAGTTAATTCTATTGCACTGTTTAAGTTTTCTGGACTGGGACTATCTTGTGTAAGTTTGTTATACGATTCTAATATCTTGAGTTTGATTTCTGGCTCGAGATCTTTGTTATCAAAGGCTAATTGGAGTTCTTTATTGCAGGCTTCTAAATCTCCCTGTCTTCTATAGATATCGGCCAATAATACATGGCCTTCGGCCAGATTCGGATCGTCTTCAAGGTAATTAATAAGTAATTTTTGGGCATCGCTTAGCTTTTGATTTCCAATCATTATTTGTGCTTGTTTGAGCACATATTCAGGATCCAATGGCTGGTTTTCAATGAGTCTGTCTCCTTCTTTAATAGCCTCATCTACTTTGTTCTGTTTTAAATAAAGCATTTGTTTAAGATTAGAAATCTCTTCATCGGGTCCAATGTTTTTT
>JBNMFK010000241.1:0-6156 GCA_051269965.1 Algoriphagus sp. | reverse complement strand
CCTTGTAATCCGTAAGTAAGATTATTTGAATAAGGCGACGGGTCACCACCACCTACTTGAGCCCACGAAACTCTGGCTTTACCAAAAGTAAGCCAAGAAGGACTATTATTAATAATATCCGAGAATGCAAAACTTACACCCACACTTGGGTAGAAAATAGTATTGGTCTCAGGAGAAAGTACAGAATACTGATCCTGACGTCCCGTCACATTTAAAAACACAAAGTTTCCATATCCTATATTCGCAGAACCAAAAATTGAGTTAATTCCAGACTCTCTAAATCCGTAACCATATGTTTGATTGGCCACGTTCGTTACACTACTAAAAAACGGGATATTTAATCCATTACCACCTATTCTAGCAGACTCATTAGATCTTCGCATTCTATTTCCACCAACAAGTGCATCTACTGAAATATCACCAAAGTCTTTATTCATTCCAACAAACAAATCAAGGTTATCCTCTTTGATTGTTCTATTGGTAATATTAAAGTCTCCTGCACCACTGAAGGCTGTACCATAAGGCGTAGTTGAGGTAAACTTAGCGTTTATCACATCTGTACCTACTCGTCCTCTAATATATAACCAATCTGTTACATGATAAGTCAAAGAAGCATTTCCAAAAAATCTATTTTTGTCATCTTGTCTCGAGAATTGATACGCAGCCCAATAAGGGTTTGTCGAATAAATATTTCCTTGATGACGGAGTTCCGTTCCATCTTCTTTAGCTCCAAATTTGTCAGGATCACCCATTAAATCATCAAAAGAAATATTATTTGCCTTTGTAAGGATGGTGTAATTTGCATTACCTGGGCTATCAGATAAACGCGGTCTGTTCTTTGCTCCTTCTAAGGTATATTGTCCTGTTACGGCTAAGTCTAATTTACCATACTTTCCATTCATGTTAGCATTGAATGCTGTTCTATCAAAACCTGAATTAGGCATAATATCTTCATTTTTCAAATCCGAAGCCGAAAACCTAAAATTACCAATATCATTAGCTCCAGAAAGTGCCAATGTATTTGACCAAGTATTTCCTACTCGATAAAAATCATTCATTGTTTCTCCTGTAGCCGTATAAGGTCTTCCCACACCATCAAATTGAGTGACTGAACCTGAGCCTAATTTAGATCCCCAAGAGCTATTTCCTTGATCCAAAGCTTCCTCTTGTGTCGTTGGTGCTTGTCCTAAAGTACCTATACCATATTGATTTTGAAGGTCTGTTAAATCCCATGCCTTATCCATGGTATAATTACTGTTAAACGAAACGCCTAAACCTTTCTGGCCTTTTCCAGTTTTGGTGGTAATTAAGATAACTCCATTAGCCGCACGTGAACCGTACAATGCCGATGCCGTATTACCTTTCAAAACAGAAATGTTAGCAATATCATCAGGATTAATAGAAGCTAGTCCATCACCATTGTCATTTCCACCCCACATTCCTGCATTTCCTTGGCTACTGTTGTCCATAGGCACGCCATTAATAACATAAAGAGGTTGATCGTTTCCACTTAAAGAAGAACCACCACGAATAACCACTCTACTAGAGCCTGCCACACCAGTAGTAGGTGATGAAACATTTACACCAGCAATCTTACCCGTAAGAGAAGTACCTAAGTTAGCAGTCCTAGACTCCGTAAACTTATCCCCATCTACTTGAGTAACAGAATAGCCAAGACTTTTCTTGTCCTTCTCTATACCAAATGCAGTTACTACTACCTCTCCAAGTGCATTGGCATCAAGCTTAAGAGATATATTTATCACATTCGCGTTAGCGATGGTAATATCCTGTGCCTCAAAACCTACATAACTAAAAGTAAGTATTTCTCCTTTAGTAGCAGAAATAGTATACTCACCAGTATCATTAGTGATGGTACCGTTTGTGGTACCTTTTACAGTAACGTTTACTCCATAAAGCGGAGATCCGTCATCCTCTACCACTGTACCCGACACACTCACAGCCTGAGCCATAGAATACATTGAGACCAACGAAAGGACAAAAACTTTCCATACAGATAGTTTTTTTCTCATAAGAAATTAAAGATTAAATTTTAAAAAAATTTTACTAAAAGAAAAGGGTTAAAAAGATAGATAGCTAACCTTGATATTATTTATTAAAAAAATTAGCTACTTCGGCAAACATAATAAAAAAAATTAATAACACACCATCGTGCGACTTCATATCAAATATACTTTTACGCTATAATTTTAAATTTAATAGGTCAAAAGGTCTTTTTTTGAAGGTTTTCCCTTTGGGTAGACGATTTTAAATATCTCATACAAACGTACTTTTTTTTAGATTGACTATAATTTATAGCGTTCAAGCAATCAAAACCCTCAAATAAGAAGACGAAAAAATCAAAAGGTCCCTTTTTACTGGAATTTGCTCCTAACCCTACTTTTTAATGGGTGATGTTCATATAAAATGAAACAGTCATTTCATATTTAACATGCTCTTTACTTAAACTGAAAGAAAGGTTTTTGTCTTATTAACAGGGCATTTAGTTAGACAAAAGTAAATCATATTTATTAGACCGCCTAAATCAGGTCCATAATGTAAGGGTCTAGTTCAGTGGAGCACCTTGAACTGAATCAAATTATCGATACTAGATCAAAAAGCTTTCTTTTTGAATTAAATTTGAAATGAAATTCCATAAAATAACGAGCCAACAAATGCGGACTCCTAGCTTTTCTTTTTTATTCCTTTTTCTACTTATCGGCTGTCAAGAAAGAGAAAAGGTTTCTACACTCTTTGAGCTAAGGTCATCTTCTGATACGGGTATTGACTTCATTAACGAAGTGATAGAATCCAGAGAAATGAACATTTTGACCTACAGAAACTTTTATAACGGTGGTGGAATAGCCGTTGGCGACATAAACAATGATGGTCTACCGGATCTATATTTTACAGCAAATCAAAAAGAAAACAAACTCTATCTAAATGAAGGTAATTTCAAATTCAAAGATATTACAAAGTCATCTAAATCAGGTGGAACCAAGTCTTGGAGCACCGGGGTAAGCATGACCGATGTGAATGCCGATGGATGGCTGGATATTTATGTTTGCAATTCAGGTGACTTTGACGGTGCACAGAAAGAAAATGAGTTATTTATTAATAACCAAGACGGAACTTTTACAGAAATGGCTCGGGCGTTCAACCTCAATAATACTGGTTATGGTACACATGCGGCCTTTTTTGATTTTGATCTAGATGGTGATTTAGACTGCTATATTCTGAACAACAGTTTTAAAGAGCCCGATAAAATAGAACTGTATCAAAGCATGAGAGATATTCCAGATACCCTTGGCGGAGACAAATTAATGCGAAACGATGGAAACTTCTTCACCGATATAACCCTAGAAGCAGGAATCTATAGCAGCCGTATTGGCTTTGGACTGGGAGTGGCCACTGGCGATTTAAATGGCGACCTATTACCGGACTTATATGTAAGCAATGACTTCTGGGAAAGAGATTACCTCTACCTAAATAATGGAGATGGCACCTTCAAAGAAGACCTTAATAACAGGATTAACTATTGTTCTGTCTCCAGCATGGGTGCAGATATTGGGGATATTAACGGGGATGGAAACCCTGAAATCTTCACGACAGATATGCTCCCGGCCGATAATTATAGGATTAAAACACTCACCAGTTTTGAACCCTATCATTTAGAGGACATTAAGTATAGGGGCAACTACCATTACCAGATGATTCAAAACTGTCTTCATCTAAATGATGGTTCTGCTAATTTTCAGGAAATAGCTCTTCTAAGTGGCGTTTCGGCTACAGACTGGAGCTGGGGAGCCTTGTTTTTTGACTTTGAAAATGACGGCGTCAAAGATATTTTTGTATCAAATGGTATAAACCGAGATATCATTTCAGGTGATTTTAGAGAGTTTTTAGGTCAGCCAGAAACACAAGAACTTGTAAATACTGGAGAAGCAGATAAAGATTTACGGCAACTAACGAGTCAAATACCTTCAAACCCACTTGCAAACTTCGCTTTCAGTCAATCTTCACCTCTAAAATTTGAAAACAAAGCGAAGGAACTTGGGCTAGACAAACCTTCTTTTAGCAATGGATCTGTGTATACCGACTTAGACAATGACGGAGATTTGGACTTGGTAGTCAACAATGTTAACATGGAGAGTTTTGTTTATGAAAACCTTAGCCAAGGAAATAATTTCCTCAAAATTCAGTTTGCAGGTTCTATCAAAAATCCATTTGGCATCGGAGCCAAAATCATCGTTGAAACAGAGAATCAAAAAATAATAGCTGAGAATTTTATAAATAGAGGTTTTGAAAGCAGTATTGAGCCACAACTCCTCATTGGACTTGGTCATAAAGACATAATAAAGCATTTGACAGTCATTTGGCCTGATAAATCATTCCAAATTCTAGAACAGATTCCTGTAAATCAGATTATAAAATTAGCTCATAAAAATGCTGGCGGAGTTTTCCATTACCCAGATAAAGAAGAAAATACATGGTTTACTGAAATCACAACATCAGTTCTTCCCCGCGAGGCTATCCATGTTGAAAATAATTACAATGATTTTGAGCTAGAAAACCTTTTAAACCAAATGCTTTCAACAGAAGGTCCAAGGCTTATTCCAGGGGATGCTAATGGCGACGGTTTAGATGATTTTGTTCTTTTAGGAGCGAAAAATGATGCCGACAAAATATTCATTCAGCAGAAAAATGGCAGATTTAGGTTTAAACGTGACCAAAGCTTTGAGACTGACAAAGGATTTGAAAGTACCTGTGGAGCTTTTTTAGATTATGATCTTGATGGCGACAAAGACCTCCTTATTGGGTCAGGCGGAAACCAAACGAATGTAGATCAAATTAATTATATCGTTCGCCTTTACGTTAACGATGGCAAAGGCAATTATACAGTAGACCCTGCTCACATTCCGCCAGTTGTAGGTAATTTCTCTACCTTAGAAGTAAGTGATTTTGACCAAGACGGCGATCCCGACTTCTTTTTAGGAGCAAGAGTGATTCCTGGCAATTATGGCCTCACGCCCCAAAGTCATTTGTTCAAAAATGAAAACGGAAGTTGGAGAAGTATTGGCGGAGAGGCTATCGGAAAACTAGGTATGGTGACAGATGCCATCTGGGAAGATACCGATAGCGATGGAGACGTGGATCTACTTGTGGTAGGCGACTGGATGGAGATTAAAGTCTTTAAGAATAATAAAGGAGTCTTGGATGCTCCTATCTCTATTCCAAATACTTCTGGCTTCTGGCAGAGAATTGAATCCCAAGATTTGGATGGGGACAACGATATGGATTTCATTTTGGGGAACTGGGGCCTGAATTCTAAGTTCCAGGCTTCTATTTCACTTCCAATCACAATGAATGTGAGCGATTTCGATGGAAATGGTAAAAGTGAGCCTATAATAAATTGGATCGCACCGGCAGATAAAGAAGCTTTTCCATATGCCTCTAAAATGGAAATCACTTCTCAGATGCCAGAACTTAAAAAGAAGAACTTAAAATTCTCGGAATTTGCCAAGATGAAAGTTTCTGACTTTAACCTCCACTCAGGCTCTGAAAATCTAGCCTTGAAGGCAGAAAACCTTCAAACTGGTGTTTTATGGAATGAGGCAGGCAAGTTTTCCTTTTCCCCACTTCCACTTGAAGCTCAAATCTCTCCAGTTTTCGGAATTACCACCAAAGATTTTAATAAAGATGGAATTTTAGATATCTGGTTAGGCGGAAATTTTTATGGTTTAAAACCACAATCTGGTAGGCATGACGCAAGCCGTGGTATTCTTTTACAAGGTATGGGGGATAAAAAATTCTCCTATATTCCCAACTCAGAGGCCGGAATAAACATAAAAGGTCAAATAAGAGATGTTCTGGTATTTGGGGAAAGGTTGATTATTGCCAGAAATAACGAGTCCGTAAAGGTGTACTCTTTAGATTAATCACTCCACGTGGTTTCGAGCATGGTACGGTTTAGGAATACTAGTACATTCTAACGTTATAGAGCTATTTACGTCTTTCAATGTCTAGAGTTCAATACCCTTCTAATAATAGTTTCGTGAATTCATCGATTAAAAAGACAGTGAATAAACAATAACAGTAGGTCTAAAACAGGTTTTTAAATTAAACTTACGCTTTGAAACAAAAAAAAGGTCGCCTAAT
>JBNMFK010000240.1:0-6228 GCA_051269965.1 Algoriphagus sp. | reverse complement strand
TAAATTTTGACGTATCTTCGACCTTAATCAGGCCATTAATTTATGCCAGCCGACCAAATACTTTTTATTACTTTAGGTCTTTACCTCTTAGGGTTTTCTGGTCTTTTATTTTTACACCGAAACATTTTGGTGAGTGGTTTATCAATAGCTCTAAATCTGATCGGTCTTGGGCTCGCTTCTTATCTTATTAAAACATTTGATGGCCCTATTGCCTTTGAGTATCCTTGGGTAACGTTCCAAGATACAGGTTTTTCGGCTTCCATTCTTGTTAACAGACTTACGCTGCTCCTCTGGGGTCTTGTGCAGTTTATTGCCCTTTTAGTTCAACTTTTTTCTACTAAATACATGGAAAAAGATGACAGATATGGACAATATTTCGCTTATCTCAATCTCTTCGTTTTTTCTATGCTAGGTCTTGTGGCCAGTGGTAACCTGCTATTCATTTTTGTTTTTTGGGAACTCGTTGGATTTAGTTCTTATTTATTGATAGGTTTTTGGTACAAAAAACAATCCGCCACCAATGCCTCACTTAAAGCATTTATCATCAATAGAATAGGCGATGCTGGTTTCCTGATTGGAATCACTTTGGTCTATGTGCAGTTTCAAACTTTAGAACTTACCACCCTTTCAACGATAGTTTATGAGCCAAACAGCCTTTTGACCTTAACCGGAATATTACTCTTTGCGGGATGTATTGGGAAGTCTGCTCAGTTCCCACTTCAAGTTTGGTTACCAGATGCTATGGAAGGCCCTACGCCTGTTTCAGCACTTATTCACGCGGCTACTATGGTGGCTGCTGGTATTTTCTTATTGGCCCGCGTCGACTTTATTTTCACTACAGACGCAAGACTATTCATAGCTAGCATTGGTGGTATCACCGCTGTTTTAGCAGCATATTCTGCTATTTTTCAGCAAGATATAAAAAAGGTTTTAGCCTATTCTACCGTTTCACAGTTAGGTTTAATGGTGATGGCTATGGGAGCAGGTGCTACTAATGCGGCATTGTTCCATCTCTTTACACACGCCTTTTTCAAAGCAGGACTTTTCCTTATTGCGGGAGCTGTCATTCATCATTTCCATCATAAGCAAAACATGGAGAAAATGGGTGGCTTACTAAAAACAAAACCTCTTTTGACAGTCCTGTTTATTATTTGTGCCGCATCTTTAACGGGCCTCCCCTTGTTTTCAGGTTTTCTATCGAAAGACGCCATACTTATCTCTACCTGGAATTGGGCTTTGGGAAGTCCAGCATTAATGTTCATTCCTATTCTCGGCATTCTTGCTTCCGTTATGACGGGCTTTTATATGATGCGGGCTTTTGTTCTGGTATTTATGCCTAGAGAATTAGGGAAGCAAGATAAAAGTCCTATTAGTATTTTTGAGGTGAGTATCATTCCTTTAGCTCTTTGTTCTTTTTGGTTTGTATTTGGAGATAGTCCGCTAAGCTTTGAAAGTAGCAGATTCTCGAGTTATTTCCCTATTCACCATCAAGAAAGTCATTGGCTGGGCTACGCCGTTTTAGGTTTAAGCCTGATAGCGGTCATGGCTTCATTTTCTTTTTCAAAGAGAGAAATTACAAATAAATTTAGTGGGAAGTCCGCATGGCGAAAATTTGGCTTAAATCACTTTTTCATAAATAAATTCTATTTAAATACTATTGCTAAACCTATAGCCGGTCAATTGGTCTCAAGAGATGACGATGTTCTATTACATCTTAAAGGCTTTTCTAAGATGGTGCACCGGTTCGACAATAGCGTGATAGACGGTGCCATAGGCCTAATGAGTCCTTTGACCAGAAAAACGGCAGCATTTACCCGTTATTTGGATGAACGTTGGGTAGATGGAACAGTTAGCTTCATTTCAAACAGTGTTCAAAAAATAGGCGGCCGCTTAAAACTGATTCAAGGAGGTAAAATTCAGAGCTATTTGATAGCACTCGTTCTTTTTTTACTAGCAATAATGATACTTTTGACCCTGCTTTAAGATTACATGACAGCATATCTATTATCCTTTCTTATTTTTTTACCACTTACAGGGGCAGCCGTCATACTCCTCTTGCCTGCAACGGCTAAGAAAAATGCCTATCGCTTTACCTTGGCTATTTCTATCATTGCTGTTTTCATCTGCCTTTACCTCTATTCAAATTTTGATAAAGAAGCCATTGGCTATCAGTTTTTAGAGCAAAAAGACTGGATAAGTCTTGACCTCGGAAGTTTAGGAGCCATCCATATTCAATATCTCTTGGGCTTAGATGGTATAAGTTTGCCGATGGTTCTATTGGCTGGAATCGTATTTTTAGTAGCTACCATTTCGTCTCATTCGATAACTAAAAGAACGAGAGCCTACTACGCATTCTATCTTTTATTAATGTCGTCTGTGTTCGGCTGTTTTGTATCCCTAGATTTTTTCTTATTCTTTTTATTCTTTGAGTTTATGCTCTTGCCTATGTATTTCCTTATCGGAATTTGGGGTGGAGAAAGAAGGGAGTATGCGGCCATGAAATTCATTATTTATACACTGGTGGGTTCTGTTTTTATTCTCATTGTAATGCTTACCATGGGACTTTCTGTCACTGACACCGCCTTATCTAAAGAGCTAGGGAAAAATATTTTCTCTTTTGATTTCAGGATTCTGTCAGATGCTAGCAATTATATTTCTGGCTCGGTATTAGATGTAGATGCATCTAATAGCATATTTGGTTGGCCTTCTAAAACGGTTCTTTTTGTATTACTCCTCATTGGTTTTGGTATCAAACTGCCTACCGTTCCTTTCCATACATGGTTGCCAGATGCTCATGTAGAGGCTCCTACTGCCATCTCTGTGGTTTTAGCGGGTATTCTTTTAAAAGTGGGCGGTTACGCTTTTCTTAGAGTAGGAATAGGATTTTTCCCAGCTGAAGCATTTGATTTGGCCTATCTCATAGCCGGGCTGGGTGTTCTATCCATCGTCTATGGAGCCTTTAATGCCTTGGCTCAAGATGACCTCAAAAAACTAATTGCTTATTCCTCTGTATCTCATATGGGTTTTGTCTTTTTGGGTTTTGCCGCATTGAATGAGCAAGGTATAAATGGAGGCATTTATCAAATGTTTAGTCACGGTATTTTATCTGCAATGCTCTTTCTAATTGTTGGTGTGGTATATGACAGAACAGGAAACAGACTTATTCAAAATTACAGAGGCTTGGCAAGTAAGATGCCACTTTTCACTGCTGTAGTGGTGATAGCCTTCTTTGGTTCCTTAGGTCTTCCAGGGCTATCAGGTTTTATAGGCGAGTTTTTCTCTCTCTTAGGAGCTTTTAACGCACCAAGTCTTCCTTTATGGCTCCCTTCTTTAGCTGTTTTAGGCATCATTCTCTCTGCTGTATATCTCCTTTGGGCACTCCAAAGAATGTTTTTCGGCGAATTTTGGGTTAATCGTTCCTTGCAAAATGAAATGACAGACTTAAGCCAACGCGAAATAGTTATGCTTTTCGGTCTAGCTTTTTTAGCTATCCTTTTCGGGGTTTGGCCTAATTTAATCTTTGAAGTTAGTCATGGTGCCGTTGATACCTTTTTATCTAGTACAGCAAAATAGATGTTAGAACAATTAGCACATATTCTTCTTAGCACCTCTGTCATTTCGGCAGAAATTTGTCTTGTCCTAGGCATTGTTTTCTTAACCACGCTAGTCGCATTTGGGAAGAAGACTTCTGCTTATAAAACTACCGCTTGGCTTCTGACTTTAGTTGTCACTCTACTAGCTTTCGCCCTTGTATTCCAAACAGATTCAGCAACTCTTTCTATTTTCAATGGTCTTTTTGAAAGCACAGCCGTGAGTACCCTAGGAAAAGAACTGACGTTAATTACCACACTTATTATCCTCATTCATTTAAAAGTAATGGGGTATGACCTGGATACAGAGTACTATATAGTACTGCTCACCATGGTCATGGGATTGCTATTTCTACTGATGTCAAATCACTTCCTTAGCATCTTTATAGCTCTTGAAACAGTTTCCATCTGTTCCTATATTCTGGTAGCTATGAATGGCAATAAATCCAACTTAGAAGCTGGGATTAAATATTTAATTTTCGGTGGAGCCAGTACGGCTTTCATGCTTTTTGGGATGTCGCTATTTTTCGGTATCACAGGTTCAATGAATTTTAGCTCAGCCGCTTTTCAAAGTCAATTATTATTAAATCCTAGTTGGGCTATTTTAGGATCATTTGGCCTTACCCTGGCAGGGCCGCTGTTCAAATTATCTGCTGCTCCTTTCCATATTTGGGCTCCAGATGTTTATGAAGCCACTCCCACACCGTTGATTTCATTCCTTTCAGTAGCTCCTAAAATTGCCGCTATCTTTCTTATTTATAAATTACTTGTTCATATTCCTGTCGATGCCAGTTTCCTTTTAAGTTTTGTCATTCTGCTGTCTATTTTAATTGGAAACTTTGCAGCCATTTCCCAGACTAACGCCAAACGGATGTTAGGCTATTCGGGTATTGCACAAGCAGGTTTTATTCTTATTGGACTCTTGGCGTTTCAGTCATCTGGTTTTCAGGCTTCTGTATTTTATTTGGCGGTTTATTTGTTCATGTCCACGGGATCTTTTCTGTTGCTAGACATGATTGAAAAACAAACAGGATCAAACGAATTTAAGGCTATGGCTGGACTAAGTCAAAGATTTATATTTTTAAGCATACTCGGTCTGATTTTCATGATTGGCCTTGTAGGACTTCCACCTTCTTCCGGTTTTACGGCTAAGTTTTTAGTCTTTAGCTCATTGTATGAGCAATACGCCTCTAGTGGAGAAAAAATACTACTTTGGGTCTTGGCTTTTGGATTGTTAAACACCGCAGTGTCCATATACTATTACCTCAAAATACCTTATTTTATGTTTCTCAAGAAAGCAGAACAGCCTGTAAATACAGGGAAGATTCCTCTACTACAAGTTATCTTTCTGACCATTCTAGGAACTTTAGTTTTAGCACTTTTCTTTGCTCCTCAATGGGTTCAAGATACTTTACAAGGAATATTCTAAGCTACATCAAAAAGAAACCCACGCCTCTAGTTTGACTTGCCAAAGGATGTAAGAAGCACAAAATAGCTGTGCCCAAGAGAAGTAGTCTTAACTGCCTGTCGGTCAAATATTTTTTGCAGACAGCTATAGCAAAAAAGATGGCGATAAAAGCAAATGTTCCGCTTCTGGTAGAATCATAAATAATCATGGCAGCTAATGAAGAAGCCGCCAAAGCACCAAGTATTGGAACAAGACTTAGGTACTCCTTTTTGCTCCACAGTATCATTCCCATAAGGCCAAATAAGAGCCACCAACCTTCAAATTGCCATAATAAACGGAAGCCAAGTGACCAGAAGCTTTGTTGAATTCGTACCATAAATTCACCATCTGGATTATACGTCGGCTTCATGCCTACCACATTCATAAGATAGTATCTTCCACCTATCCAAGCCAGCCAAGCTAGGACTACAGCCGTCATAGACCAATTGAGCGTGATTCTAACAGGATTATTACTTTTAAACTGAGGATACCACCATAACCAAACAAAGGCTAATCCACTACCTATAAATGCTCTTTCGTCATTCCAAAAAGCTAGCTGCAAAAACACAAAGACTAGCCAAGGTTTTTTACCAAAATAAACCGCCAGAAAAAGGAAAAAAAATGAGAATAAATCACCGTAACCTAGATTTTCAATCAAAAAACAAGACCCTAAGTAAACCGTCGAAATGCCAATCATAGCATATAAAGTAGCCGACCTGTCTCCCGTAAGTTCTTGTACAAAACCAGTTAATAAGTAGAAGAATAGTAAGCCACAAAGCAGCTGAATCGCATATAAAAAAAAGCTGACATGCTGGATACCAGTGAGCTTTATAAAAACCGGAGCTACCAACCTAAACGTTCTACTCTCTTTTCCCGAATAAGGCTCATAATCAAAGTTTCCAGTCAAGTCTCCAGCTCTATCTTTAATAGTTTCATAAAGGAATACTTCACTCCTATTAGTTATGACCTGGTCGTAGAAAGTTTTGAAGTTTTTGAGTGGAAATAGATTATTGAAGAAAGATAAAACAACCACAAAACAACAAAGTATTACAGTTTTTAATCGCCAATTATCCGCCGATACAAAGCCTAGAACTTTACTCTCAATCTTTTGCAAATAGTCACTTAATATTGACATAGGTATTAAGAAATTTTCTCGATTCGTTCGATAAACGGAGGATAGTCTGTCATCGG
>JBNMFK010000239.1:0-6235 GCA_051269965.1 Algoriphagus sp. | reverse complement strand
ATTTTATGCCTGGTCTATGGCTTATTTATTATTCTATCTGAATAATCAAAGGGCTGTAAAATGGTACTCTATTTTAGCCTTGGTAACTATGTTTTTTGAGAATGGAATCATAACCATTCAGGCCCTTTTAGGTAAGAGATCCCACTTTAATGTTGATGATACTCTAGGTGAGGTTTTATATGGCATAATGGGTGTCATGATTGTTTGGCTTACAACGGCTTCACTTGTTATAGCTATACGATTTATTAGGCAGAAGACGTATAGAGTAAACAAAACAATAGCTCTTTCAATAAAGCTAGGATTGATATTGTTTGTTGTTTTTAGTTTTTTTGGAGGCTATTTGAGTGCCGTTAATAGTCACAATGTAGGAGGAGAAATGGGTAAAGAAGGTTTGTTTTTCCTTGACTGGAGTCACCTTTTTGGTGATTTACGTGTCGGTCATTTCTTTGGTATTCACTCTTTACAAGCCATTCCTCTTTTTGGCTTTTTTATCTCATCAAAGTCTCTTGCCAGATCAGATACTAAGCTCATGGTTTGGCTTTTCACCCTAATTTACACCAGTTTTGTTTGTTTCACTATTTGGCAGGCATTGAACGGCAAGTCTTTGTTCGGTCTTTAAAAATCATTCTTCACTTATAGATGGTGGGGCATATTATGCTTTGTCTTCCCATATGAGAAAGCCCCTCGATTATGTTATTTCAAGCCTCCAGAGTACTTACAGAAGACATGCCAACTTTTATTTTTCTGATCTCTTCCGAATGCGTCTCAAATCCCAGAATCAATCCCATATTTTTTCCTTTAGTGATATTCTGGACCAACTTTTTACTCTTATCTCTCTAAGCTCCTTCTGTATCAAAAACTTTGTCAAACTGAGCCTCAAATTAAACGGTTAATGGCTTGGAGCTATGTTTCGTAATCCCCAAATGGCGTAGACTTCGATCTATCTATTACTCACGTTCTTGATGAATTCATCATGATCTGTATCCGAAGGGCCAAGGAAAGTGGAAAAATCAAACAGTATACTACTTTCCTCATTCTTAAGGAAAATGTATTTGTAAAAACCTAGACGTATCCGTGAAGTAAGTTCTATAGCTATGTCATAAGATTCAAAATACACGTTGTAAGAGCCTAGCTTTATCGGCTCATTATTATGTGAGAATTTAGAACCATAATTATCTGGATTTACGAGATAGCTTTACCGGTTGCTAGCATATCTGACACGCCTGAAAGCTGCCTATCATCTATATGGCTAAAGCATTTGATGCTATCTGGATTGTATGGATATCCAGCATTCCAACCTGCATTTATGGCATTATCTGGACTGAGATTCACCATTTCGAATGATCGTGAGGCTGAATTAAAAAAGGATCAACGAGAATTTGACGCATCTACCAAAGTATAAACCACATCTACGGGATCATTTCGACCGAAAGTGAGCAACGGTATGAATAAAGCAACGATATGAATAATAAGAGGCGGTCAAATACTTCATACCGGAGTTATAATAAAATATAGATACGAAGTCTTTTCTTGGATAAAATGTTGTTAGAAATAGGTTTCACAATGTCGGAAGCTACTTGAACATAAGTATTAACGCAACACCTATTACTATACCAGTAAGGGGAATTAGTTTTTTTCGCTTGTTTTTTTCTTTAAAGACCACGCCACCTATAACTACTGCTATGAGTATTTGACTCCTTTTTATAGCGGATAAAAGCATGATGAGGGCTTCTGGGTCTTGCAACGCTTTGAAGTAGAAATAATCTGCGAGTTGAAGTAATACGCCAACTGCAGGTATAGACCATCTCCATTTGAAGGCCTTTCTGTTCTCACGGTTTGGGAACCAAGTAATTGCCAGCATTAGGATTAAGATTATGATAGTATACCAGCAAAACCAAAACTGTAAAGTTTGTGGACTTAGATCTAAGCTTTGAATCAAAAATTTATCATAGAGTCCGCTACTGGCTCCTAAAAAGGTAGCTCCAATAATGGCAAAGATCCATTTATTGCGTTTAAAGTTTATTCCTTCACTTTTACCAATTTGTGAATACAAAAAAACAGAGAATATAATGAGAAAGAAACCAAGCCACTGCCAAGGATTTGGTTTTTCATGATAAATAAAAATAGCACCAATAAAAGTAAAAAATGGTCCAGCAGAACGAATTGGAGTGACAATAGTGATTGGTAAGTGTTTCAAGGCTTGATAAGCCAAAATCCATGAAGCGGCCATTATCATGGATTTGATAAATATAAAACCATGGATTCGCCAGGAGATTTCATTGATATAGAATCCAATTTTTTTAACTGATTCTGGAGAATATATAGAGGCTATATAAAAAGGGACTATAAGTAAAAAGCCTGCTGTGATTGTTCCTAAAAGAACAGGGTACACTTCATTGTCGGAAACAGCATGTTTCTTAAATAAGTTGTGCAATCCTAAGAAAAGAGCGGCCAAAAGGCCTAGATTCATCCACATAGCGGCGAAGGTACTGTTTATCTAAGGTCACGATGATGGATAAACTCCTTTATTCTTCAGCCTTTTTTAAAGAAAGTGTATTTGTCCAATATACTTTTTAATTATAAGCACAAAAGAAAAGAAACCGTCTATAGAAAACTAAAAGACATCTACTCAAAAGAGGAGTCTTCCTTAAAACTACTAGCTTTGACAGCTAGATTACTTTAATAGTTAGATGCTTAAAACCTTTTTGCTTTCTCTCACAAGTTTTGTCGCTTTATCACAACAAAACTATCAAGTTAAATTCTTTGATTCTCCTATCAAGCTCGATGGCAAACTAGACGATTTGCAATGGCAGAATATCGAGAACATGGGGGATTTTCAGCAATACTTCCCATCAGATAGTGTACCTTCTACCTACAACTCCCTCATCTATATAGCTTATGACAACAAGAATATATACTTGGGAGCCTACATGGAATCCAAAGGGGATGATTATGTAGTACCCACGCTGAAGAGAGATTTTAGGGCGGGCTCAAGCGATAATATAACTTTTATCTTTGATACGTTTCGAGATAATACAAATGCCTTTCTTTTTGGAACAAATCCTTTGGGCGTGCAAAGAGAGGCTTTACTTTCTAATGGGGCCACAAGTATTTCATCTTTCAATGCCTCTTGGGATAATACATGGCAAAGTGAAACTTACATCGGAGATGGATATTGGAGCTGTGAAATGGTTATTCCATTAGTTACGCTCAGGTTTAAGCCGAATAGTAAAGAATGGTTATTCAAATCGTATAGATTTGATACACAAAGTAATGAGAACTCTGTGCTCGTGCAGGTACCTCAAAATCAAATTATTATGTCTTTAGCTTATTCCATGCCCATGGAATTTGAAAAACCATTACCTGATCCAGGAACCAATATTTCTCTAATTCCATATATTTCAGCTGGTCGTTCGCAAGATTTCGAAAACAAAATGGATGCCAAAGGCACTTTTGGTATAGGGGGAGATGCTAAAATTGCCATTACAAGCGGTTTGAACTTAGACCTAACGGTTAATCCTGACTTTTCTACAGTAGAGGTAGATCAACAAGTGGTTAACCTTACTCGATTTGATATTACATTTCCTGAGCAGAGACAATTTTTCACAGAAAACTCTGATCTTTTTGCGGGTTTTGGTTCTGTAAATAATAACCCATTTGTTCCACCTAGTGGAGGTGCCAGTAGAAGAGGAAGCAGAATTGTTAGTCCTTTTTTTAGTAGAACAGTTGGTATTGCATTTGATTCCACCACAGGAACTAGCGTTCAAAATCCAATCCTATATGGCTTAAAGTTAAGCGGTAAATTGAATAACGACTGGCGAGTTGGTCTTTTGAATACCATGACTGGAAGTGATGAGTCTAGAGGTATTGCTTCTACTAATTACACGGTGGCAGCGGTACAAAGACGTGTCTTTAAACGGTCAAACATTGCTGGTGTTTTTGTCAATAATCAATTGATGAATCCATCTTCAGAATTTACAGGAGATTTATATGACAGGGTAGGGGGAGTAGAATACAATCATCAGTCGCTTGGTAATAAATGGGTAGGTAAGGTTTTTTACCACCAATCTTTTACCGCTGAGAAGAAAGAACAGGCTTTTACACATGGCCTTTCTCTAAATTATACTGTAAGAAGCTTCACTGCTAAATGGTCTCAGGATTATGTGGGAGCGGGGTTTCAATCGGCCTCGGGATTTGTTCCAAGAACAGATTTTTTTCATATTAATCCCACTTTTGGTTTTAATTTTTATCCAACCAAGGGGCCAATTAACCGATTTAGCTTTGGAGCCGCTTGGGATGAATATTACAGACCAAATTTTGGCAGAACGGACTTGGAGGCGGGCCCATTTATTTCAATCGCTTTTAAAAATACGGCGGCGGTTCTCCTTTCTATAAATAGAAATTATACTTATCTCTTTGAAGATTTTGATGCCTTACGTTCAAATAGAGAATTGCCATCTTTAGCATTAAATACGGATTACGTTTATCACAATATTAGGGCTACGCTGGTAAGTGATCGTCGCAAAGCTTTTTTCATGAGTCTCACGCCAGTAGTCGGACAATATTTTAATGGAAACATCTTTTCTCTTTCTGGTGCTGCTAGTTACAGATTCCAGCCTTATGTACAACTCACAGTGAATGCTGGCTATAATGATATAAGGCTTGCACAAGCAGAGAATAAAGTATTTGTGATAGGACCAAAAGCCGAAGTTACTTTCAGTAAAAGCTTGTTTTGGACGTCGAATTTGCAGTATAATAGCCAGTTTGATAACTTCAATGTCAACTCTCGAATTCAATGGCGTTTCGCTCCTGTTTCAGACTTTTTCTTGGTGTATTCTGACAATTACAACACCAACCTCGGGGGCGTAAAAAACAGGGCTATTTTAGCAAAACTTACGTATTGGTTGAATCTTTAATGTGCCATCTTCTTGTAGATAATGCTGGTTTGGATTATCGCGAATGTGTCTGGACCTTAAAGGTTTATTAATAGATCTCTATCGAATTGAGGCGTACTCCTCGTAGAGCTCCTAAGTCTACAGTTTTAATTGTCATAAGAATTGGGCTTGGTCTTTTTTAAAACCAAGCTCTTAGACAATGTTCATACAGTTTTAGTCCTTTAAAGTTGAAATCCCCCAACCTACGCCAAAAATTAATAACGTTCCAAACACGATAACCCAGTTAGCATGGAAAAGGGACGAAAAACCAAAAAATGGTGAAAGGCTGGTCCAAAGAATAAATAGTAGCCCAACACCAACGGCAATCATGGCTGTTTTGGGCTTGATATTTTTAAGCATCAGTCCTAATAGAAAAAGTCCAAGAATACCACCGCTGAAAATGGAAGCAAGAGCCCACCATGTATCTAAGGCACTTGCCACGCCATTAAAGGCTAGAGCCACAATAATACCTAAAATACCAATGACCAAAGAAGATAATCTTAGGAAATTAATAGCTGAGCGTTCCGAGAGTTCTGTTTTTTTAAATTTTCTATAATAGTCTGATAGTAATACCGTAGCAGAAGAGTTTACACTTGTGCTAAGTGAACTCATACCCGCTGAAAATATCGCGGCAATTAATAAACCAGTAAGCCCTGCTGGAAGTTGGCTAACAATAAAATGTGGGAAAACCTTATCAGCAGCCATGCCCGCGGGCAATAAAGACGGAAACTCAAGATAATAGACCCAGAGTGCCGTACCAATCATGAAAAAAAGCATAGAAACTGGGAGGTATAATAAACTTCCCAGCCAAACAGACTTCTTAGCATCTTTGTCAGTTTTAGCTCCAATATACCTTTGGATGTAACTTTGGTCTGCTCCAAAATTCTGAAGATTAATAAAAAAGCCATAGAACAAAATTAACCAAAAGGAGGGCTTTGAAAGGCTTAAACCCATCCCGCCTAGACTAAATTTTTTATTAGTCGAGGCCACATTTAGAAAACCTTCGAAGCCGTCGGGTAGGTCAATCATGAGCATGATGAAACAAAGCAATGCTCCTCCGATTAATACAATACCTTGGATGGCGTCTGTCCATACTACTGCTTCTATGCCCCCTAAAGCAGAATAAATCATAACTAAAATACCTGTAAATATGATAATGAGGGGAACACTCCAGCCTGTGAGGGAGTGCATGGGCAGTGCTAGTAAATACAAGATAGCTCCCATACGAGCCAACTGAGTTAATAAATAACAAGCCGAAGCATATATTCTGGCCCACGCTCCAAAACGCTTTTCCATGAAAT
>JBNMFK010000238.1:0-6262 GCA_051269965.1 Algoriphagus sp. | reverse complement strand
ATATCTTGCAGACCTGCCTTCTGCCTCCAAAGCTTTTGGAGGTTCAGCCGTACGATATGAGATATTCTTTTTGGCATAAAGTGCATATTTACCAAAGTAAACTTGCTCCAAAAAACCTCTCACAGTCTTGGATTTATATGGGAAATCAGCAGCGACAAAAACCTGTTCGTCTAGTGTTATATTCTTGATCAAACGGCTAGCATCCATGAGAAGGAGCTTTCCTCCCATCTCAAACTCCATGGCATCTTCATAGATGTTATAACGCATTTTTTGGGGATTAAACTCTCCTCTTACCGTTATGATTTTCGCTTCTACAAATTCATCATTTAAATAAACTGAGCCTTCAATGAGTTCTTTGGTGTTTGCTTTTTCCATGGCATTAGCTGCTAACAACCGCAGACCCAGATCTACGAACGAAGAAGAATTCAAATCCATGGTTTGACACCTGGCTTGACCTGTTAGAAAAATTAAAATAAAGAGGAGACCATACCTTTTCATATGCAATTGTATTTAAATCTTTTAAATTAAAAGATCAAAGGATGATTTTATTGCCTAAAAAGTCCTGAAATTAAATGGTATCAAGTAAACTAATGATTGCTTAAAAAGAGCTACCTATATTTTCTGAGCTGAAAAAATATTCCTATGATTTAGAAGGATTTATATTTTTTACAAAAGCATTCTTAAAAATTAAAAGCAAGCATTCATATCCTTAGGAAAAATTAGTTTTCAAAGTTAAATGGTCGATTAGGCCTATTTAGTAGGTCTAAGTTCTGATTCCGATACTTGCAGAAAGAAATGCCTCATCTGATAGTTTATTCTAAAACTTTTTGGCACTAAAAAGCTTGAACCTTGAAAAGACAATATCCCTCTTAAAAAGACTACTTGTTTTTTACTCTCAAATATCCTTGGTGTCTGGATTTATGCTAAGAGTCAGAAATTACAATGGGGCTAAACTATACGGTGTTTGGAGAAAGGAAAGAGCTAAGTCTAGAAAGGCAAGATGTTAAAAGTCTTTTGGAATTTTTCAGGGCTTAGACCTTGAAAAAATGGTGATTCTCGGCTCAAAGGGTTTAGACTTTTTTACATTTAAGGATTAAACTAACTCATTATATTCTTTTTTAATAATTCCACATGTTAACTGAAAAGGAAAAAGATTTACTTCATCGTCAGGGTTATTTGGATCTAGGCTGTCTTTTGAGCTCGGAACAAGTAAACAAAGTCAATCAACGCATCTTTGACTTAATGAAGGTAGAGGGAGATAATGCGGGCTCAGAATTGATGGATTCTAAGTACATTCGGCATCCAAAAGAGGCTGGAGCCGATAGACTGGCTAATCTCGTAAACAAAGGCGATATTTTTGATACTTTTTACACGCACCCCAAAGTCTTAGCAGGAATAGAAGCTGTATTAGGTACTAATTACAAACTCTCATCCTTAAATTATAGAGCCGCAACACCAGGCAATGGGAAACAAAAGCTCCATGTGGACTGGGGAAATACGGTCGTTAATGAGGACTATAAAGTTTGCAATACTATTTGGCTTTTAGACGAATTTACAACAGTCAACGGTGCTACAAGGATAGTTCCAGGGACTCATAAACTTAAGTCTTTACCTCAAAACATTCTAGATAACCCCCTTAACGACCATCCTGAACAAGTATTAATTACGGCACCGGCTGGCTCTGTTTTTATATTTAATTCACATGTTTGGCATGGTGGCACCACAAATTTTACCAACAAAAACCGTCGAAGTATTCACAGCTATTTTTGTTCTAGAGAGCTTCCTCAGCAGATTGACCAGAAAAAGTACATTACTCAAGCAACTAGACAAAGAATAGGACAGAAAGGAGAATGGCTTTTAGGACTTTAACCTGTCCTAAGTCATAAACTCAAGCTTATCGTCTAAAATGATCGAGGCCAAGTAATTTCTAAGTAATACGGCCTCCATGTTAGCTAAAATCATTTCTACTATTCCCGAACCCAGTGTTGAGAGCTCTTAGGACGTCTTCTATGGTTTAGTAAGCTGCATTTTAGAGCAGAAAATACATTAGGGAAGCAATAGGAAACGTTTAGCAACTATTAGAAAAAGCAGAATTAGATTTTCTTAGTCTTCATAGAAAAAGCTTTGCCTCATAAAAAGCTCTCTATCAGTAAATATGAAACGCTGGAGCTCTCAATTAAATTTTTATAAAAAAGACCAAAATAAGTTGGCAGGAGCTAGGTAATGAAGAAATAAGAGAAAATTTTACCCTGAAAAGAATAGGTAAATGGCCTGTTGATATGCTTCTAGTGTATACAATCAAAAGGCAAAATATCATGCCTTTTGACGACTTTCATTGTAAGAAAACAATGTTGTATTCATATGCATTAACTGAAAAGTCAAAGCTTAAAGTCCAAATGAAAGAGGTTTCATAAAAATGGAAATGATACACTTTTCTTGCAGTTAATTAGCTATTAGGTGAGATTTATTAGCTGAAACAGTATAAAAGGTATAAATAAACGGTAGCAAAGGTTTTAGTCTTGAAACAGTTTCTTTTCATTCTAATTCAAGACTTAGCAGAATTATAATCTAAATAAGTTACGAAAAATTCATTTGGTTTTGTTTTGTGTGTATGTCGTTTTTGGCTTTAGAAAATCCAAAAATATTGAATTCAAGTAAAATATCGAAGGCTGTTTAAAGTGAGCTGCTGATATCAGCATAGTGCAGTCTTATCAAAGGCAATTATTTATTTAGAAGCTAATTACAAAAATGAGCTACACCTCTATACCTTATGAAACGCCTGATGAGGATATACCCTGTTGATTTAGAAATTTAAAAGTAAGTCAGTCTCTACTCCAGACATTAAAGTCTGAAAGTGCCTTAGATAAAATCAATATTCTACTAAAGCTTAGAGCTACACTGTTGGAGATATGGGAGAAATCTAGGTTACTTTACCGACAGATCTACATTCGTTCCCTCATAATAAACGCTGTGCAGTCTTAGCATACCCTTACTTTAAGCTACCGATGCTAAAGGTCAATAATCATTGTAATGCATTATGACAAGCTTGAGTAAAGGAAAAAAAAAGGAATTAAGCGATATTATAGTCTAAAATAATAATGCCTGACTATTTTAATAAATACAATTAAATCTGTTGTCCTATTTTCATTTGCTAAAATGTATCTTTGCAGCCCAATTAGCTTTAAGGAATGATTTCAGTAGATAACGTAGGTGTAGAGTTTAGTGGAAGAACACTATTTTCTGAGGTGACCTTTAACATCAATGAGAAAGACAGGATAGCCCTGATGGGAAAGAATGGAGCGGGTAAATCTACACTGCTCAAAATTGTGGCCGGCATGGATAAGCCTACCAAAGGAAAAATTTCGGCTCCCAATGATGCCATTATTGCCTATTTACCACAACACCTTTTAACAGAAGATCAGGACACGGTTTTTGACGAAACGGCGAAAGCTTTTTCTGCCATACTGAGTCTAAAAAAGGAAATGGATGACTTGAATTCACAGTTAGAGACCAGAACTGACTATGAATCGGACGAATACATGGCCATCATAGAAAAGGTTACTGAACTTGGCGAGAAGTATTATTCTATAGAAGAAGTAAACTATGACGCTGAAATAGAAATCACACTTCAGGGTCTTGGTTTTAGCAGAGAAGACTTCACTAGACCCACGAGTGAATTTAGCGGTGGATGGCGAATGCGGATAGAATTGGCCAAAATTCTTCTTCAAAAACCTGACTTAATTCTCCTAGATGAGCCCACAAACCATATGGACATTGATTCTATTCAATGGCTCGAAGATTTCTTAATCAACAGTTCTAAAGCCGTAATCATTATTTCTCATGATAGGGCCTTTGTAGATAACATAACCAACAGAACCATTGAGGTAACTAATGGCAAAATTTACGATTACAAAGTAAATTACACGCACTATTTGCAGCTAAGAAAAGAACGAATGGAACAGCAGCAAAAACAACATAATGACCAGCAAAAGATGATTGCCGATACGACGGTTTTTATCGACCGATTTAAAGGGACATACTCCAAAACGTTACAGGTTCAATCAAGAGTCAAAATGCTTGAAAAACTGGACATTATAGAAGTAGATGAGGTGGACACCTCTCATATAAATATCAAATTCCCAGCGGCCCCGCGTTCTGGCAACTACCCTATTATGGCTGAAGCTGTAGGAAAAAGCTATGGTAACCACGTGGTTTTCAAAGAGGCTAATTTAACCATTGAGCGAGGCGAAAAAATAGCTTTTGTCGGGAAAAACGGAGAAGGGAAATCTACCATGGTAAAGGCTATTATGGGCGAGATAGAATTCATAGGTGATTTAAAAGTGGGTCATAACTGCCAGATAGGTTATTTTGCTCAGAACCAAGCATCTATGCTAGATGGCGATCTTACTGTTTTTGACACGGTAGACCAAACAGCGGTGGGTGAGGTTCGTAGCAAAATAAAAGATCTTTTAGGAGCCTTCCTCTTTAGCGGGGATGCCCTGAATAAAAAAGTTCAAATGCTGTCTGGTGGTGAAAAAACGAGGTTGGCTATGATAAAACTTCTGTTGGAACCTGTGAATTTACTAATCTTAGATGAGCCTACAAATCATTTAGATTTAAGGACGAAAGATATCTTAAAGGAGGCTTTAAAAATCTTTGAGGGTACTATTATTCTTATTTCTCACGATAGAGATTTCTTAGATGGTTTGGCAGATAAAGTATTTGAATTTGGGAACAAGCGAATTTTAGAACATTTCGAAGACATAAATGGCTTTTTGAGAAATAAGAAGTTAGAAAACTTAAGAGAAGTTGAACGCAAATCTTAGGTCCTAGCCTCTCTGTATTATAGACTAGATCTCGTTCTTTTTATTCTTGCCCATAGGTCTTTACCCTGTTCCTTTGATTCGCAAAATTCTGTTTATATTAAAGTATAGAGCAATACGGCATAGCCACAAGAAGGATAAAGTGTCGCAAATCGATTTTACTTTTAAAAATTAGTTACCTGCATGTTGTAGAAAAATATTTTGAACCAGTTCAAAAAAGAGTTCTTTCATGCTAATTTCGGAGGTATGTCTGTCTAATAATGATACGCTTTATTGAATTATCACAATAGCCTAGTTTTCAATTGATAATAAAATAAGTGCTGAAAAAAAGTAGAGCGGCCTCCTATTATTTCAAAAGTCAGAGATTATTTCTCTGGTTTAGCTCCAAATTTTGTATTATTGACTCTTGAAATAAACCTACCCCATGGATAATACCTCAACTATTATACTCGCCATCTCCTTAATCATCATCATGTTGGGCATGGGCCTTTCGCTGGTCGTTGATGATTTTAAAAGAATTCTTAGTTATCCCAAAGCAATGTTTGTGGGTTTGACAAATCAGCTCGTCCTTTTACCTCTTATCGGTTTTGCAATAGCTTCTTTATTTCCTGTTAGGCCAGAAATAGCCGTTGGAATTATGCTTTTAGCTGCCTGTCCGGGAGGCCCTACATCCAACTTAATCAGCCATTTGGCCAAAGCTGACCTAGCCCTGTCCGTATCTTTGACTGCTGTGAGTAGTGTTATCACCATATTCACAATTCCATTTATTGTCAATTTTGCCTTAAACCATTTCCTTTCTCAGAAAGAAATAATTACGCTTGATATTCCACAAACTATCATTCAGATATTCGTCATCATTGTCATTCCTATTTCTATTGGTATGCTCATACGTCATCGCAAGCCAGAGTTTGCCCTACGTATGGAGAAACCAGTTAGGCAAGCGTCTACCCTTGTTTTTATCTTAGTTTTTGTCGGTATTATTTTGAAAGAAAGGGCTCACATGAAAGAATACCTAGTAGACGCTGGTTTAGTAGCTATTCTGTTGAATTTAGCAACCATGTTGGTTGGTTTTTTCTCAGCTCGACTTTTTAGAATTAAAGCAAAAAGAGCCCTATCTATAGCCATCGAATCCGGCATTCAAAATGGTACTCTAGCTATCTCGATCGCGGTAGCTTTACTTGGAAACACAGAATATGCCATTGCCGCGGCCGTGTATAGTATTTTTATGTTCATCTCTGGCGGTGTGGCCATTTACTTCGGACTTCGGATGGACAAAAGACTTAGTATTTAAATCTTTGTAAATATGCTGGGAAGCAGAACTTTGGTGTTTTTTAAGATCGCCTTGAAGTAATCTAGCTCTGTATTCATAGCTATCGGTTCTTAGTAATTCGGAGCAGTTTGAGGCAATCACTATATCGCTTTTTTGACTGCTCAAAGCC
>JBNMFK010000237.1:0-6278 GCA_051269965.1 Algoriphagus sp. | reverse complement strand
AAATCGTTTTACCTCTTCTAACAGATGAGAAAAAAGCGGGCAACTTTTTCCTAAAAAGCTTTCCAGCCTTGGTCACTAAACTCATATTGTAAACAAAGGTCAAAAATACACCATTGCTGCTTAGACTATTTGAGGCCGCGGAAAGTATCTGGTCCTGAAGATCTTCCTCAAAATTAGCAAATGGCAGCCCGGAGATAATGCAATCACATTCTGTTGCCCCCATTTCCTTTAAATACTTAGAGATGTTAGTTGCAGAGTCACAGAAAACTAAGGCCTCGGGGCAATTCTTCCGCGTTTCTTTTACTAAATCAGGATTCAACTCTAAAGCAAAATAAAGAGCATCTTTTGGCTTTCGCTTCAATATCTCTCTTGTAATTACACCAGTTCCTGGACCAAATTCTACAATTACTTTTTTGCTTTCTAGGTGAGCATTTTCCACAATTCTTTCAGCCAACTTTTTCGAAGATGGTGCTATAGAACCAGTTTCCTTGAAATTAGAAATTGCTTGCTTAAGGATTTGAGGCATCTAAACTAGATTATTAAAAGCTTAACGCTTTAATGAATTTTACTAAAGTCAAAACTACTAGGATTTATTTGTTTTAAGTCAATTACCTTCAGATTTCACTTTATTTCTTTAAGTGGTTCCAAAACAAAATAGCTCCAGAGAAGCTATGAGAGGTTCATAAAGAGTTTGATAGCTAGTTAAAGATGAGGAATTATAACTATAAAGTGGCTTCCCTTAGTTAATTCACTTTTGAGAGTTATTTTTCCTCGATGTAAATCCACAATCCTGCGACAGATAGAAAGACCAATACCTGAACCTTTAAAAGCAGCAGCATTTTTTGTTCTGTAAAATGGCTCAAATACATGTTCTAATTCTTCTTTGGGGATGCCAATGCCCGTATCGCTTACAGAAATAAGACAATTACCCTTGTTAGTTTTAATTCTAATTTCGGCCTGATGGTTTTTAGAGTACTTACACGCATTGTCTATCAAATTAAAAAAAAGTGTTTTAAGTAACTCTAATTTTCCATTCACGGTTACCCAATTCATATCATCTGGGATCTCGTCAAAATCTATCTGAACGGTAAAGTTGGGGTTTAGATGTAGAAACTCATCTTGAACAGCAAAAAGAAGTTCATCTACTCGAATCGGGCTTAGTTTAAAGTTGGAATCGTCTTCTGATTTCGCCAGGACGAGTAAACTATTCGTCAGTTTTATCAGACGGTCATTGTCGTCCAAGAGCGTTTGTAAAATGGACTTATACTCTTCGGAGGACCTTTCATTTTGCAAAGCCACTTGGATTTCTGATTTAACAGCGGCTAATGGTGTTCTCAATTCATGTGAGGCATGAGAAACGAAGCTTTTTTGGAGTTCAAAGGATTTGTCTAGCCTTGAGAGCATCTTATTGAAATTGAGAGCTAAAGTGGCTATTTCATCTCGATTATTTCCAGTTTTAAGCTTTTTCCGAAGGCTTGTGGCTGTAATTAGAGAAATTTCATCATTAATTTTTGAAATTGGTTTTAACGATTGTCCCGCGAAAATGAAACCGAGTAAAATAGTAAGAAGGATTGCGGAAAAGTAACCGATATACAAAGTAAACTTAATATTTTCTAGCTTTTCTTTTCCATAAACGTCTTCTGCTTGAGCTAAAACTGCATAGCCTTTACTGGACGTATCACTATACATAGTACCCACCACTTGTTTATCCCCAAAAGTTGTTTCTATGTATCTATTAGACCTAATTCTATTTAAGAGCTCGGGACTATAGTAAATTGTGTCTGCCTCATAGTTATAATAAGCTACTTGATTAGAATCATTGAAAACTAAAACCTGTGCTGGGTAGAGCGTACTAAGGGTATTTTTATCTATAACCTTAAGCAGTTGTTTATCAATTTGTGGTTCTTTAATCAATAGCCTAGATGTTGTTAGAGCTCTATCTCTAAGGCTATTGTAGAATTCTTGTTGGCGATAATTTTCAGAAATTAGATAAATAGCAATTGAAAAAACAGCTAATATCGTCGCCACTACTATCGAAAACTGAGTTGCAATTTTAGTTCTTATGGTCATTAATAAGAATTTTGTCTAAATTTATTCTGCTCGGAGTACGTAGCCCATACCAGACTTAGTTCTGATGAGTTTTGGTTCAAAATCCTTATCAATTTTCTTTCGTAAGAAATTAATATAGACTTCAATTACATTAAGACTTTTACCAGGATTTTGTTGCCAAATTTCATTGGCAATATCCTCCTTTGAAACTACTTTTCCTTGATTTTTTATTAGAAACTCGAGCAGGTTGAACTCTTTCGGCGTAAGTTGAATAGGTGTATTTTCTCTAAAAACCAACTTGGCTTCAAAATCCACTCTTAGATTAGCAATTTGAAGTTCTCTTGAATTTGATACTTCGCTTTGCACACTTCGTTTGAGGAGCACATTAATTCTAGCTAACAGCTCCCTAAAGTCAAAAGGTTTTACTAAATAATCATCAGCCCCTTTGTCAAAACCTTCTAACTTATCCTCTGTTTCTCCCAATGCTGTTAACATGAGGATAGGAGTCTTAAAGCCATTGAGTCTAACTTGCTCAGCTACTTGATAACCATTTAATTCAGGTAGATTAAGGTCTAAAATAAGAAGATCAAAATCACGGGAAATAGCCAATTTAAGCCCAATTTTTCCATCGTAAGCAATCTCTGTATCAAAGTCTTTCTCCTTAAGGCCTTTGCTTATGGTTTTAGCTATTCGCTCGTCATCTTCAATTATTAATATCTTTTTACTCACTTCTTTGAGGCATAAACTGCTGGAAAGTCCAAGCAAAACAAAAAACCAAAAGGCAACCTATGGGGTTTAACCAAAGATAGGCTACTAAATCGAATTTCCAAGTTAGAATAATAAGAACCTGAGAGATTAGTGCACTGTAAAATATGGCCTGTGCACCAATGTTTTTACTGTAAAAAGCCACTAAGAAAATGCCCAGAATAATGCCGTAAAACCAAGATCCTAGAATGTTTACAAGTTCTATCATACTGCTACCCAGCTTATTGGCAAAAAAAGCAACGATAACACAGAAAATTGCCCAAAATACGGTCACTAGTTTCGAAATCATTAATTCTTTAGATTCCGAAAAGTTCCAAGATTTGTTCTTTTTGAGGACGTCAATCACAGTACATGCAGCCAAAGAGTTGTAAGCCGATGCCACTGAACCCATAGAAGCCGAAAAAATAACGGCAATTAATAATCCAATAAAGCCATGCGGCAAATGGTCTAAAATAAATCGGATAAATATATAATTGATATCTCTAGAATCACCTTGTGGATTTGTCTTTTCAATAAGGTCAGTTACTTTCTTTTTAAGTTCCTTAAATTTGGTTTCACCAAGCTGAATAGCGGCCTGGGCGGCACCAATTTTAGCTTCATCTTTAGCTTGTATAGCCTCATGTAACCGATACATTTCTGCTTTTTTAGCTATCGCGTTATTTTGATGCTCTAATTCGAGAGCCCTATATTCATTCGCATATTCCGTTTTTAAAAGCTTGTCCGTCTCCACTTGATTAAAGAAAAGAGGAGAGGTATTAAATTGGTAAAATACAAATACTAGCACTCCAATAAATAAAATACCAAATTGCATTGGTATTTTCAGTAAACCATTGAAAAGTAAGCCCAATCTACTCTGGGTAATATTTTTGGCTGTCAGGTACCTTCCCACCTGAGACTGGTCTGTCCCGAAATAAGAAAGTTGTAAAAAGAAACCAGCTAAGACCCCAGACCATACATTATATTTCTCTTTCGGGTTAAATTCTAAATTGATAATATTAATTTTTCCTGCTTTACCCGCCACCTTTACAGCATCTACCAGACCAATATCAGCAGGGAGCAGTTGTACAACCATAATCCCTGCAAAAATCATTGCACCCGTAACTATAATCATCTGCTGTATGTGCGTGTGAGATATAGCCTTTGTGCCTCCTATGAGGGTATAAGTAAGGACTGTTCCCCCCATGAAGGCGTTTGTCCAAAAAATATCCCAGCCAAATATCGTCGAAAGAATAATAGATGGGGCGTAAATAGAAATACCTGTACTCAGCCCTCTCTGAAGTAAGAAAAGCATCGAAGTAAATACTCTTACTCTTCCATCAAAACGACCCTCAAGATATTCGTAGGCAGTATAGACTTTTAAACGGTGGAAAATTGGAATGAAAGTAATGCTCAATACCACCATTGCCAGAGGCAGACCGAAATAGAATTGTATAAAGCCCATTCCATCTGTAAAAGCTTGGCCAGGAGCAGATAAAAAGGTGATGGCAGAGGCTTGCGTAGCCATGACAGATAGGCCCACGTGGTACCAAGGAAGCGACTTATTCCCTAAGAAAAAACCATCTAGATTGACATTTTTTCGATTTCTGAAAATACCATAGAGAATAATGAAAGAAAGCGTGGCTACTAGAAAAATCCAATCTAATGTAGTCATGAGTACGTTTGTGTAAGAAAATGAAAAAGCATGATCAAAAGAATTAAAACTCCGATGACCACGGCGTATAAGTTATTCCATGAACCTAAAATAGGCGGTTTTTCTTCACTCATTTTTCTTTATTTGGTTATTGCTGTCAACATATCAGATACCCTTGGTACCAAATTACTTGTAGGATAACTTTTCATGAAATCTATCAAGGCTATTCTATAGCTATTCTGATTATTGCTTTTTGCGAGTAACATTATACGTAACATAGCGAATTTATCTTCAAGACTGGTCCCAGTATAATTATATAGTCCGTTTTCGGCTTTATCTAATGCAGATTTTAAATTGCCAGACTTAAAGTCATTATATAAGTCAGTATAATCTCTCTCGGCGTTGCTTTCAGTATCTGCCGTTATTTCTACGTTCCCTCTTTTAAGTTGCCTAGCATAGGAAGATAAGGGGTATTCTCTAATTAATGTTTCTTTGTAAGGGTTGTTTTCTTGATTCTGGGCCATTAAAGCCATGAAATAGAGGGTTTCTTGTTTGTATTGCGTTTCTGGAAATTTATCTAGAAGTATTTGAAATATCCTTTTAGCATTATTTATTTCTTTGAATTGTAGTCTATAAATTTTCCCTAGTTGATAATAGGCTTCTTCTTGTTTACGACGCGAAACGGCAAGCTTTTCAGGATTATTCGGCACCTGACTAAGCATTGCGGATTTTTTACTCTCAAGAGCTGCCATTCTTTTGGCACTTTCCTTTATTCTACGTGCCTCGTCATCTTCTTCAGGTTCATCTCCCACTATTCCCCTATCTATGCTAAAGGAAATACTGCCAGTCTCTTTACTACTTCTACGCCAGTTATCTTCTAAAGATCTATTCCCCCATACTCTAATAAATGTTGTCCTGGATCTTGTTAAAGCTACGTTATCATAAAACAACCAACCACCAGGATTTTGAGCCCCCGAATTACCGGAAGAAGCTCTATTTTTCTCTATTTCTATGAGCTTTTGAGCATCTTTTCTAATTTTTAGTTCCTTAGCCTGATCTGCTTTAATCATCTGCTCAACCTTATTCTCTAAGGCTAGCGGATTCATAGCGGCTAGGATTTGGAGACTATCCTCCATTTTTAACACTTTTTGATATTTTACGAAATCAGCCAAAGAGGAAGCCTTGTCCGTAATTTCTTGGAATCGAGGCATTCTCGTATTCATATCAAAAAGCGTGCTGTCATAATAGCTACTGGCCATTTCGTAGTCCTGAAGCTTTGTATGATAAATCTCGGCTATTTTAAGATAGGCGTTGGCAGATTGGTTTTTATTAGAGGCTAACTTAACAGATTGCGTGAATGCTTTTATAGCACTATTATAATCACCATTCTTCTCTTTCGCTTCACCCATTTTAAAGTAAATCTTATCCTTCAGGTCAACGTTTTTTCTATTCTCAAGCATCTTAAGAAAATTGGCGGTAGCATTGGTTCCAATAGAATTACCTAGCATTAGAATTTCTATGCCAGCATTAAACTCCAGATCATAGGTAGGCTTATTTTTAACCACTTTTAACCAGTTATTTCTTGCCAAAGAACCACGCTGAAGCGAAGAATATAATTGCCCAACTATAAAATGTGCTCTTGCCTTGTGTGTACTTTTCTTCATGTACTTTAAAGCTTCCTCTAAAAATACTGCTGCCAAAGCATATTCTTCTTTCTTCTGATGAAAGGCGGCCTTTATTTCAAAATACTCGGCTTTACTGATTTTGTTTAATTCTTTCGGGGCTATTAATTTGGAAACTTCCTCAGCTCTATTATTATCGTTGGATTCTCTGT
>JBNMFK010000236.1:0-6280 GCA_051269965.1 Algoriphagus sp. | reverse complement strand
AGCCAAGGCACACTGAAAGCTGATAATTATGGTAGAGACCATCATCCACGTTGTTTCAGTATTTGGATGGCAGGTGGAGGAATTAAACCCGGTATTGTTTATGGCGAAACCGACGAACTTGGCTATAATATCATAAAAGACCCTGTTCATGTGCACGATTTCCATGCCACTATATTACATCAAATGGGCCTCAATCACGAACAATTAATTTATAAGCATATGGGACGTCGTTTTCGTCTGACAGATGTGGCTGGTAACGTAGTGAAAGATATCTTGTCCTAAACCTTTTGACTTTTATGATCCCAAACTGGAAGAGGTATTTAGAAAATACACTTTTTGTAACAAGTATTCTGCTTGCCTTTCTCTTGCTATTCGAAAGCTATATTGAATTACCTGCTTGGTTTCAATTTTTTGGACGTTTACATCCACTAATACTTCATTTCCCTATCGCTCTACTTGGATTAGTCTATTTAGCTCTTTTGTTTCAAACAAAGTGGCCCGTTCAAAATAGAGGAGTATATAAGGAGCTTTTAAATAACCTTTTACTTTTAGCTAGTTTTTCCGCTGCTTTAACAGCACTATTTGGATTGTTTTTATCTCTTGAAATAGGTTATGATCCTGAAATACTCTTATGGCATAAGTATTCTGGTTCAGCAATCGTTTTTCTTTCGGCCTTCATTTATTGGATGCAAGACAAAAACTGGCCTAGTCTAAAAATAGAAAGATTCGCGATAACAGTTGGTTTCATTTCTTTGATTTTAGGTGGGCATGAAGGAGCAAGTATTACCCACGGAAAAGGTTTTTTATCAGAAAGTTTTAATTCAAAAACGAAAGCATCTGTTGCATTCAAAGACGCCCTACTTTTTGATGATTTGGTTCTTCCCATATTTGAACAAAAATGTATCTCGTGTCATAATATCCGTAAGTCAAAAGGAGGTCTCATTCTAAGCTCCATGAAAGACTTAATAAAGGGAGGTGAGTCTGGTGAATTGTTTATTGCCGGCCATCCAGAAAGGAGTACATTAATGGAGCGTGTGTTTCTGCCTATTGATGATGAAGACCACATGCCACCCAGCGGAAAAACACAACTTACGAGCGATGAAATTGAAGTTTTTAAGCAATGGATTAAGCACAATAGCGACGTTAAATTAAAGCTAGTCAGTAGTCTTCCCTCGTCAGATTCTCTCTTTATTTTAGGGCAAAAACTTTTAGCAAAACCTGTTCAGGAAGAAGATTATGAATTTAACCATGCCGAACAAACAACTGTCGATGAACTCAATGATGCCTATCGCGTAATTTTGCCCCTAGCACAAAATTCTCCTGCATTAGCTGTTTCCTTTTACGGTGCCAAAGCCTTTTCTAGTGAAAAACTCGCGGATTTGGAAGAAATAAAAGAACAAATTGTTACACTTAATCTTAACAAGATTCCCATTTCGGATGATGATCTAAAAACAATCGAAAAATTTGAAAACCTTAGCGGTTTAAACATGAATTTCTCCGAGATTTCAGGTGTAGGTCTTTTAGCCATGACTGAGCTTAAAAAGCTTACTAAACTTTCGATCTCAGGGATAACAATTGATAAAGGAGAAATAGAAACCCTTCTGACAGAGCAATCTGCGATACAAAGAATAACTGTTTGGAATACGGGTATAAGTGATAATGATCTGAAGGCCCTTCGAGTAAGATTCCCAGAAAAAGAAATTATAAGTGGTAGAAAAGGCCTTAGTGAAATGCTCATTCAGCTCAATGAACCTTTTATCGCAAATAAATCAGCCATTTTTAAGGATTCCATCATGGTGGAACTGGGTCATGTAATTAAGGGTGTTGAGATGAAAATGTCCTCAGAAAATCAATTGGTAGATAGCCTAAATTCTCGGAACTACGAGCCCGGAAAATTAATTATTAAGGAATCTAAAGCGTTTACCGCTAAAGCGTTTAAAAAAGGGTGGCTTTCGAGTGAGCAAATCGTTCTCAATGTATATCAAAACAAGTTTGAGCCTGATACTGTACTCCTCTTGACGAAACTTAATAATGTTCACCCTGCGAGCGGAGCTCAAACCTTCTTTGACAAGGTTCTGGGAGCAAATGGAGCGAATAATCCAGCTTGGGCAAATAATTGGGCTGGATTTAAGAAAAACGATATGGTCGTCATCTTACACTATGATAAACCAGTGTCTGTATCCAATATTTCTCTGAACCTATTGATAGAATCCCAAAGCTCCATTTTCCCGCCTGGAAGCATAGAGATTTGGGGAGGAAATGATCTCAATAAAATGAGACTATTGACCACGACTCGACCAGTACAACCAACAGAAAACAAAAAAGGATATATTCAATTGGTGAATTGCCCCATAAAAACCTTTCGTGGTAAATATTTCAAAATCGTGGCGAGGCCCCTTCAACCATTGCCTAGATGGAAGTCCAAAAACGGTTCAGCTGCTCTGTTTTTGGTTGATGAAATGTTTGTGAATTAACAGTTTTGCAATGTGTTCTAACCCCTATGAAGTGAGCTCTAAAGCCAAGGTTTAGAGCTATTTTCCTAGCTTTCTTAGGCCTGATAGACCATCCTTTATCTGATGAACATCCAATCTGTGGAGCGAAGAACTTAGCAAGAGCACGTCTGTACTCATATGCCGTATTATATTGTATCACCCTTTTGTATACTCGATATTCATTACTAATTCATTAGGACTTGGATATTTGGTCGGAATAAAATCCACATTAAATGGCACCTCTATGTTCTTCATTTCCGCTATTGTTTTATCAAGCATTTCATTTTCACTACAATATTTGAAGACCAGTTTTAAGTACCTTCGAATTCTCATTAGAGGCAAAAAAACTCCTTTAGAGTCCATCCATTCCATTAAGTCCTTCTTACCTTTTGAACTATTGCAATGGCGACAGGCGTAAATCAAGTTTTCCGCATTGTCCTTTCCTCCCAGTTTTTGAGGAAAGATATGGTCCAGGGCTAATTTTTCATCTGAGCCACAATAATTGCATATTTGACCCATTTGCAATTTGATTTTTTCGTCATCAAAAATTGAACGCATATTCATTGTTTGGTCTTTTAGACCTTTAAATAACTTTGCTCTAATTACATAATTGAAAGTTCTGTATTTCTCTTGCTTCCTTTCGAAAGCCGTGTGAGCCATAGCAAGGTTTGCATAAGACCAAAAAATCAATTCTTTAACTGTTTCGTATTTAGGTGCTTTCGCCATTCTGTTTAATTTTTATGCCATACCACAGCGGAATATAGGGAAGTATTGAAGCTTCCATGAAAAGCATTTTCGAATTATTAACTAAATTTTCCTTAATTCTAAGTACCATTTCATTGACAATAGCCATTCCATCTCCATATTAGCTCATGAATCATTAGCTTATGGGTTATATAATTGATACTGATTGGCTTTTTTATGCCATCACCTGTGTGTCTTTAGCTTTAATAACGGTGAATTTACATACCCAAAAGTCTGCTTTAGTAAACCCAGTAAATAGTCTTAAAAATGACCAATAAAAACTATCACGATATGAAAAAACTACTTGCTATTTTTCTGATTTCTCATGGTCTTATGGCACAGTCCATTAGTCCAGACTTACAAAATACAGACCTCTGGATTCTACAAGATAGACACCTGACAAATACCGAAGATGGAGGTGTAAAGCTTGATGAGCCAACTCCCAATGATGGCCTATTAATTTTGAAAGATTTTGATTTCAAAAATGGAACCATTGCCCTTGATTTAAAAGGAGAAGATAAACCGGGTGCTAGTTTTGTGGGCATTGCCTTCGGACTTCAAAATGATCATGTTTTCGAGACTTTCTACTTAAGACCTTTCAATTTCAAGAATGAAAAAAAGAAAACACATGCCATGCAATACACCTTTAATCCATCATACTCTTGGCGGATTCTACGTGAAAACTTCCCTGATAAGTATGAGAATGAACTAAGGCCTGCTCCCGACCCAAACGCTTGGCAATATATAAAATTAGTCATCCATAATGGCCTTATTAAGGTCTATGTCAATCATAGTTCTGAGCCAAATTTGATAGTCCAGTCTTTAAATATCATGGGCCATGGGAAAGTGGGCCTATGGACGGGAAGCGGCTCAATAGCTGAATTCAAAAACTTAGAAATCACACCTGAGTAGAAGAATACCCTTTATATGCTAAAAAACAATCTGAGAATTGCTTGGAGAAACCTGACTAAGAGAACTTTTCATTCCTTTATTTTACTTCTCGGTTTAACGCTCGCTATTTCTACGAGTATGCTCATTGGTAATTTTGTTTTGACGGAGCTTTCTGTCAATCAAAACATTAAAAATATAGACCAGCATTACTTACTGAAAAGCCAATGGAAAAAAGAAGGAATGGGCATAGATTTCTGTACGCTGGCTCCACTTGCTCAAAGCCTGAAAAGAGAATACCCTCAACTCATAGCAAACACCTACACCTACGATGCCATAACTTCTATCGTAAAAAAAGACGCTACCATATTTAGAGAAAGCCTTCAAATGGGAGATGCTGATATCTTAAACATGTATGGATTCGAATTACTTGCTGGCAATCCTACAACAGCCCTTATTGAGCCATATACCTTAGTTATTCCTGAAAAAACTGCCTATAAATACTTCGGAAAGACGGATGTCTTGGACGAGTTCTTAGAAATTGAATCCTTCTCAGGAGAAACTCAAAACTTTAGAATTACAGGCGTTCTAGACAAACAGGCCTTCAATTCTATAACGGATATGCAATCAGATGAGCCACCCCTTCTTTTATCTAAAGAAAGTCTTCGTTTTTTTGGTCGTTATAAAAGCTACAAAAACTGGAATAATGCTTACTTGGTCAGCTGGGTAGAGTTGCAAAAGGATGTTACCGTTGCTGACTTAAAGCAACCGATAGACCTGATCTTAAAAGCGAATGCCAGTGAAGTCTATTATGCAAACCTTAATGTAGTACCCGAATCACTTAGCACAGTTTATCTCAAAGACAACAGCCGTGCTGTGCAGAAGAGTTTGGAAATATTACTGCTCATAGCAGGCTTTATTCTACTGATGGCTCTGGCCAATTTTATCAATATTTCAATCAGTAATTCAAGCGGAAGACTTAAAGAAGTCGGTGTAAGGAAATCTTTAGGGGGAGAAAAAAAGCAAGTGATTTTTCTATTCTTAAGTGAGTCTGTCATTCTTGCATTTGTATCGGTCTTGTGTTCTCTTGTCCTTTATGAATTTGCTAAACCCTTCTTTGAATCGATTGTAGGTAAAGAAATTCCTTCTGTATGGAATTCCTCCACCGCATTTTTATGCTCCCTCCCTATTTTAACCTTCTTTTTAGGACTCATTGCAGGGATTTATCCTGCCATCAGCATAGCTTCACTTCAGACTGTAAATTCACTCAAGGGTAAATTTCAACCTGTAAGTGCTCACAGTTATCTAAGAAAAGGTCTCTTAACCACCCAGTTTGCTTTAGCCATTTTTGTAGTGGCAGGTGCGGCTTTTGTGAGCCAACAGGTAGATTTCATTTTTTTCAAGGACCTTGGCTTTGACAAATCCCAAATAATACACCTTCAAACACCGAGAAACTGGTCGGAACAAGGTGTCTCTCAAATGCTTCAGCTGAGAGATGAAGTATGTCAACTAGCTGATGTTACCGCTGGAAGCCTTTCCTACGAAATACCAAATGGCAATGCTGGTAATACCTCCAGTATTTACCTCAGCAAAAAAGATTCTACCTCCGCCATCTATGGGAAAATCTTAAAGACCGACAGCGACTATGCCAAGACGTACGGCATGGAGCTAAGCCACGGATCCTATTTTAATGATCAATCCTCCCTTGGAGATATTGTTATCAATGAAACCGCCGCCAAAAACTTAGGCTTAGTAAATATAGAGGAAGCTATTCATAAAGAAGTACGCCTTCAGACTTTCGGAGTAGACCAACGTATAGTGGGTGTCGTTAAAGATTTTAATTTTGGTAGTATCCATGAGGCCATAGGGCCGATAGTGATTTCTAACGTAAAAGCGGGTAACTATTACAGGTTCCTTTCTTTTAAAATCGCTGGTGGAGACATACCAAAAACGATTTCTAAAATCGAGGGCATGTGGAAGTCTAGTTTACCAAATACTCCCTTTGTCTTTAATTTTATGAATGATACCATTAATAAACTCTATGCCACCGAAACAAGGTTGAAAAAAGCTGCAAACCTAGCCACAGTAATTTCATTGATCATTGTTTTGATGGGCATTTTAGGCATTGTTTCGCTTAATATCGCCAAAAGAACAAA
>JBNMFK010000235.1:0-6302 GCA_051269965.1 Algoriphagus sp. | reverse complement strand
TTTTAGCTGCCTTGTCAAGCTCATTGTCAATATAGTCGTAGAGAATATTAGCCTTATCTGCATCTAAGGCATCTCCCTCGCTTCTGAAAACGTGAGTTCCCCAAGAAATCCAAGTTTCGGCCTCTTCTGAAGGTGTATTTAAAAGTAAGGTTAAAGCTCTAGATTGAATAGGAAGTACCAAATCACTTATAACTTCCAAGGATTCTCTTTTTAGAGCTTCATCAATGGCGGTTTCCATCTGTGTGGTAAGTAGTGTGCTATATGTTTCTTCTAAAGGTCTTTTGAACCAAGCTTCAATCAAAGATCTGTATTTACCATGCAAAGGAGGATCTAGTTCAAATGGAATCTGTCTTATAGCTCTGATATTAACTTCCGACGGAATCACTATTCTGCCTGGCCTTGCCTGCGAGCTAAATATCTCCCAGTTTTGGGCAGTTTTCCGGACATCCTCCATCCTTAGTAACATGGTTACAGGATCATTTTGGTCGTCCATCTTATCGATGCCTGTTTCGTGCCGTGCTGCCGCAAAAGGACAACTCATTTCACTGGGTTCTATATTTTTCATGGCTATTAACTGGTTATTTCTTTGGTATTATTCTCCTGGGTTTCTAGATATTTTTGTAAAAAAACTGTAAAGTTTCCTTGATATGTTTACTCCAATAATTCCAGTTATGATCCCCTTCATAAGTATGGAATTCATGAGGGATATTAGCGTGTTGGAGCTGTTTGTGAAGTTTTAAATTAGCGTTAAAAAGGGTATCTGTTTTGCCACAGTCAAATCTAAAAGGCTGGAGGTCTTTACTTTCTTTGAGGACATCAATTACGTTTTCCTGTTTTATCACCGATGATGCTAATCGGTCAAAATCTTCTAAAAATTCTTCGTGCTCACTGAAACATGTGATGGAAGAAAGACCGCTAAAGGCTCTGAATATGGCTGGATACTTTGCTCCGATGCGTAAAGCACCATACCCCCCCATAGAAAGTCCTGCTAAGAAAATGGGCGAGCTATCCGTCATCTCAGGATAGGCTTCTCTTGCAAGAGAGATTACATCCTCTGTAATCCATTTTTCGTAATCCTCTGTCTGATGTTTGAGATAAGCACTACCGTCGTCAAAGTGCCCATCCGAAGGCATAATTAAGAGCATAGGCGGTACAAGCTCTTCAACGATTAGCTTTGTTAATGCCTGATGCACTTGTGCTTTAAGAGTCCAACTCCAGCTACTTCCATATACCCCATGAAGTAGGATAACTACCGGAGAACCTTCTCTTAAACCTTTCGGTCTGAAAGCACAGATATCTGCTCGTTTTTTTAGAGCAGGGCTTTTAACCGTATAGAAATCTAAACCTGATAAAGAACCTTTTTCTGTTGTAAAGAATACACTCATAATTTTAGGATTCAAAAACAATCACTCCTTTAGCATTTTTTCCTGAGTGCATATCTTCAAAGGCTTCTGAAAGCTTATCAAGAGGATACGTTTGGGTAATCATTTCATCTAATAGTAATGTACCAGAGGTATAAAGCTCAATGATTTTTGGAAAGTCAATTTGGGGTCGAGCTTTGCCGTATAAAGGATTGATATAAACTTTATCCCATTCAAAGAGGCTCATATCAATGGTGATTTCTTCTTCTATACCGCTCACTTGCACTGCCGTTCCCGCATTTCTTATCATGGCTAGTGGAGCTAGCCCTAAGGCAGGGATAGAAGTACATTCAAATGCATAATCTGCCCCTCTTTGTTTACACAAATCCTTAACTTGGGCAGCAGCTTTTAAGAGTAATTTATCTGAAGCTTCGGCAAGGATTGTATGCGTGGCTCCAAATTCTTTTGCCAAGTTTAAACGTTCTTCTTTTATATCTATAGCAATAATTTTTACGGCTCCGCTTATTTTAGCACCTTGTATAACATTAAGGCCTACACCACCTGTGCCGATGACTACCACACTACTACCGGCGGTTACTCTGGCGACATTGGTGACAGAGCCATAGCCTGTCATGACACCACAGCTCACAATAGCGGCACTTGGAAATGGCACAGAGGCCTCCATTTTTACACAAGCTGCTTGACGAACCAGCGTATATTCACTCATGGTACCTAGTCCAAAAGAGCGTTCAATGGGGGTGTTCTGAAAAGTCGTGCTTTCTAATGTAGCATGCCCTCCAGAGACACCATTTCCAGCGGTTACTGCTGAGTTTTTCTCACAAATATGTTGATTACCTTCCATGCATTGAAAGCAGGTATAACATGGGATTGCCCAGTTTAAGATAACACTATCGCCTACGTTTAAGTCAGTGACGTCTGGACCTATTTCTTCTATAATTCCGGCACCTTCGTGGCCTATCACAATGGGGTGGCCCCAACTCAGGGAGTCCCAGTCTGTATGACATATGCCAGCAGCTTTTACTTTTACTAATACCTCGTCGGCCTGAGGTTTTCCAACCTCAATTTCCCCAATCTTGAACGTACCATTTCCAAGCGATAGTGCAGCTTTACTTATCATATTTGCTCATACAGTAGAAAGTGTAATCAAAGTTCTTAATAAAGGGCAAATAATAATTGTTATCGGTTTGCTATTTATTGTCTTATATTGTCCTTTAATTTCAAAAAATTAAGATATTAAGATAATTGAAGGCAGTTTACGAGCACATATTAAAGGATCAAAATAAATCCGTGGCCTATCGCACGTTTCAATTACCCACTTTTGATTCGCCATTTCATTATCACCCAGAGTACGAGCTTACCTACATTGTCAAAGGTGATGGTCTGAGGTATATAGGTTCGCGCATTGATGAGTTTACCGAGGGCGAGTTAGTCCTCTTAGGCCCAAACCTGCCACATTGTTGGTCAAGCAGGCCTATGTCAGAAGGCGATAATGTGAAGGCTTTTGTTATTCAATTTAATGATGCAGTTATAAAAGATACTTTTCTCCAGCTGCCAGAATTTGAGTCACTCAATAGACTTCTTAGAGCTTCTAGGTCTGGGATTGTTTTTGACAAGCATGATTTTAATAATTATTGGAAAGACCTTAGTAAACTGAATGCCGCTCGACAGTTCCTTAAACTGGTTGAGATATTATTAGAATTGAGTGAAAAGTCTTACGAATTTTTATTGAGTGATATTTATGAAGAAGATAAAGATCAGCAACGGTTTCAGGCAGTTTTTTCTTATATCATTGAGCATTTTCGTGAAAATATAAGTTTGGAGCAAGTGGCTGATATAGCACACTTAAGTCCGACTTCCTTTTGTAGATATTTTAAGAGATTGACAGGAAAAACAATGCTAGAGGTAATTCTAGAATATAGATTAAAAGCGGCCTCTCAACTTTTATTGCATACTTCAAAAAGAATAAATGAGATAGCTTTGGCTTCAGGTTTTGAAGATATTCCATATTTTAATAGAGCTTTTAAAAAGTGGCAAGGAGAGAGTCCTAAGGTTTTTAGAAGACGATTAACTCCGAGGCCTTGATCGTTGATTTATGAGTCTATTATCATAGTGTTGTGATACTTTTGGCAAGATGTATCGGGCAAGCATATGGAATTCTTATTCGATTGATTTAGCTTTGTTTCCCTGAAGGTCTTTTTAGTCATAAGTCCCCTGAATGAACCCAATCATTAACAAAATAAAACAAGAAGCACCATTTTTGGATAGCCTTAAGAATAGGCTTTTACTGATCTTTTTTCTGATCATTTCTATCCTTATTTTTCTGACTGTTTATACGCCCTTCAATATGAATAATTGGGGTGGTTCTATTCTGGTTTACGTAGGTATTGGCATTTTTGTAATGCTGATAAGCCAATTTGCTTTACGTCATTTTCTTGGTTTTCAGAAGTTCAAATGGTACCAGTTGATTCTTTGGGCTTTGGGCGAATTAGGTCTCATTTCTTATTTGATCTATCTTATTTATAGTCCCGGTTTTGATACAACTGGCGAAGAACTGGCAGAGTTTATATTGACGTTGAAGTTTACTTTTTTGGTTTTTGTAGGACCCTATGTCTTTATTATTTGGATTTTGGACACCAGGCATGAAATGGCTTCTTTTAAAAGTATTGAGCTTAAAACGAAGCCTGATGATCGTATCATCAATGAACTTTTGACCATTGTGGGTGATAATAGCAAAGTACTTTTAGCGGTGAAATATGAACATTTAGTTTTGATAAAGTCTTCTGGAAATTATGTCAATATCCACTATTTGAAAGGTGATAGAGTTGTCAAAGAATTGATAAGGCTAAGCCTTAAAGAATTAGAATCAAATTTAAAGAATCCTCATATCTTAAGGATTCATCGTTCATACATAGTGAATAAACGTATGATTACCTCTTTCAAGAAAGAGCGAAAAAGGTACAAGCTCCATCTGCAGCATTTATCTGAAGAAGTGCTCCCTGTTTCCCAAGGTTATATGAAATCATTTGAAGTAGCTATGAGTATCTAGCGGCTCATTGGTCACAGCATAGGTTCTTTTCGCCACAAAATGCAGCTAATTCTTTTTATAGTATAATATTTTTAGCTACTTCGTTTTAGTTATACTTCAATAAATTATACGTTGTTGGTCAAGAAGATTAAATGAGCAAAAAGAGTGTCATTTTTAAACTGAGTTTGGTGCTTGTGCTTTTAGCATCTCTGGTGATATTTCTTGCGATGGAGTCTAAAGTTGATTCGAATGTCGCCTCTTTGGAGACTACGGCGTCATCTGAAATTACACACCTTAATGCCTATTGCCCTCCGGGCTTCAAGCTGAGCGAGTCTAATCAATGCATGGCCCAAAATCTTTACATGCAGTATGACTCTCCTAACAGTCAAGGAGTTGGTGGTCTGCAAACTGGTCTGCCAGAGATTAGAGATGGATTTACTCCCCAGGAGATTGATTTGGGACGCTATCTGTTTTTTGACCCAGCCCTTTCGGGCAATGGTACTTTGGCTTGTGCTACGTGTCACGTTCCAGATAAAGGGTTTAGTGATGGCCTGGCCACAAGCATGGGTAACGGCAATATAAAACTGAAAAGAGCAGCTCCGTCTTTATGGAATGTTGGATACCTGAAGAAGTTATTTTGGGACGGTCGATCAGCTTCGCTTGAAGAGCAAATGCAGGGACCTCTGTTTTCTGAAGAGGAAATGAATAATACGCCTCAAAACCTCATAGCATCACTCAATGGAATTGAAGAATACAAAAGGCTCTTTTTAGAGGCTTTTCCGTCTAAAAAGGCATCTGAAGAAATAGAACTCCAAGAAGTTTACAAAACTATTACCGCTTTTCAAGCCTCTTTAGTCTCATTAAATAGTAAGTACGATAAGTATGCTCACGGCTTTCATGATGCCCTTAACGATAAAGAAAAGGAAGGTATGAATGTTTTTAGGTCGTTTGTCGCGAGATGTGCTGAATGCCATACTCCGCCACTTTTTACAAATCAACAGTTTGCGGTCATTGGTTCTCCTGAGCCAAATGGCTTACCACTAGATACGGGTGCAGAAGTACCTGCAAATGATAAGACGCTTCGAGGAGCGTTCAAAGTACCTAGCTTACGAAATATAGAAAAAACAGCACCTTACATGCATTCTGGGAATTTCAAAACACTTAGAGAAACCGTAGAATTCTATACCAAAGGCAGAGGTCATGCTGTGCCGGAAGGAGAAAAACTTATTATTCACTGGCATATTTGGGAGCCAGAGTTAAATGCTTATGAGCTTGACCGACTTGTAGATTTTTTAAAAACACTAACCGACGAAACTTTTATACCTCAAATACCAGAAAACCTACCTTCTGGACTAAAGCCTTCTGTTTAAAATAACAAAAAATGAAATCAACATTATCGAAAATTGTAATTGCTCTTGCTCTATTAGTATTGGGCGTTTTTCTGGGCAAATCATTCTTTTCTTCTAGTCCAGGTGAAGGGGTTCCTATGCCTTCTGGCTTAACCTATAGAAATGCGGGATTAAGCAGCGATGATACGCAAGTAGAGAGTAGCAAAACATTCACAGGCGAAGTCATTGATGTTAAAAATGGCAGCTCCATTCAAGAAGCTGTAGAGAAAGCTAAACCTGGGGATTTGATTCGTGTTTTTCCTGGAACCTATTCAGAGAATGTATTTATAGACAAAGATGATATTAGCTTGCAAGGGATAGTTATCAATGGTGACTGGCCTACTTTAGATGGCAAAAAAGAAATAAACGATGCTTTCTTATACTCTGGTAATGGAATAGTGATTGAAAATTTTAAAATCATCAATTATAAGGGCAATGCCATTATGGGGCAGGCTGGGAACAATTTCGTTATTAGGAATAACTGGATTATTGATACGGGCGTGTATG
>JBNMFK010000234.1:0-6335 GCA_051269965.1 Algoriphagus sp. | reverse complement strand
TTTTGACGAGTTTCCTGCTTTAGTCCAATAGAAGGAGCCACTTCTACTACTTTTTGGAATCTACGTTGAACGGAGCAATCTCGTTCGTAAAGGTGGATTAGGTTTCCGTGTTGGTCACCTAAAAGCTGTACTTCTAGGTGCTTAGGATCCACTACAAACTTTTCTAGGAAGACTACGTCATTTCCAAATGCGGTTTTTGCCTCATTTTTTGCTTCGGCATAGGCCTTTGAAAAATCACTTTCTTGACGAACCACTCGCATGCCTCTACCACCACCACCAGCAACAGCTTTCACCATCATTGGAAAGCCAATTTCCTTAGCCCTCTCTAGGGCAAATTCTGCATTCGGAATAGTGCCTCTAAAGTCAGGAATTAGTGGAACACCAGCTTCCATGGCTTTGTTTTTGGCGGCTACTTTATCGCCTAGTGCATCCATGGCCTCAGGCTTAGGGCCTACGAATATGATGTCTTCTGCAATACATCTTCTAACTAACGTTACGTTTTCTGAAAGAAAACCGTATCCAGGATGAATGGCATCAATTTTTTTAGTCTTAGCCAGTTGGATGATACCTTCTATGTCAAGATAGGGTTTAAGAGCCTCTTCATTCGCTCCTATTTGATAGGCCTCGTCTGCTTTATATCTGTGCAAAGAATAGCGGTCTTCATACGTATAAAGAGCTACTGTAGTTATGCCTAATTCTGAAGCAGCCCGCATAATACGTATGGCTATTTCCCCACGGTTGGCAATTAAAAGTCTTTTTATTGGTTTTACGTATGCTTTCATTAAATTATTGGGTAAAGTCATATTTCAAGCGGGACATTCTAACATGCATTTAATGCAAAAAACTTAGGAAGATAATGTTAAGCCTATTCTCAATCAATTTTTGTTAAAACAATATCTTCTAAATCTTGTTAAAGTACAACTTTGGTACTGTTTAACAATACTGAAGTCATTTTAGTATTGGTTTTTGAATAAAAGACATCCTACATTTTCTTCGCAGGGTTTCCAAAAACGGTGGTATTTTCTGCTACATTTTCTATCACAACAGAGCCTGCACCTACTCTGGCATTTTTACCTATTGTGATTCCAGAAACTACCGTAACATTGCTTCCTAAAAATGCCCCCTCTTCTATTTTAGCTTTACTGTTAATGTTAGATCCACTCCCAATTTCTACATAATCGCCCACCTCTGCTTCTGTGTCAATACTGACGGAGGATCCAAGGATATTAAGATTACCAATTTTAGAAAATGGACCAATAACCGAACCTGCACTTATCAAGTTGCCATGGCCAATAACCGCTTCTTCAGAAACGATGGCTGCTTTGTGAATGGCGTTAATGGGCATCGTTTTCCGTTTCTCTTGAAGCATAATGGCTACTTTTTTGCGGTCTAGTTTATTTTTAAGTGCTACAAATGCTTCGGTCTTGTTTCCTATTATCTTTAAAATATCGTCATTATCTGTAGAGCCTAAAACCATCACCGTGCCAATTTCTGTATGATGAAGTTGCTCTTTGTCGTCGAGAAAGCCGTACATCATTACGCCGTTCTCATGAAAGATGTCTAACGCGGTTTTTCCAAGCGTGCCTGCCCCGAAAATAATTACTGGATTGTCCATTGATTAATGTCGTTTTGATATTCTTTTTTTATACTCCATCATTTTTTCTCTAAAGCGTTCTTTACTATAGGAAAAAAGAATTTGCAAAGCTACAGGGATTAGGTCTGAATTTATCCCTCCAAAAAGGTTACTTTCTAATTCTCTAATAGCCTCACCTATTTTCTTATCCTTAGCTGTTTTCTCTATTTCTACGGAGGATAGGGTATTAAAAGGTAAGTCCTCTAGCCAGGTCATGTGATTTCTCCAAAGAAAGCTGGCATATCTTAGTTCCTCTGAGGATGCACTCCCCAACATTATTTTTTTGAAACGTTCGATAAAATCATTTTGCTTCTTTCGATATTTCAAAAGATTAATTTGGGCTCTAATTCTATCGAGAAAGGCGATTACCAACAAAGTTAATAGGAGCAGACAGGCCAAAAATATTTTGAGACTACCAGACATTTTCCTTTCTTTTCTTTTTATAAAATCTATGCCAACATGCAGTTTGGTTTGATGTAAAAGAGAATCTGGGATGATACCTTTGAAAAAGAGGCTATCAATGTTGGACCAAAAGACCGTACTGTCCCCATCTTTAACGGTCCAGACTGGTAGAGCTAGTGATTTTATGCTGTCAACTTCATAGGACTTAATAGTATAAAGAATGCTGTCTGTACTTATTGAGTCAATGGTTTTGGTTGTAAAGTAGACACTATTCACCAATTCAAAAGGCTTAAAGTAGCTTCCATTTTTAGGAAAAAACACATCTTCTGCAGCTAAATGACTGAAAGTCAATGTTATGAGTATATCATCTGCAATACCCGCAGAATTTTTTAGAAAACGAAGTCGCGGGTTTTGTGCTTCAGAATAGAAGGATAAACCTATACATAGGAAGAGAACTGAAAAAGTTTGAGCATTTATACAAGAATATATGGTGTTGTTTTTTTTCACCTTCTTACTCTAAAAAGTTGGACTAATCGATAAACAAAATCCTCATTGGACGAAACGGATAGGTAGTTCGCATTATACTTTTTGGCGATTGTTTCTAAATCCTTTTGTGTTTCTTCAAAAGCTCTTTTCATTCTTTTTTGAAAACCTTTAGAAGAAGTATTTACCCAAGAAACGGCATTACTTTCTTCATCTTTTACTGGAATTAATCCTAAGCTTGGCAAATTTACCTCACGTTCGTCGTAGAGGTGAATAATTACTAAATCATGTTTTTTTGCTAGAGCCCTCAAATTATCATGGTAGCCGTCGTCTTGAAAATCTGAAATAAGAATAATTACACTTTTTTTCTTGAGTCTATTCATCGTAAAACGAATAGCCTCCGTGATATCGGTTTTGTTGGATTGCGGCTTATTTTCAAAAAGTTTAAGAATGAACTTATAGGCAAACTTCATACCTGTATCTGGTTTAAGATAAAGCTCTTTCTGATTTGAGAACGCATAAAGGCCCACGTGGCTAGACTCTTTCAGGGCTGATAGGGCTAATACACCACAGATTTCTTTAGCTCTATCAATCTTGGTTCGGCCCAAAGATCCAATTTTTTGTGAAGCACTTACATCTAATAAAAAGAAAACAGTCTGCTCTTTTTCTTCTTTAAATATCTTAACATAAGCTCCCTGTCCTTTTGCTGTAGTAATCCAATCTATGGTTCTTACATCATCCCCATATTGATAGGTTCTCAAATCAGCAAATTCCAAACCAGTCCCTTTAAAAATAGAACTGAAATTACCTTGTCTTTGAGAATTGACAGCTTTTCTTATTCTAATTTCAAATTTATCCAGTCTAGAGAAAAGTGTTCTCAATGGTCTTACGTTTTTTTATAAATATCTGTGCCTTTTAGATAAGAGGCATTGCTTATTTTTGTTAAACAAAGATAGTCAGTTTATTGAGTAAGTGCTTAACCCTTATTGTTAGCACTGCCCAATAATCCCTGATGAAAGCGTTTTTATAGAGCATAAAACTGATAATTTATTTTGATTTTTAAATCATTAAAACCCTGGCCGATACTCTTTTTAGTGGTATTCTCTCATGCTTGCTCTCAGACGGATATTCCGGAGAATTTAATTCCTGAGGAGCTTATGATTGATGTTTTGACGGAGACTCATTTACTGGAAGCCAGAGTAGGCCGTTTTAATGTAAACACCTATGATTCTGCCAGTGTAGCCTTTATTTATTTACAAAAGGAACTTTGGAACAAATATGATATTGATTCGCTTTCATATGTTCAGAGTTATGATTACTACGGAAAGTATCCTAAAAAATTCAAGGAGATCTATCAAAAAGTGGAAGATGGACTTACTAAAATGGAGGAAGAGATTAATGGTATAAATAGAAGCGAAAATGAATGAAAACCTTGTAATAGTACCTACATATAACGAGAAAGAAAATATTGAAGCTATAATCCGAAAGGTATTTAGTCTTTCTGAAGCTTTCCACTTATTGATTGTAGATGACGGGTCCCCCGATGGAACTGCCGCAATAATTAAAAGCCTCCAAAATGAATTTCCGGGACAGCTTTACATGCAAGAAAGAGAAGGAAAGCAAGGTTTAGGCACAGCCTATATCCATGGATTTAAATGGGCTTTAAAGGAAAATTATCAGTATATATTTGAAATGGATGCCGATTTTTCTCACAACCCAAATGACCTAGTAGAATTATATCATGCCTGTAAGAATGACGGATACGACATGGCTATAGGTTCCAGGTACGTTTCTGGTGTTAATGTGGTAAACTGGCCCATTGGTAGGGTTCTTATGTCTTATTTTGCCGGGGTCTATGTAAGAATGTTGACTAGAATGCCTATTATGGACCCAACAGGGGGCTTTATCTGTTACACTAGGATAGTTTTAGAAACCATTCCTTTAGATAAAATCACTTTTGTGGGTTATGCTTTCCAGATAGAAATGAAGTTTAACGCTTTCCTTTACAAATTTAAAATTAAAGAAGTTCCTATCATTTTTACAGATAGAACTAGAGGTACTTCCAAGATGTCATCTAGTATTTTTAAAGAGGCGGTTATGGGAGTGGTCGTTATGAAAGTTTGGAGTTGGTTTAAGAAATTTGAAAGGTAAGTAGGTCAAAAAGTTTTATCTGTCGGATAAACAATGCCAGCCTTTTCTCTTGTTTTATCTAACAATTGAATAAGTTTAAGGCTTTGGGAAAGCGGCCATAAGTCAGACTCTTTCTTGCCCTCCAAAAGGCAATTATTTACTTCTTCAATCTCAAAATTGTAACCGAAAGTTTCTCTAGGAAAGTGAAACGTTTGTGCATCAGCACCGTCTGGATACCAGACAATTTCTGTAGCTTCATGAAACTTTCTTTTCATGTGGATTTTCCCTTTATCTCCATAAATAAAGGCCTCTATATTGGTGTTTGCACCAAAAGTGCAGCTAAGATTTGCTACGGCATCATTATTATATTTATAAATAAAGGCAGTCGACTCATCTACGCCTGTTGGGCCCTTGGTACTGGCAGCTAAAATGCTAGAAGGATAGCCCAATAGAAGAAGAGTTATGAAGGCTGGGTATATGCCGATGTCTAGAAAAGCACCGCCGCCAAATTCGGGATTTAAAACACGCCTTTCAGGATGAAAAGGAGGAGTAAAGCCGAAATCTGCTTGAATGGTTTTTATATTTCCTATACTGCCACTTTCTACTAACGCTAATACTTTCTTGGTGGTAGGCAAAAAGCGAGTCCATAAAGCCTCCATAAGAAAGGTATTCTTATCTTTTGCCAAATTAATCATCTCTTTTACCTCACCTTTATTCATCGCAAATGGTTTTTCACACAGCACGGCTATTCCTTGTTCTAAACACAGCTTAGTACAAAAAGCGTGAGTAGTATGAGGGGTAGCTATATATATGGCATCTAAATTGGGCGTGTTAAAAATTTCCTCGTAAGAACCATATGCGTTATCGGCGTGGTGTTTGGTTCCAAAAGCCTGAGCTCTCTCTAATGACCGAGATGCCACCGCTACCAGATTTGTGTTTTCCACAGTAGATAAGTCTGAAGCAAACTTGTCTGCTATTTTACCGATTCCTATAATTCCCCAATTTATCATCCTACTTTTTTCTTGATTTTGAATGGCTAATATAAGCTTTTAGTATTTAAGGAATCTTTTGTGATGGCCTTCTCTTTGCTTTTTAAATGCATCAAATATGAACCATTTTGGAGTTTATTTAGGTCAATTTGCCAACCTATGTTTGTTTTAAAGGAAGTACTAATAGGAACGTTTTTCTCCATTAAATCGGTAACGGAAATATGAGCATTTTCATCTAATACTCTAACGACTGCTTTATCTATTGCTGGATTTGGGTAAAGGTTAAAATGCTCTTTTTCAGATGCAATGCTATGAATACTTAGTGGTGAATTATCTATGTAAAGATAAGGCCTTGTGAAACCTTTCCCATCCAAATCAGAAAAGATCAACCTATAAAAATTGAGTCCGACGTTGAGTTGAGTGTCGAAATAGGTAGATGTTTTTAGGTCGGAGCTATTTCCTAAAATATCAAAGCTTTTAAGCGTTAAGAAGCTTTTGTTGTCTCTACTTTTCTGAATTGTAATTGATTTGGCACTTATTTCGTAGTTGGTTCGCCAGTTAATTTCGCCGTTGCCTTCTAAGTTTTCAAAGCCTCTAAAGTTAAAAAAGTCTATAGGAGGGGCAATGCCAAGCTTTAATAGCCAAAAGTCGTTTTCGCCATTGTTAAGGTTCAGATCCTCAGAAGAGGATCGACTTAT
>JBNMFK010000233.1:0-6378 GCA_051269965.1 Algoriphagus sp. | reverse complement strand
AAGCTTAGTTTATCACAATTTTCCCAAAAGTTTTTTGATAATACTGGAATTTCATCGGGTAAATAAAGTCCGTTATCAGGAGGTAAGCCTTGAAAAATAGCCTCTTCAATACCTACCGATGGACTAGTATAATTAGTGCTGTATAACTTCATTGATGTACTCATTTGGATAGAACAGACGCAATTTTAGGAAAAATAAAAACAAGAGACTAACCGAAATTAATAAAATGAACATATTTAAAATTAGCTTTGTAGCATGGAGAATTATCAAATGGTTGCGAAGACATTGGCAGGTTTAGAAAATGTGCTTTTTGCGGAAATAGAAGCCTTGGGAGGATTGAACATTGAAAAAAGGAAAAGAGCAGTAATTTTTGAAGGAGAAGATTCCCTCATGATAAAATCCAACCTCTGTCTAAGGACAGCAATTAGTATATTAGTACCCATATTTGAATTTAAAGCTAGCGACGAATTTGAACTCTATAATCAAATATACGCCGTTCAGTGGGAAGAAATATTTGGAGTAAATGACACCTTTGCTATTACAGCAACAGTTAGTGGTACGCTTTTTACTCATTCTCAATACGTGGCTTTAAAAACGAAAGACGCTATGGTTGATAGGTTTCGAAAGAAGTTTGGCAAGCGTCCTAGCGTAGATGTATCTGATGCGGATTATCAGTTCAATATTCATATCCAATACGACTCATGTACCATTTCTTTAAACTCTTCTGGAGATTCCCTTAATAGAAGGGGTTACAGAATAAATTCTAATGAGGCCCCACTAAATGAAGTACTCGCCGCTGGTATTATTCTTAAATCTGGATGGAACAAACAAGACGATTTTTATGATCCTATGTCAGGGTCAGGAACTTTCGGTATTGAAGCCGCACTATTGGCACATAATATTGCACCTGGTTTGAATCGAAGTTTCGGCTTTCAACGCTGGTCTGATTTCAACAGGGATCTCTTTAAAGAGATACATCAAGAGGTGAAAAATCAAATATCACCGAACAAGGTTAACATTTTCTGTCGTGACCTTTTAACCGAAAATCTAGAATATATTGCTAAAAACTCAGAAGAAATAAATGTTCAACAGTATATTGATATTCAACGTGAAGACTTCTTCCACTCCTCTAAAATAGGCGAACAGGGGTATTTATTCTTCAATCCACCCTATGGAGAAAGGTTAGAAATAGACGAAATAAATAGCTTCTACAAAAAAATAGGCGACCAGTTAAAGCAAAATTATAGCAATTGCGAAGCTTGGATTATAAGCTCCAACCTCGACGCCCTAAAATTCTTTGGCCTAAAGCCAGAATCTAAACACCAAATGTTTAATGGGGGCCTAGAATGTAAGCTTAACCATTATAAGCTATATTAACCAAAGGTGCAGGCCTACATTTTAGACTTAACCATTGCATATAAGCTACATTAACCTAAGGTGGCCACGAATTCATCAAACAGGTAACGCGAATCATGTGGTCCCGGAGCAGCTTCGGGATGATACTGAACGGAGAATGCAGCTCTGTCTTTCAGAGAAATACCTTCCACAGTCTTATCATTCAGATTCATATGAGTAATCTCTACATTCTTTACAGCCAACACACTCTCCATAGAAACTGAAAAGCCATGATTCTGGGAGGTTATTTCAGACCTACCAGTTTTAAGATTTTTTACCGGATGATTCAATCCCCTGTGGCCATTATGCATCTTATAAGTTTCAATACCACATGCTCTACTCAATATCTGGTGTCCTAAACAAATTCCAAATAAAGGTTTTTCTGATTCTAGCATTCCCTTCACAGTATTTACGGCATAATCCATGGCTGCGGGGTCTCCCGGACCATTAGAAATAAAGAAACCATCTGGATTCCAATCCATAATCTCAGAAAGATCAGTTTTTGCATTGAAAACCTTCATATAGCATCCCCGCTCAGAAAAACTTCTAAGAATGTTAGTCTTACATCCTAGATCCAACACGGCTATTTTTTTATCAGCGTTCTCATCCCCAAAGAAATAGGGATTTTGCGTACTTACGTTGCTTGAAAGCTCCAGACCATCCATGGAAGGACACTTGTCTAGTTCACTTTTAAGTCTAACCATATCTTCGATCTCTGAGGTAATAATACAATTCATTACTCCAGCATTTCTAATATGTCTCACTATTTGCCTAGTATCAACGTCGCAAATACCCACAATACCTGACCTTTCAAAATAATCTTGGAGAGAACCATCACCCGTGGCTCTTGAATAGTAATGTTCAGCATAGGAATTACAAACCATTGCTCTAATCTTAACGCTATCGGACTCTTCCTCAGATTCTAATTTAATACCATAATTTCCAATATGCGATGTTGTATTAACAATAACCTGCCCTGTATATGAAGGGTCAGTATAAATTTCCTGATAACCAGTCATTCCTGTATTAAAACATATTTCGCCTGCTGATGTCCCTATTTTTCCGATAGCTTTTCCTTTAAAAACGGTACCGTCTTGTAGCATGAGATATGCTTTCTTAAACTGAGATTTTTCCATCAATGTTTTGGTTGATTTCCGATGAGTAGAATTAATTATCGGAACGTAAAGTTAGATGATAATTCTGTATAATTTAATTCGAGCATAGAATTGATCTCATTTTTACAATTTAAACTAAGGACTCTTTTATAAACTTATTTAATGATGCGAATTTAAGTATTCTTACATGCAAAAGGCCATCTCTTTGAGATGGCCCTTTGGCAATATTGTTTCAGACTAACTAGTCCTTCTTTTCTTCTGTTTTCTCTCCCTCTTCCGCAACTTCCTGTGTTGGAGACTCTTTCTCTACAACCTCAACTGCGGACGTAGCATCATCTACATCAGTAGCGGTAGAAGCCTTCTTACCACCCCGTCTTCTACGTGTAGTTTTAGCTTCTCCCTCCGAATTGTCGTCTACCTTGGTCAAGTTGTCATTAAAGTCTACTAGCTCAATTAAGGCCATTTCAGCATTATCTCCATAACGCGTACCTAACTTAATAATACGCGTGTAACCACCATTTCTTTCAGCTACTTTTTCAGCTATAATCCCAAAAAGCTCTTTTAAAGCTTCCTTGTCCTGGAGATATGAAAAAACAATTCTCCTTGAATGCGTAGTGTCATTTTTAGACCTCGTTATTAATGGCTCAGCATACTTTCTCAAAGACTTAGCCTTAGCTAGAGTAGTGGTAATTCTCTTGTTGGCAATTAACGAAGCCGCCATATTACTTAAAAGGGCAACTCTGTGGGATTTTGTCCTTCCTAAATGATTGATTTTCTTTCCGTGTCTCATACTTGTAAGTAGCGGTAAAGACTGTATATCGCACTAAGACAGTCCCACCTATTACGTTGTTATAATTTATTAATATTTGCGATTATTCTTCATCTAACTTATACTTGATGATGTCCATTCCAAAATGGAGGCCCTTTTCAGCAACCAGCTGCTCAAGTTCAGTTAGTGACTTCTTACCAAAGTTTCTAAACTTCATCATGTCAGCAATCTCTAACCTAGCTAAGTCACCTAAAGTTCTTATTTCAGCAGACTTAAGACAGTTATAAGCTCTTACTGAAAGGTCTAAATCTTGAAGTGATGTTTTGAGAAGCTTTCTCATATGCAGAAATTCTTCATCCACCATATCATTATCTTCATCCCCTTTGGTATCAAATACCATATTCTCATCAGTAAACTTTAAGAAATGCTGGATAAGAATATTGGAAGCTTCCTGTAAAGCAATCTCTGGATGAATAGAACCATCAGATTTCACTTCTAATAAAAGTTTCTCAAAGTCTGTTCTTTGCTCAACTCTTGTGTTTTCTACCGTAAACTTAACATTTTTGATAGGGGTAAAAATCGAATCTATTGCTATAAAACCTATTGGTAAATCAGGATTATTTTGTTCTTCTGAAGGAACATAACCTCGGCCTTTATCTACCACAATTTCAAATTCAATTTCTCTTTTAGAATCTAATTTAGCTATGACAAGCTCAGGATTAAGAATCTCGAAACTTTGCGTGTATTTGGCAATATCACCCGCAGTCAATTCTGTTTGATTCTTTACTTTTACAGTAATTTTGTTGTCTACATAATCAGACACTTTTTTGAACCTTACTTGCTTTAGGTTTAAAATTATTTCTGTTACATCATCAACTACACCCTCAATGGACGAAAACTCGTGAAGTACTCCAGGAAATCTTACGGCGGTTATTGCAAAACCTTCTAAGGAAGATAATAAAATTCGACGTAAAGCATTTCCGATAGTTACTCCATAACCTCTCTCAAGTGGCTTAAACTCAAAAAATCCATGAAAGTCGTCGGCTTTTTCCATCACGACTTTATCGGGCATTTGAAATGCTAATATTGACATACTATGGTGTGTTTTTTCGTTAACGAAGGATGACTTAGGAATTTCCTAAATCAAGTTAGCTAGCCATCTCCATGGAGATGACTAGCAAATTATTTATTTATTGTACAACTCGACTATAGCTTGGTCGTTAAAGTTCTCAGGAACAAGCTCTCGCTCTGGAAAGGAGATAAAAACACCTACCATATCCGCTGTATTCCATTCTAACCAGCTGTACTTACTAGCCTGATTCATACTCAAACTCTCAACAATAGTATCCATTGCCTTAGCCTTTTCTCTTACACCAATAGATTGCCCCGGCTTTACCGTGTATGATGGAATGTTCAATACATCACCATCTACTACAATGTGTTTGTGGGAAACTAACTGCCTTGCAGCTCTTCTGGTTGGAGCAATACCTAATCTATAAACTAAGTTGTCAAGTCTCGACTCACACAACTGAATCAAATTAGTACCCGTTCTACCCGACTTTACCGCAGCAATATGAAAGAAGCGAGCAAATTGCTTTTCCAGCATTCCATAGGTATATTTTACTTTTTGCTTCTCTTGAAGCTGAAGTGCATATTCCGACTTTTTACTTCTTCTTCCTTTACCATGTTGGCCTGGAGGATAGTTTTTCTTTTGCAAGGCCTTGCTTGGACCCATTATTGGTTCTCCAAACTTTCTTGAAATCTTAGCCTTTGGACCTGTATATCTTGCCATTATTAAATATTAGTGTCTCTCAAACGCTTGGCCCCAATGTCCAAACCAGCGTTTTTCAAAACAATTGAAAAAATTAAACTCTTCTTCTTTTTGGAGGTCGACATCCGTTGTGAGGTAACGGTGTAACATCTGTAATACTAACCACTTCTATGCCCACACTTTGAACGGTACGAACAGCAGACTCTCTCCCTGACCCTGGACCTTTCACAAATACATCAGCCTTTCTCATACCAGCTTCATACGCCTTTTGACAGCAGTCCTGAGACGCCATTAAAGCCGCATACGGTGTATTCTTTTTTGAACCTCTAAAACCCATCTTACCAGCAGACGCCCAAGAAATCACTTGGCCTGTACTGTTAGTAACAGAGATAATTATATTGTTAAAAGTAGCCTGAACATGCACCTGACCATACGGTTCAACTACAACTACTCTTTTCTTTGACTTGTCTTTTCTTTTAGCTTGAGCCATTATTCTTTTTTATTCAATTCGGCGGATTGCAATCACAATCTCTGTTCTTCAATTAAATTTTACTTCGTAGCTTTCTTCTTATTAGCTACTGTCTTACGTCTACCCTTACGAGTTCTTGAATTATTCTTTGTTCTTTGACCTCTTAAAGGTAATCCTTTACGGTGTCTAAGACCTCTGTAACATCCAATATCCATGAGACGCTTTATGGACAACTGAACATCAGACCTTAATGCCCCTTCAACCATGTACTCGTTAGTAATGACACTACGAACTGCGTTCGCTTCATCATCTGACCACTCGCCTGCTTTCTTATCAAAAGAAACTTCCGCTTTCGTTAATATCTTTTGAGAAGTACTTCTCCCAAGACCAAAAATATAGGTTAACGCAATCTCGCCTCTTTTATTATCTGGAATATCTACACCTGAAATCCTCATATTAGTTATCCTTGTCTTTGTTTAAATTTTGGATTCTTCTTGTTTATCACGTAGACTTTCCCATGACGGCGAACTACTTTGCAATCGACACTACGCTTTTTTACTGATGCTTTGACTTTCATGTTCTCAAAATTATAGGATTCTCTCCCTACTATTATTTATATCTGTAAACAATTCTTGCTTTTGATAAGTCATATGGAGACATCTCCAATTTGACTTTATCTCCAGGCAAAATTCGAATGTAATGCATTCTCATTTTCCCAGAAATGTGGGCCACGACCTCATGCTTGTTTTCCAACTCTACTCGAAACATAGCATTAGAAAGTGCCTCACTTATAATTCCATCTACCTGTATATTAGCTTGTTTTGCCATATTTATACATAAAACATTTTACGTTCTTTAA
>JBNMFK010000232.1:0-6386 GCA_051269965.1 Algoriphagus sp. | reverse complement strand
ATTTTTATAGGCCTACTTTTATGAAACAAAACTCTAATAAACTAAAAAAACGGCCAATACCGAGGACAATAAAAGGTCAATCAACCACAAAAAAAACGAGCCTTTCAGCTTGCTTTTCATATTTACACAATGGCTACTTACTGCACAAAACCCAAACCTGCCGTCGTGTTAGTCATTGGGTCTATCAATATAAATGCTCCATTTGAAGGGTTATCTAAATATTTATCTGCAAATATTTCTCCAGCTGTCTTGAAATTAACAACGCCTATCTCGTTCAATTTAATCTCATTTCTCTCCTCAGACTCTTCTAGGTGTTCAACATCCAAAACAGATTCTATTGAAAGACATTTTGCTTTTTGAGTGTTGATGCCATGCTGTAAAAGGTATGTTTTACCTGCAGTTAACGGTGTACTATCCATCCAACAGATTTTAGCTTGCAAGGTCTTTAAACCTATTGGAGCAGCATTGGCTTTAGCCAGCATGTTACCCCTGCTAATGTCTATGTCCGTCTCTAAAGTCATCACCACAGAATCTCCTGCTACACCCTTCGCAAGATCTGTATCGTATTTTTGGATGTTCTTTATCGTTGAATTTTGGCCACTAGGTAATGACACCACTTCGTCCCCTACTTCAAACTCTCCGCTGCTTATTCTACCCGCGTAGCCTCTGTAGTCATGATATTCCTCCGTCTTGGGTCTAACCACATACTGCACTCCCATTCTGGCAGGAATGGCATCTTTTCCAGTTCTAACTTGCTTGTTTTCCACAGCTTCTAAAATTCCGAGAAGGTTTTTGCCTTTGTACCAAGGCATTTTGTTGGAATTGGTAGTTATGTTATCTCCATAGAGCGAGGACAGCGGTATAAACGTAATTTTCTGCCCCGCAAAACCGGCACGTCCTACCGTATTTTGAAAACCTCTTTTAATTTCCTCAAACCTAGCTTGATCATAATCTACCAAGTCCATTTTATTTACGGCTACAATAACGTTCTCAATTCTTAGCAGTTGACTTATATAGTAATGCCTTTTCGTTTGTTCAGAAATTCCATTTCTAGAATCAATAAGTATCATAGAAACCGAAGCATTACTTGCTCCAGTTACCATATTTCGGGTATACTCAAAATGACCCGGTGTATCTGCAATAATATACTTTCTAGTAGGCGTATTGAAGTATATATGGGCTACGTCTATTGTTATCCCCTGCTCCCTTTCGGCTATAAGGCCATCTGTTAGTAGAGATAAGTCGGTAAAATCTAGTCCTTTTCTTTTAGAAGCCTTTTCTAGTGCCTCTATTTTATCCTTTGTGATAGACTGAGTTTCGTACAATAAACGACCAATCAAGGTACTTTTACCATCATCTACCGAACCCGCTGTTGCTATCTTTAAAATATCCATTTCTTCTTCTTAATAATCTTTAACTACTGTAAATTCTGTCGATGACCAGACCTTTATTCAATTTTATCTAACTGTGACTGTCCTAGACGGTCGCTCAGACTTACATCTGGAATTTCCAGTGGCAGGTCGAGCATGCACGAGATCCTCTAAAAGTAACCAGCCTGCTTTCTTTTCTCCATGGCTGCTTCTGAACGTTTATCGTCTATTCGAGCTCCTCTTTCAGATATTTCTGCACTAAGGATTTCATCAATTATGGTATCAATATTATCTGCATCTGACCTTACGGCTGCGGTACAAGTCATATCTCCCAAGGTTCTAAATCTCACGGTCTCTTCATAAACTTCCTCATCGTCCATTTTATTGACAAATTCCGATTCCGACCAAATGAGACCATCACGATCAAAAACCTTGCGTTTGTGAGCAAAATATACTGAAGGAATCTCAATTTTCTCTTCTTTGATGTAATTCCAAACATCTAATTCTGTCCAATTTGAAATAGGGAATACTCTTACATTTTCTCCCATTTCAATATTACCATTCAGCATATCAAACATTTCAGGTCTTTGCTTTTTAGCATCCCATTGACCGAAATCATCTCGTACGGAGAATATTCTTTCTTTTGCTCTGGCTTTCTCCTCGTCTCTTCTAGCCCCACCCATGCAGGCATCAAATTTAAAAGCCTCTATAGAATCAAGCAACGTTACGGTTTGAAGAGCATTTCTACTGGCATATTTACCTGTCTCTTCTTTGACTTTTCCCTCTTTTATAGATTGCTCTACACTACCGACTAAAAGCTCTAAACCTAATTCCGCCACTAGCTTATCTCTAAATTCAATCGTCTCGGGAAAGTTATGACCCGTATCTACATGCAATAGGGGAAAAGGAATTTTACCTGGATAAAAGGCTTTCTGAGCAAGCCTTACGAGTGTAATAGAATCCTTTCCACATGAAAAAAGTAGAGCTGGTTTCTCAAACTGTGCAGCCACCTCTCTCATGATGTAAATGGCCTCGTCTTCCAGTTGCCTTGGAAAACTTCTGTTAGTATCTTCTGTAATCTTACTCACGCTAAATCTATACTTAATAATTATCTTAATCCTTTATTAAATTCACCAACTCTAGGCCTTAACTTGATGAAGTCCACATTCTTTTTGAGAAGCTTCCCAATACCATCTTCCAGCTCTTGGGTGCTCTCCTTCCTTAATAGCTCTAGTACATGGACCACAGCCAATGCTTACAAATCCCTTTCTATGAAGACTGTTTTGCGGCACTTTGTGCTCGTCTAAATACGCCTCCATTTGCTTAAAAGACCAATCTATGAGTGGGTTGAACTTATGCACATTATTGGCCTCATCCCACTCCCACATTTTCATTTCTTGACGATTCGTAGACTGATCTGCTCTTAGACCTGTAATCCAAACATCGGCATCTTTAAGAGCTCTTTTTAAAGGAGCTATCTTTCTAATGAAACAGCATTCTTTTCTATCTGCCACAGAATTGAAAAAACTATGAAAACCCTTTTCTTTGACAAGACCTTCTACCTGAGCAGTATCTGGAAAATAAGTAGTGAACTCCTTTTTATAACGAGCTTTGGTATTATCCATCACTTCATAGGTTTCAGGAAAGTGCCTGCCCGTATCCAGTGTAAAAACCTCAACAGGCAAACTCTGACTGAAAATGGCATGAGAAATCGCTTGGTCTTCTTGCCCGAATGAGCTTGAAAAAACCACGTTTTTGTGATTAATACTTACCCATTGTAGCCTCTCTTCTAATGTTTTACTGTATAATTCTTCCATCATAATGTGTTAAAAGAGTACGCCGACTACATTTATCAAACTCACTAAAATCACGACAATGGCCACCACTATCATTAATGATTTTTGTGGGATAAATTTAACCAGATAAGCCCCTAATGGAGCTGCAAAAATACCACCAATTATTAAGGCGGCAATGAGCTGCCAAGCTTGAGTGTCAACAAAGAGCATGAAAATACTCGTACTAAAAAAAGCCACAAAAAATTCGGCCGTGTTTACGGTCCCTATAGTTTCTTTAGCTGGATTACCCTTGCTTAGTAGGTTTGAGGTAACTAATGGTCCCCAACCTCCTCCGCCTATGGCGTCAAAAAAACCGCCATAGAATCCTAAGAAACCTAAGTTATTATTACTTGGAATTTGTGGCCTAGCCTTAAATGCCTTCAAAAATATCATAACACCCAAAAACACCAAGTATACTGAAATATATGGTTTAATAAACTCCCCATCTATAACTTCTGAGATGACATAAGCACCAATCATGGAACCTACTACACCAGTTACAACTATCCTGAAGAACATATTCTTATCTATATTTCCTAATAAGATATGCGATAAACCAGAAACCCCAGCAGTAAACACCTTGGCCGTATGAACACCCGCCGTAGCATAAGCTGGCGGCACGCCTACACTCATCATTAAGGAACTACATGTAGCTCCATAGGCCATGCCAAGTGCTCCATCAATAAGCTGAGCTATGAAACCCACGAAAACAAAAAAGTAAAAGAGCGAGTCGAGTTCAAATGAACCTTTATCAAAATCTATGTAAACTCGATATACCAAAACTGCCAGCAATGCTACCTTCATCATGACCATCACAATAGCCACATTTCTAAATTTAATATTATCGCTAAGCGAAAGAGCTAATTTCCTCATGCTACTTTTTGGAATAAGGATATTTGTTTTAGAACAGCTGTACCAAAACCGTTTTGAAATGCATGAACGACATTTCCAATGACTATAACTGCAGGGTTACTCATTGAGTTTTCGCCTGCAAGCACATCTAAACCTCCTGCCGTGCCTACGCACACTCGCTCTCTTTCTGTAGACACCTGCTGGATAATAGCCGCAGGAATGGATGACTTTCCTATTTCGGAGAAAATAGACGCTATTTCAGAAACCTTACTCATGCCCATTAGAATAACTAAGGTGGACTTAGAACCGGCCGCTAACCTAATATCTTGACTTAGACTTCCATCCGCTTTATGCCCAGTAATCACCCAATAACCATCTGCGTGATTCCTATCTGTTAATGGAACTCCAGCAAGGCCAATCGCATTAACTGAAGAAATACCTGGGATATAGTCCGTTTTTATCCCACGCTCTGTCGCATAATTAATTTCCTCTACTCCTCTTCCAAATACAAATGGATCCCCTCCCTTGAGTCGAACCACGTGGCCTCTTTCGTATGCTTTTTCTACAATAAGAATATTTATTTGGTCTTGAGAAATACCTCTTTTATGCCCACGTTTACCCACATAAATCAATTCGGCCTCTTCAGGACAATAATCGAGTAATTCTCTTGAGGCCAGATTATCGTACAGAACAACATCCGCCACTTTTAAAGCTTTTATGGCCTTAAGCGTTATTAAATCTGGGTCGCCCGGACCTGCTCCTACGAGTGTTAATTTAGAAGTAAGCATTAGTTTAGTTTAAGGTCAAGAGATTTTCTATAGATCATGGCCCTCTCTAGGAAAGCACTGGCCTCAGCTAAATAACCGTTGGCAAAGTCAGGTGAAGGCTCATTTTTCTTTATTTGAAGAATTTTCTCTGCAATAAGACCCCCAAACTCTTCTTTGTAGTGCTCATCAAAATCGGCGATAACACCCATTTGAGTGTTGGTTTTAACACCTTTATCCAATAACAAGCCTTTAGCCGCGTTTACCTGAGACGAATAGGCATGATAGATGGCATCTGCATATCTTCCTTCTACAATAGCCTCTCTGGCATTATCAATCTTCTCTTCAGATTCTAAGAAAAGTATCCCTACCAAGTCCACTATCACTGAAGCACATTCCCCAATTCCGATTTCAGTTTTAAACTGTTCCTCTCTTCCCCAGTCTATAAAGTCAGTGTTTACTAATTGTTCTAAATCAGCCAAAGGCTTCAACAGGTCATAGAAATATATTTTACCATGCCTGTCATAATAATCATTGAAACGCTCTCCAGACTGAGCGTTTTTAGCAAAATTACTTAAAACCAATCTTAAAACATCTGGTCCTTTTTTACTCGGGACCTTGATCACCTTATCTGATGCTCTTCCTATCCCATCACCAACAGTTCCTCCACCTAAAAGTACCTGTAAGGCAGGCAATACTCTTCTGTCTTTAGCTCTCATACTACTTCCGTGAAAACCGATATTTGCCATGCCATGCTGCCCACAAGAATTCATACAACCTGATATCTTAATCTGAATATCATTATTCTTTATCAATGCAGGGAATTCTTTCTCTAGGACCTCTTCAAGCACTTTAGTAATGGAGGTGCTGTCAGAAATAGCTAAGTTACAGGTGTCGGTACCGGGGCAAGCAGTAATGTTTACTAAACTATTGGCACCTGCTTCTGCATAGCCATATTGGGCTAAAATGCTGTAAACATAATTTAGGTTGGCAGCAGGTATGTTTCTCAGGAATAATCCTTGATTGATGGAGATTCTGATATCGTTCCCCACGTATCCCTCCAAGGCATCTATTAAGTCTCTAGAGTTATTTGTGTTTATGTTTCCCAAAGGAACCCTGACAAAAACACCAAGCAGTCCCGTTTTGTTCTGCTCTACGACATTGGTTGCTTTCCAATTATCGTATTTAGTACTGTCTCCTATAACGACTTCTCCTTCGTAAGATTTGTACGCTAATTCTGGAGCGTCCACAACCGTGTTTATCTCAAAAGTTTGAGATTTCAAAGCGGCTCTTTCTTCTTCTAATAGAGTCATAAAAGCCTCCAAGCCTATCTTTGCCAGAAGAAACTTCATCCTAGCCTTACTTCTACTGTTACGCTCTCCATGACGATCGAAAACACGGAGTACAGACTCGGTTAAAGGAATTACTTGATTTTCTGGAAGGAATTCATAAGCTACGTCTGCCATTCTTGGCTGTGCTCCTAGCCCTCCGCCTACTAAAACTTTAAAACCCCTTTGACCATTTATAATTTTAGGTATAAATCCTAAATCATGGATATAAGCCAA
>JBNMFK010000231.1:0-6420 GCA_051269965.1 Algoriphagus sp. | reverse complement strand
TAGATTCCAAAAAGTAGTAGAAGTGGCACCTTCTATTGGACTAAAGCAGGAAACTCGTCAAAAGCTTTACGACTATGCCATAAAAATGGGTAAGGCCGTGAGTTACTCCAATGCAGGCACCGTAGAGTTCTTAGTCGATAAAGACGAAAATGTTTACTTCATTGAAGTTAATCCCAGGATACAAGTAGAGCACACCATTACCGAGGAAATAACAGGAATTGATATTGTAAGGACCCAGCTTTTAATAGCCATGGGTTATAAACTTTCTGACAGAGGTATATTTATAAACCACCAAGACGAGGTTCCTCTTAAAGGATACGCCATCCAGTGTAGAATTACAACCGAAGACCCAGCAAACGGCTTTAAACCCGACTTCGGAACTATTATAGCCTACAGAAATGCAGCAGGTTTTGGAATAAGATTAGATGAGGGTTCTGCCTATCCAGGTATGAAAATTTCCCCTTACTTTGATTCTATGATAGTGAAAGTCACTGCTAGAGGTAGGACTCTTAAAGGTGCTGCCCAGCGACTTTCAAGAGCCTTAGTGGAATTTAGAATTAGAGGTGTGAAAACCAATATTCCTTTCCTCAGTAATGTTATCAAACATCCAGACTTCCAAAAAGGCAAGGCTCAGGTTACTTTTATAGAGAAGCATCCCGAGCTTTTAGAACTCCGCAAGCCAAAAGATCGCTCCACCAGAGCCATGCGTTTGCTTTCAGACGTTATTGTAAACGGAAATCGGACACTTGGTAAAATAGATAAGACTGATTTTGTACTTCCTAAGGTCCCGATAATAAACCCTTTTGACCCTTACCCAGATGGTAATAAGCAGCGATTAGACAGTATGGGAGCAGATAAGTTTGCTCAATGGGTAAAAGACCAAAAATCTATCCTTTACACAGATACTACATTTAGAGACGGACATCAGTCACTTCTAGCTACGCGTGTTAGAACCACGGATATGCTTGCCGTGGCAGAAGGCTTTGCCAAAACCTTCCCACAGCTATTTTCTATGGAGGTTTGGGGTGGTGCTACGTTTGATGTGGCTATGAGGTTCTTGTACGAGAGTCCATGGAAGCGTCTCCAAGACTTTAGAGAAGCCATGCCAAACATGCTGCTTCAAATGCTGCTTAGAGGCTCAAATGCAGTTGGTTATACCGCCTATCCAGATAATTTAGTAGAAAGCTTTATTGAGAAGTCTGCCGAAAATGGTATTGATGTCTTTAGAATATTTGACTCGCTAAATTGGATTGAGTCAATGAAACTGAGTATCAGAACGGTAAGAGAGCGTACTAATTCATTGGCAGAAGCTTCTATATGTTATACCGGCGAAATGCTAGATCCAAATCAAAAGAAATACACCTTACAGTATTACTTGGATATGGCTCGCCAACTTGAAGATGAAGGAGCACATATCATTGCCATAAAAGATATGGCTGGGCTGCTCAAGCCCTATACGGCTGAAGTATTGGTAAGAGAAATGAAAAAAGCGGTGGATCTTCCTGTTCATTTGCACACGCATGATACCTCTTCTATTCAAGCCGCCACCTATTTAAAAGCTACTGAATCTGGTGTAGATATTATTGATTGTGCACTTGGAGGACTTTCTGGTCTAACATCTCAACCTAATTTCAATTCTGTAGTAGCCATGCTTAAAGGAAATGAAAGAGAATGTGATATAGACCTACATAAACTCAATCAGTATTCAAACTACTGGGAAGATGTGCGTACCATGTATGCCCCTTTTGAGTCTGGTTTAAAGTCTGGAAGTGCAGAGGTATATGATCACCAAATGCCAGGTGGCCAATATTCTAATCTTAAGTCACAATCTATATCTCTAGGTTTGGGAGATAAGTTTGACCTGCTTAAGCAAAATTATAGTCTCGTGAATGAAATGTTGGGGGATATAGTAAAAGTGACACCTTCTTCCAAAGTGGTTGGAGATATGGCCCTTTTCATGACCTCAAACAACATTGATTCTGATGATATATTCCGAAAAGGAGATACACTATCCTTCCCAGAATCTGTCAAAGGCTTCTTTAGAGGAGACTTAGGCCAGCCTCCAGGAGGATTTCCCCAAGAGCTTCAAAAAATTATCTTAAAGGATATAAAACCATACACAGATCGTCCAAACGCTCACATGAAGCCTATTGATCTGGAGGGCGAATACAAGCAGTTTCAAAAAGACTTCCCAAATAGTGATGGGTATTTAGATTACCTATCGTACAAATTATACGATAAGGTTTATGAAGAATTTCACGAGAACAGAGAGAAGTTTGGCGACGTAAGCCTTATACCTTCCCATGCTTTCTGGTATGGTTTGCACCAAAACCAAGAAATCATGATTACCATAGAGGAAGGTAAAACCATCTTGGTAAGATATCTCTACACTTCTGAGCCAGATGAAGAAGGAAAACGTACTGTGAGTTACGAACTTAATGGGCAAACAAGAAAGCTCAAAGTACGCGACCACTCATTAAAGGTAACCAAACCAACAAACAAGAAAATTGGCAAAGAAGGCGATATAGGTGCTCCACTTCAAGGTAGAATATCTAGAATTCTTGTCAAAAAAGGTGACGACGTAGCTAAAAACACCCCACTTTTTGTGATAGAAGCCATGAAAATGGAGTCTATCGTGGCGTCTCCATTTGATGGCTTGGTATCTTTTATACAGTTAGAAGAAGGAGCGGTAGTAGAGCAAGACGACTGGGTAATAGAAATAGAAAAAACGGCATAAGCCAACATTCAAAATAAATATAAAGTGTAATTATCGATTTGCCAAAAACAGTTTATACTGGAAAAGGTAAACAGGTGGTTACACTTTTAATTTTCTCTAAAACAAAATTACTACATGAATCAAATATTTACATTCTTTGATTTAAAGCAAAAAGTAGATTATAAAAACGAAGTGCTCTCTGGGCTTACGGTAGCCCTAGCACTCATTCCAGAGGCCATTGCTTTTGCATTGATAGCTGGTTTACATCCCCTGACAGGGCTTTATGCAGCATTCTCTGTTGGTCTTATTACCTCTATTTTTGGAGGTAGGCCAGGTATGATTTCTGGTGCTACAGGAGCTGTAGCTGTAGTAATAGTGGGCCTAGCTAAGATGCATGGTGTAGAATACATTTTTGCTACAGTGGTGTTAGCAGGAATTATACAGATGGCCGCTGGATTTTTTAAACTTGGTAAATTTATTCGCTTAGTACCACATCCAGTTATGTTTGGTTTTGTTAATGGTCTAGCCATTGTCATTTTTATGGCCCAGCTAAGCTCTTTTAAAGTACCGGGGATAACTGGTGCGTTAGAATGGATGCAAGGCGTTCAGCTCTATCAAATGGTAGGTTTAGTTCTTTTAACCATGCTTATCATCTGGGGTTTACCAAAATTAACCAAAGCCATACCTTCAGGTCTAGTGGCTATTCTAGTGGTGACAGCCATTGTTATAGGTTTTGGCTTACAAACAAAAACGGTTGGAGACATAAGCTCTATAAAAGGTGGTTTCCCTCCATTTCATATTCCAGATGTACCTTTTAATCTGGAAACTTTAAGCATCATTTTCCCTTTTGCCCTCATTGTGGCTGGTGTCGGTCTTATTGAGAGTTTGCTTACCCTGAACCTTATCGATGAGATAACAGAAACGCGTGGAAGAAGTAATAAAGAAGCAGTGGCCCAAGGCTTGGCCAATGTTGTGACCGGGTTTTTCTCAGGCATGGGAGGCTGTGCTATGATAGGTCAAAGCTTGATTAATATATCATCCGGTGCTAGAGCCCGGCTATCTGGTCTTGTGGCCTCCATTATGCTCTTGATTTTTGTCATGTTCGGAGCCGAATATATAGAGCAAATGCCAATGGCAGCCCTAGTCGGTTTGATGTTCATGGTAGCTATTGGAACGTTTGAATGGGCTAGTTTTAAAGTTATTGGGAAAATGCCTAACCATGACATTCTCGTTCTTTTTTTGGTGGCCGGAATCACCGTGTTACTTCATAACTTGGCTTTGGCCGTGTTAATAGGCGTTATTATTTCTGCTCTCGTTTTTTCATGGGAAAACGCAAAACGAATTAGAGCAAGAAAGTATGTAGACGAAAAAGGTGTGAAACACTACGAAATCTACGGCCCCCTTTTCTTTGCTTCGAGTCAAGCTTTCTCCGAAAAATTTGATGTTTTGACGGATCCAAAAGAGGTCATTATTAACTTTAAGGAAAGCCGTGTAAATGATATGTCTGGAATAGAAGCTCTGAATAAAATCACAGAACGTTATCAAAAAGCAGGCAAGAAAGTACATTTAAGATACCTAAGTGGCGATTGCCGAAAACTATTGGCAAACGCCGAAGAAATCATTGATGTTAACATCATTGAGGATCCTACTTATAAAGTAGCTGTAGAAATGTAAATCAGCACAAGTACCAAAAGCCTTTAGATTCAAAAATTTAAGGGCTTTTGGTTTTTTCTCAAATCAACTATCTAGGCCTAATATCACATGCTTTCCAAAATCTGTTTCATAACGGCTTGCACAGACCAAACCCTGTTTCCTGCTTGCTGAATAACAATTGAATTTGGAGAATCTATTACGGCATCTTCTACAATAAGGCCCCTTCTTACAGGCAAGCAATGCATGAATTTGGCATTATCTGTTAAAGCCATTTTCTCCTGAGAGATTATCCAATCCTCATTGCCTGAAAGCACCTTCCCATAATCTGAATAGGACGACCAATTCTTAGCATAGATAAAATCTGCACCTTCAAAGGCTTCTTTTTGATTGTACTTTACTATAGCGTTTCCTATATATTTTTTCGGTAAATCATAACCCTCGGGGTTTGTGATTACAAAATCATACTCTGTTAGATTTAGCCATTCGGCAAAAGAATTTCCAACGGCCTGAGGTAGAGCCTTTACATGTGGAGCCCATGTCAAAACCACCTTAGGCCTTGTCTTCGTTTTTAACTCTTCTATGGTAATTAAATCTGCAAGCGACTGACAAGGGTGACGTGTGGCAGACTCTAAATTGACAATAGGAACACCTGCTAAGTTCCTGAAGCTTTCTAAGACGAGCTCTTTATAATCTACCTCGGAATCTGTAAGACCCGCAAACGCCCGTACACCTATGATATCTGCATACTGACCTATAACAGCCGCAGCTTCTCGTATATGCTCCGCTTTGTTGCCATTCATTTTCACTCCATCCTCAAACTCTAGCTGCCAGCTGTCAGAACCTACGTTCATTACTATCACATTCATCCCCAAATTGATGCCTGCCTTTTGCGTACTTAGGCGAGTTCTAAGACTAGAATTAAAAAATAAAAGAACCAAGGTCTTATCCTTTCCCAATAACCTATTTGAGAGCGGGTTTGCTTTTTGGGCTATGCCCTCATTAACCAAATCTTGGATATTCGGGACGTCATTGGGACTAATAAAATGCTTCATAAATATTGGTATTTCCTTAAAGAATGCAATTTAACAGAATTAGCCTATTAAGAATGGCTCTCAAAAATGAAATGAGCCAAATCTTTAAAATCTTCATCGCTCTTAAGTTTGTTCTTAGAATTCTTTAGGTACTTTTTCGCATCTAAACCCAGCGATTCTAGAAGGTTTGCGACATTCTTTTTATTATCAATATTCAGTATCTGATTGCCATTCCAATAATGGAAATGATTTTTCTTTACTATTTTAAATTCTTTACTTCCAGTATCAAGTGCTGAATTATAGTCTGGCCGCTGCACCAACACTTCTTTTGATTGTAAAATCACTCGTTTTCCTCCTACGCCTAAAACCATCAAAAGTCCCTTCATCGCTTCAAATTGAAACTCTTCAGGATTAATAAATTGAGAAATTGACCCTTCGCTCTCTTGAATCAATATATGTGACACTTTCTCTGCATCAATTACTTTTATGCCACTCGGGGATTTAAACTCTACCCTATCATTCCATAAATCAAGCCTCAACCCCACACCAAGTAAACTATCCAATTTAACGATACCTCCACTTATCATTTTAAGTTCTTGAGGGTAGAAATAGACGTTAGCCTTTTGAAAAACTTGATTCCAAAAATAGTCCCCTTCCAAGTCAGACGAATGACTATTAAGGCCATAAAGCATTGAAGCATCTCCTATCTGAATACTTTTATCACTAATATTATTTTCGTTAAACCAAATTTGTGGAAGAATTCGTTGTCCAAAAACCAACGAACTTAAGGAAACTAAGTACATCAAAAGCACTATTTTTCTCATATCAATCAAATTACGAGACTCCGACCTGATATATCCTATTTCTCCTCTGAAAGAATTTGTATATTTGGCCATTCGAATTATATTTTTAGGTTAATCTAAATATCATGGAGCAATTATCTTTTCTACTAGATTACAATCCCATAGTGCTGGCCTTGGTTGGCACTTTATTTACATGGGCTCTTACTGCCTTAGGATC
>JBNMFK010000230.1:0-6429 GCA_051269965.1 Algoriphagus sp. | reverse complement strand
TTGAACATAGAGAAAGTGTATAAAATACTATTTTACAGCACTTTAACTTATAATAAAGTTTCATATTATAGATTTTATTTATTTACAATAGATTGCTATTTTTGTCTAAACTCCTACCTCTGATATATCCCGATATTCACTAATAACACTTCAAGTCCATGAAAATGGACTATTAGGTTTTAAAAGTATTTTTAAAAATCATCTTATTTCAACGTGGCCAAACGCCATTTTCAATTAATCAATGAGAACTAAAGCAATTATTTTTCCCATTCTGGTTTCTTTCCTTTTTTTTCAATCTTGTAGACAAAAGGAACAAACACAGGTTGTAAATTCAGAAAATGCTCTCGAAAGTTACATAGCTAAACCCGACACCGCTTTTCAATGGTCGGTAACAGATAGTTTTGAACTAGAAAGTATCAAAGGTTACCAACTCATCATGACCTCGCAGGTATGGCAAGGCATTACGTGGAAACATCAATTAACGGTATTTGTCCCTACCGAAGTAGATTACACTAACTCTTTGCTTTTTGTTTCAGGAGGGAAAAATAAAGAAGGTGAACCCACCCTAAGAAGTAATACCGACGATTTGGCAACAGATTTAGCTAGCATAGCTATAAAAAATAAAGCCGTAGTGTCTTTATTAAGACAAACGCCAAACCAACCACTTTTTGGTGACCTTACAGAAGATGCCTTAATATCTCAAACGCTGCATAACTTTAAAAATGACGGTGACTATAATTGGCCACTTCTTTTCCCAATGGTTAAAAGTGCTATTAGAGGAATGGATGCCGTTCAGCAGTTTGGGGAGCAAAACCTAAATAAAAAAATAGAAAAATTCACTATTTCGGGCTATTCAAAAAGAGGATGGACTACTTGGTTGACAGGCTCACAAGATAGCAGAGTGGAAGCTATAGGACCAATGGTGATAGATGTGTTAAACATGCCTGTAAGTTTACAGTATCAAATATCTACTTGGAACGACTACAGCATTGAAATTCAAGACTATGTGGCCTTGGAAATACCACAATCAATGGCTTCCGATACAGGTTCATATTTGGTAGACATGATTGACCCATATTCTTATAGAAAAAAATTAACCATGCCTAAGATGATTTTTATTGGGACAAACGACCCTTACTGGCCTATCGATGCTATTAAAAATTACTATGACAGCATACCTGGTGAAAACTATATTCATTATGTTCCAAATGCTGGGCACGACTTAGCTGGTGGCAAGCAGGCCATGGAAGCCTTAGGTGCATTTTTCGGTAATACCATTCAAAAGAAAGCGTATCCTAAATGTACATGGACGTGCCAAGCTACAGAAAAGGGATTAGCGATAAACGTTAAAACCTCCGCAGATAGATTAGTGGATGTAATAGTGTGGACGGCAAACTCTGAAGACCGTGATTTTAGAGATGATGAATGGACATCGAAAAGCCTTGGTATCAAAAACGTTGAAACTGTTGATGTACTTGAGAGTTATGCAAAAGGTAATTTTAAAGCCCAATACATTGATTTAAAATACCAAGATGTGACCGGTGGAACTTTCACAGAAAGTACTAGAGTTTTCGTTACGGACACCAACAAATTGCTTTAATCGAAGAATTCCTTTTGTCTTATTTTTTACTTGCAAGTTAAGTTTTGGTGCAGATAGATAGTCTGGAGTGTTAGCACTTTTTTACCAACATTTCGCCCCTAAGGGGCCTAAAATGAAATAGAAAACGCCATCCTTTTAGCTAGGATGGCGTTTTCATTTTACACTAATAAAATAAAAGGTAAAAAAGAGACATTTCGTGATTCACGAAATATTCTCCAATAACAAACCAAAAAAGTTTAGATACTTATTTCTTAATCTTTAAGTCTTGCCATTTTTGATACGTTAAAGACCTCCATAGCCACTCGAATGGGCCGTATTTAAAGTATTTCAACCAGACTGGACTTGCTATTAATTGGAAAAGCCAACATCCAGCAACAACATAATAAAGCTCATAACGCTGCAACTTTCCATAAAGTCCAAACCCGAAACCGTAAAAAATAATGGAAGTGCCAATGGCAGTTAAAAGGTAATTGCTCAAGGTAGTTTTACGTACCGCGGCCAAGGCCTTTTGAATAAATCCTAAAATACCAGACTTGATAAATAACATGAATAATCCTATATGCCCCAGTGTGTAAATAAGCGACCTAAATCAGATATTTGATTGGCTTTTACATAGGCGATAAAATCAAAATTGCTCTCTATAATCAGCTGCGTCTCATAATAATTGACAGTTAGACCAACCCCATACTCTACTAATAACATTAAGAAATAAAACTTGTTAGATTTCTCCGCATGAAAAATTCGTACTTGAAAAAAGCCATGCCAATGAGCATAGGACTCAAAATATCCCAAGACCAGTATCTATACATCAAAGTAGTCTGTATGAATTGATTTTCTTCTAGCTTAGCTAGCATGACATCAAAATAATTTAATTGTAGTCGGACAGCCAAATGGTCACTTATTTCGTCTGTAGTAAGCTTAGACTTTTTATATGTACTTGCTTTAGTTTTGACTCCTGCATCTCTGATAAAGCGGCCCCTGCGTCTTTGAGAGCTTGCATTTCAATACCGACTTCCTTAACACTTTTATCCTCATGATAATCACTCACATGCCATTGAGACCCACATAGCAGTAAGACGCCACTACAGCTAAAAAGAGTTTTAACACTCGCGTTTCTAAACGGAAATAGTGTTAGGCCGAGAAGTGCATATTAACTAAAGAATATCTCCTAGCCACAGAAAAACATAGACATTGATAATACCAAAAAGAAGTAACCAAAGCGTCCTTCTATAATAAATATCGGCCGCCATGATACCTGCACTCTTTTATCTAAACGAGAGGTCAACAATTTAGATAGAACCTAAAACCCAAGAGAGGGCTATTTTTAGTGAGTGGTATCTCAAGCATTATCTTTGAAGCTATAGTGCCAACTTTATTTTTAAAAACACTTTTCTCATAATTAAAGTGACCAAAACATTGACCACTAAGCCTGCCATAAAAGCATTACCAATACTCATAATTGGTAATAGATGAGCTTGAAGGTATAGAAAAGTTGTAAATCCAAAGACGCCTGTATAGAAACCAATAAACAATGTTCTGACTTGGGTTATCCCTTGAGTATAATGAACAAATATGGCTAGCACGGCCGTCATAATTGGGAATGGTGTTAAAATACCACTCCAAGTAGGGCCTAATAAATCTGCAAAATATGTGATGCCAATGACAAAAGAAGTTATGAATATCATTCTCAGAATTATTTCAAAACGAAGGTTTCGTTTCTTGTCTTTATTAAGGACTTTGACATGAGGGAAATATTTTAGACTCAAAATGATCAGAAAAAGAGTAATCAAAAACCAAGTGTTCACATTTACAAGAGCAGCTACATTTTCAATCAATGCTCCAGTAAGCAAATACGTTGTATAGCCAGATAATACACTGATTAGTATGTTATGCTTTTGCCCTATTAAGATATACGTAAAACAAAAGACCAACCACGAAATAATTCCTACCAAAACTCCAGGGATGGCAATTTGGGCAAATTCAGAACCTTGTTCAATAGCCATAAAGAATAAAATTGGCCCTGCTACCCAGGGTAAACTTGCAATTACGCCACCCAAACCATTGCCCCACTTTCTGCTAATCAATGTTACTCCAGCTATCACTGGTGGCATCATTAGCAGCTTTATCCAAAAGGTATTCATGCCGCAAAGATGTGAGGAAAACCTTTAAGGTCTAAAGGCCATTTTTGATGAGCGTATAAGTGAGATAAGATTTAAGCGAAACCCAGCCTCTAACAATGAGATAAGGCCTCTTTTAGAATGGAGAATGATTTCAATTTAGTTTCCAAATCAAAAATATGAGTAGCTACCATAAGTTCATCTATTCCGGTATCATCTACGAAAGCTGAAATGTTTTTCCTAAGCGTTTCTTTACTTCCAAAAAATGAATAGGAAAGCATGCTATCCACCGCATTTTTTATTTCAGGAATTTTATAGGCCTCTGGTAAGCGGTGAGAAGGCCCTATCGGCTTTCTAGTGTTCGTAATAATTCCTATGAATAAGCCAATTAAGCTATTGAATAAATCACTGGCCTCTTGGTCTGTGTCTGCCGCCATAACATTCACACAGGCTATTACTTTAGGTTTTGTTAAAACTGATGAAGGTTTGAAATGGCTACGATATATATCAATCGCAATGAGAAATTGTGCAGGTGCAAAGTGTGAAGCAAAAGCATAAGGTAAACCCATTTCAGCGGCTAAGTAAGCACTATCTGTACTGGATCCTAATATCCAAAGAGGCAGGTTCAGGCCCTCCCCAGGAAAGGCTCTTACTTTGGCACTTCTGTTTTCAGAACTAAAATAGGTCTGTAATTGCCTGATATCTTCCGGGAAATTCTGAGTTGTATTCTGACTTCTTCTTAGTGCTATAGCCGTGAGTTGGTCAGAGCCAGGAGCTCTGCCTAAACCCAAGTCTATTCTGCCAGGATACATCGTTTCTAGCGTGCCAAATTGTTCTGCAATAGCTAAAGGACTGTGGTTAGGCAGCATTATACCTCCAGAGCCCACTCGGATACTCTTAGTTTTTTCAGCTATATGACCAATAAGAACAGACGTGGCCGAACTGGCTATATACGCCATATTATGGTGCTCTGCCATCCATAGACGCTGATACCCTAAACCTTCTACATGCTTGGCTATTTCCACTGTATTTGAGATAGCAGATCTGTGATTTCCACCTTCCATTACAGTGGCCAATTCAAGAACAGATATGGGCGTTTTTAACATATTGCTTTTCAGATATAGTATAAAACCTTTCCTTTACTTAGAAAGTTTCTATGCCATTTCAAGAATTGAATCATGATATCCTTGCTAATCAATGACAGTTCAGATATTATTTCTTGTGAGCGTCTGCGTCATTTTGGTTCTTACTAAAATGCTCAAAATCTTAACCACTTTACAACCTTTGGCCAACTCGTCCACTCGTTTACCTAAGAGCTAACTTTCTGAGATAATGACTTTTCAATGTCTTCTACGCTTTATTCACAAATAACGCCAGGTCTTAAATGAGGATTGGCATTTAAAGATGCTATATGGGAAGACTCTTCAAAAGTTACTTTTTCTTCAATAAATTCATCTATTCCTTTTTCGTCAAAACCGGTAAGCCATTCCATCATCTGATGCAACCCTACTATCATCCTTCTCCGCTTTTTCAACATAATGCGGATATAGAGGAGCAAATGTCATTTTTGCGAAACGTTTATCTTGATTATTCATACCGTGTCTCTACCTAAATTTCTTCAAATTAAACCACTAAGGTTGATCCATTATTTACATAAATTACTCAGAAATAAAATCTATTCCATACTTTAAAACCTTTAGGTAATCCAGATTTTCAAAAGTTGCCGCAGTATGACTGGATACCACATAAACGGCTTGCCCCTCCTCTACATTTATTTTCCAGATGTTTGAATGAAATTCTCTCATGCCCCAGTTTTTATCTTTAATCCAGATCAAATTCCCATTCGGGATCCTCTTATTTTCATTCATTACATAAAGAATTTCTACTTCTTTTTTGTAAAGATCACTATTAAAAATATACCCATCTTCAGTAAAGGCTATAAAGCCTTATAATCTTAATTTAAAAAGAATATCTACAGAACTTTCTAAATTTACAGCAGCTTCTTGAAGTTATGGTTTTAAAGGATGATTGGAAAAATGTAGTCCCTAGGACAGGATCATAATACCAAGCCCAATGGTGGGAAAGTTGCCTGCTACATGAATTCCCACAAAGCCACCGCCATTTTCTAAATAGGATTAAAAATCCATAAGCTGTTTGTCTGTAAGTACTTTGCCCGAAACATTGGTCCAAACCACGGCATCAAATTTGGCAAACTGCTCTACATTAAAAATACCAGCCCTGTCTGTTTGATAGATAAACCAATCATTCACTGCAGCCGTTTCTTTGAAGACTTTTTCCCAAGCTATAATAGCCTCTTTATGACTGAATCCATTGGTTTTAGAAAATATCCGAATAGATTTCGTACTTGACACAACATTTATTTCTGGTATTTCTATCTCATAGAAAGGTATCCATTAGGTGACCCGATAGATAAAGTAACTGGCTAAAAGTGCAAATGCTATGAACAGCATACCTACACCTAAGCGTTTAAGCCATTTTTTTCATGCCCAGGAGGTTTAAGGGTTAAATTAGAACTCAAATTATTCCATTATTTGATAAAATTAAACCTCTGGCATATAGCTTTGTACCCATGCTTAAAATAGCTTACTCACCTCTTTACAAATACGAATTACCAGAAGGCCACCGATTTCCGATGGAGAAATATGAACTCATTCCAGAACAACTCCTTTATGAGGGCACTGTTCAGGAGTC
>JBNMFK010000229.1:0-6482 GCA_051269965.1 Algoriphagus sp. | reverse complement strand
TTTAAATACGTTCACGCTACCTACTAACCCTACATTTACCAGTTCGGCCACGCAAATTCGTTCTGGTGACACCTTGACGCTTACTGGAAGCACTTGTAACGGCACTTATTTATGGGACACAGTCGCCACAGGTAGTCCATATGAACTCTACCCAACCGCTACAGATAACTACACCGTAGCTTGTAAGACATTGCACTGCCTCAGCCCGGAATCGGCTCCTATTGAGGTCGTCGTCTCTTCTTGTTTTGCAGAACCTCTTAATTTAACAGCAAGTATATACGGCACCGAAAGTCCCTATAAAAGCCAGCAAACTATAACAAGTACGCAGCTACTAAACACTAACGGGAAAATAGACTACACTGCAAATCAGACGATTACGCTAGCTCCTGGATTCTCAGCCAAATCTGGATCCGTCTTCAAGGCTACAATACAAAACTGCCCCTAAGTACTGTTTTCTATAAATTTTTTAATATAGTATGCTTGCATACTATTAATTAATTTCTTTCTTTTGTAATGGTATGCATGCATACTGTTATTTAGTACAAAAATTTATTTCTATATTCTATGGCAACCCTAGCAGAGAAGACATCAATAAAAGGAGGAGAATTCCTCATTAAGGAGACTGAAGCTTTCGAAGTATTTATTCCAGAAGAATTCACAGAGGAGCAGCAGATGATTGCAGATACCTGTAAAGACTTTCTGAAAACTGAAATACATCCTATTTTAGATGAAATAGATCAGGCCAAAAGCCCTGCTCTAATGTCCAGCCTCATGGACAAAGCCGGCGAACTAGGACTTTTAGGAACAGCTGTTCCCGAAGAGTATGATGGCTTTGGAATGGACTTCAATACTTCAATGCTTGTGGCGGAAGTATTGGGTGCTGGTCATTCCTTCTCTGTAGCTCAGTCTGCACATACTGGTATTGGAACTTTACCTATCCTGTACTATGGCACTGAAGAGCAAAAGAAGAAATACTTACCAAATCTAGCTACTGGCGTTTGGAAGGCTGCCTATTGCTTAACAGAACCAGATTCCGGTTCTGACGCCAATTCTGCAAAAACAAAAGCAGAATTAACAGAGGATGGAAAACATTATAAGATTAATGGCCAAAAAATGTGGATCACCAATGGTGGTTTCGCAGATATATTTATTGTTTTTGCCAAGCTAGAAGATGATAAAAGCTTAACTGCCTTTGTCGTAGAAAAGACTGATAATGGCATAACAATGAACGAGCCTGAAAAGAAACTAGGAATTAAAGGGTCTGATACCCGTCAGGTATTCTTCAATGATTGTATCGTGCCAGCAGATAGAATGTTATCTGCGAGACAAAACGGATTTAAGATTGCTGTGAATATTTTGAATATCGGCCGTATCAAATTAGGTATTGCCGCAGTAGGTGGTTCTAAAGGTGTAATGAATTATAGCATAAACTATGCTAACGAAAGAAAGCAATTTGGTCTGCCTATCGGTAATTTTGGTGCCATTAAACATAAGTTGGGTGAAATGGCGACTAAGATTTGGGTTTGCGAAACGGCTTGCTATCGTGCGGGTCAAAATATTGACGACCTAATCATCACGAATGTAGCAGCTGGTATGACAGATGCTGAAGCGAAATTAAATGCTCTCGAACAGTTTGCTATTGAGTGTGCCATTCTTAAGGTACATGGTTCCGAAGTATTGGATTATGTAGCAGACGAGGGTGTTCAAATATATGGAGGAATGGGCTACTCTGCCGATGCTCCAGCTGAGAGGTCTTACAGAGATGCTCGTATAAATCGAATCTTTGAAGGAACGAACGAAATCAATAGACTCTTAACGGTAGACATGCTTCTTAAGCGTGCTATGAAAGGAGAAATGGACTTGCTAGGAGCTGCTCAAGAAGTAGCCAAAGAAATTTTGGCTGTTCCTAGTTTCAATAGCGGCAACGGAGAAGCATTTGCTTCTGAGAAACAAGTTATCAGAAACATGAAAAAAGCCGCATTAATGATTGCAGGTGCCGCTGTTCAAAAATTTATGATGAAGCTTTCTCATGAGCAAGAAATAATGATGAACGTGGCCGACATGATTATAGAGGTATATGCTGCAGAATCTGCTCTGCTCCGCGTAGAGAAGCTTGTTGGTATAAAAGGAATGGAAGCCGTAGCATCAGAGAATGATATGATGATGCTTAACCTTCACCACGCTGTGAGCGTATGTAATTCAGCAGGAAGAGACGCTATCCAATCCTTTGCCGAAGGAGACGAGCTAAGAGTCATGCTAATGGGCCTTAAGCGTTTCACAAAAATAGACCCAATGAACGTTAAAGACGCTAGGAGAAGAGTAGCAGACGCCCTTCTTGAGGAAGGTAGTTATTGCTTTTAAGCAAATAAAAAATAAGACACTTCAACAAATATAAAAACCAGAAACCGTCCTACCGTTTGGCAGGGCGGTTTTTTCTTGCTCAAAACCAGCGATTAATTCAGCTGAAGGCTCAATAAATTGTATTAATTTAGACTTTTACTAAAATTTATTTATGTCTATTTCTATTAGTAATCTAACCAAAACCTATGGCTCACAAAATGCGATAGATAACATTAGTTTCAATATCAAAAAAGGTGAAATTGTTGGCTTCTTAGGCCCTAATGGTGCTGGCAAAAGTACGACTATGAAGATTTTAACAGGGTATTTAAAAGCCAGTTCTGGAAGTGCCTCCGTTAATGATTTTGATATTGTAAAGCATACCATAGAAGCCCAACGTTCTACTGGGTATCTGCCGGAGCATAATCCCCTATACTTAGAAATGTACGTTAAAGAGTTTTTAGCGTTTACTGGATCTCTTTACCTCTTAAAAGGATCCGTATTAAAAGAGCGAGTGGCGTCATTAATAAACATGGTAGGATTAGAAAGAGAACAACACAAGAAAATTGGTCAGCTGTCAAAAGGTTATCGACAGCGAGTGGGCCTAGCCCAGGCCCTCATTCACGACCCCGAAATCCTTATTTTAGATGAACCCACTACGGGACTTGACCCTAATCAATTGAGTGAAATAAGAGAGCTGATTAAAAAAGTAGGTAAAAACAAAACAGTGATTTTTAGCACTCATATCATGCAGGAGGTGGAGTCAATCTGTGAGCGAGTTATCATCCTAAATAAGGGTAAGATAGTAGCTGACGATTCTCTACATAATTTCACCAAAGGAGGGAAAAGCATGGGATCTGTTTTTAGTAGCCTAACTACTTGAATTCAATAAAATACAATCCTTTGCTAAGTAACGATAAGACTTTTATCATCCAGATTTTACAGATAGCTACCCCTTTCAACATGAAAGCCTCAAGACAAGGTCTTGAGGCTTTGGAAAACTTGAAAGAACTCTTAAAATTAAATGTCGTTGGCCGTCAGCTTTCGAGGAGCCTGGCCCGCAGCGAAGAGGGGGTATTGGTCAAAAATAGTCCTGACCACACTCCTGTAATAGTTAATGGGTTTTTTCACTTTCTTATTGAAAACCCCAGACGCATATCCTCTCCAAATTAGCTGACTACTCTCTGCATCCAAAAGAGAGACCAAAATCATCCCCCCTCCAAAATTAAAATTCTGCGTTTTATATGTGTCTTCGTAGTCATACTTATTTACCCACCTGTCTAGCGTAGGCTGAAAGTATCCTTTATATTCTACTCTGTCTTTGATGATACTATAACTTACCAATAGCCCTGGCCCTTCGTCTGTAAGCTGGTATCCACGAGCTCTCATTTGTCTTCTAATGGCATCCTGAATTTCTGTGCAGATAAAAGAAGTATCTACTTCACAGGCCAAAAAATTATAGTTTCTATAGGTGGTAAAATCAGTGTCATAACTGTAGTCATTATCTACCATGAGTTTCAAAGAATTACAACCTGTAAAGGCTATGGCTACTAAGGCGATTAAGGGTAAGAGTCTTTTCATTTCATTGAGTTTATAAAGGTTTCTAAGTTATTTAATTCAGCCGCAGCTTATTGTCATACGTACCTTTCTGATAAAAGGATGCAAGTGACAAATAAAAATAATGTGGAAAACCGTTAAAACCAAGGTATTAACTAGAAATGACCTATCCTATGTAATACAATAAGGCTTTCTTCATTTCTCTTTTATCAGAAATTAAATTAAATCCACAAGATCCGCGTCCGTCTAGCAAAGAAAACATCACTTGGCTGCCTCTATTCTTTTTATCTTGATAGGTATACGATATGATCTCTGGAATTTGGTCTATCTCAATTGGTACCTTACCATAAACTGAAAAGACAAAAGCCTCAATCTCCTCTAAAAATTCCTCATCAATGAGACCTTTCTCTTTAGCCATAAAAGCTTCGCATATCATTCCTACAGCTATAGCCTCACCATGTAAAAGGCGTTTCTTCTCTAGGAAATAGGTCTCTACGGCATGACCTAAGGTATGCCCAAAATTTAAAATCTTTCTAAGACCCTTTTCTGTAGGGTCTGCGGCCACCACTTTCCTTTTAATTTCTATGGAGTGAGCTATCAAATCATCAAAGTTTTGCTCCTGAAAATCAAGTATGCTTATTTCTTTCCACTTAGCATCGTCTTGAATAAGGCAATGCTTTACAATTTCAGCAAAACCAGATCGCAACTCTTCAAAAGGCAAGGTTTTTAAAAAATGAGAATCTATCAAAACCGTTTCTGGCAACTTAAAAACACCAACATGGTTTTTAAACCCATTAAAATCAATCCCTAGCTTGCCGCCAACACTAGCATCTACCTGAGCCAAAAGTGTGGTGGGTATCTGTATAAAATCAATGCCTCTTTTATAGGTAGCAGCACAAAATCCTCCCATATCACCAATCACTCCTCCACCTAAATCTATCATAAGTGCGTGCCGATCAAGCTCTGCATCCGTCATAGCCTTCCATATTTGGCTACAGGTCTCTAACGTCTTATGATTTTCACCGGCTTTGATTTTGACGAGTTTATGTGGCGGAAATTCCTTTACTAAAGGATAACAGTGTCTTTTAGTATTGTCGTCTACCAATACCATCACTTTAGAATAGTTTTTCTCTTTTAAAAATTCAGGTAGTGTTTGACCAATCGGTCCTATTTTTACAGACATGTTATTATAGATTGAAATCTAAAGGAAATATTTGACAACAAAGAACAAAAGCAATAAGTACGGGAAAATCGTTACGTATAATAAAGCATACCATATGGAATCAAAGAAGATGGTTTTGGCAAATTTCTTTTTAACCGTAAAGTCTATAAGCAAATACAAAGGCCAATTTATGAGCCATGCCAAGATAAAGAAAGCGTTTCTCTGAAACCCAACAGGCCTAAAGTCATACTTGAACAAAGGCCTCATTTTCACGGTCAAGTCGTCGGTGAACTTTTTTGAAAATGTAACCTCGTTACTCAAATCATATCCCTCTTTAGAAATTGGCGTATCAAAATGCACATTGACACTTTTCCCAAACCTTTTAAACGAATCATAGGTGATCACCACCGGAACTATTTGTAAGTCTATTCCCTCTTTCCAAGCTTTATGAGCCATAGCAGCAGTACCTCTCTTTTTTAGAGGTAAAAGGGTGGTTTGGTTTATACATAATCCTTCTGGGAAAATTAATACGTTTTTATTGCGTTTGAAAAGCTCATTGCAATTCTCAAAAGTCTTTCCATTTTTTGCCATATTCTTTGCACCCTCCGACATTCGCCACACAGGCAACATGTGGATCGTTTTTAAAATAATGGCTGCAATAGGATTATTAAATACATCTCCTCGTGCTAAAGAATACACATCTTTTTTAAAAAGAAGGTAGATTATAATGGCATCAATCAAGGAGTTAGAATGTGTACATGCAAAAATAACGGGCTTGTCTCTTGGTACATATTCTGTACCTACAGCGTCCACTCTTTTAAAAAAAAAGAAATGAGCTAATAATGCATTTAAACGCATGAAGGAATATATAACTTCTGAAATCAAAGGATAGAAAATGGTTAGTTTAGTCCCGAAAAGGAATACTTAAATTTGATCCAAAATTAAGCATTTGCATGAAAAAAACAGCCGATTACCGACTAGAAGTGCTAGCACAGGTAGAACCATTGCTGAGAAACTTAGACGATGTATCCGTTAGTTTCAAAGCTAGCTCAGAAAAATGGAGCCCTAGGCAGGTTATAGGCCATTTGATAGCCTCTGGAAATAACAATCAAATGAAATTCACAAGTCTTAGTAATCATAGCAATATTGATGTGGTAGGCTACCTGCAAGACGAATGGGTAAAGGCTCAAAACTATCAAGCATTTAATTGGCAAAACTTGTTGAATCTTTGGCATGGTCTAAATTTGCACATTACCCATATCAAAGAACATACTCCATACGACACGCTAAACCATGAAATCTCCGTAAATGGCATAGGCCCTTTACGGCTGGATTTTATCATGTCAGACGATATAGAGCATCTAAAACACCCTATTTATCAGGCTTTACCTTCAGCTAATCTTAGCCATAATTTTAAGATAATTTA
>JBNMFK010000228.1:0-6491 GCA_051269965.1 Algoriphagus sp. | reverse complement strand
CAGAGGTAGCCGTGCCTTTATACGATGCTTTTATAAGCACGCTTTCGCGAAAGCTGAACAAAGAAATAGCTACTGGAATATTTGGAGCTGATATGAAAGTACAATTGATCAATGACGGTCCGGTGACTATTATATTGGATAGTAAAGGCAGATAATCTATTTTTTGGGTTATCAAAAGCTAATTTTGATGGGAAGTACCTCAAAAATCACTTTCTTTGGTCTTGTATGAAAAATATTACTATTCTAGCTGTTTGTCTTTTAGTGTTTCAACTAGCTTTATCGCAAGAAGAGCTGTTTACATCTTTCACTATTCCAGATCCATTAAAAGTAAATGCAAATGCAGTCATAAGAAAAAATGACGTCACCATAATTATCAATGATTATGACGACGTTGACATTGAGACTGATAGAATAGTGACCGTATTCAACGAGTCTGGAATGCGTGATATTCATGCCATAGAGTCCTATGACGCTAACAGGCGTATTAAGAAAATGAATGCGGTTATTTACAATAGTTTTGGAGCTGAAACTAAAGAAATTAGAAAAAATGATTTTAATGATCAAAGTGCTGTTTCAAGCGGGACATTATATAGTGATAACAGGGTTAAGTATTTAAATTACCTACCCATAGACTACCCTTTTACCATTCATTATACATCTACTCTACAACTGAAATCAACCGCTTTTATACCTAGTTGGTCACCTGTGGAATACTTTCATACCAGCACAGAGTCTTCTACTTACAAAGTTATTAATAACTCTGATGTAGAGGTTAAATTTAAGGAGTCTCATCTAGAAGATTTTTCCATCGAAAAATTAGGGTTTTTAAACTATAAAGCAACAGATATACCAGCGATAAAATCAGAGGTATATAGTCCAGACTTTCATACTTATGGTCCTTTAGTGAAAGTCGCTTTACAAAGATTCAGCATGGAAGGTGTGGAAGGGAGCAACGAGGAGTGGACAGATTTTGGTAAATGGATGAATGATAATTTGCTCCACGATGTAGGGGACCTAAGTGATGACGTCAGAGAAGAGATTAAAACACTTACCTCAGGAGCAACAACGGATATTGAAAAAGCAAAAATAGTATATCAGTATATGCAAGATCGATCCCGTTATATAAGCGTCCAAGTAGGAATAGGTGGGTGGAAACCTATAAGTGCAACAGAGGTTCATACACTAGCATATGGCGATTGTAAGGGATTGTCCAATTATGCAAAAGCGTTGATGGATGAAGTAGGCGTGAAGGCAAATTATGCTGTTATTTATGGAGGTTCAAACATTAGAAATATAGATAAGTCGTTTTCCTCCACACAGGGGAACCATGTCGTCCTAGTACTTCCAAAGTTAAACGGAGAAAAAGATGTTTGGCTAGAGTGTACCAGCAAAACAAATCCTTTTGGATTTATAGCTGGATTTACAGACGATAGAGATGCTTTGGTGATAACAGATGATGGCGGTGAGATCGTACATACCACAGTGTATCCCACAGAGGGCAATTTGCAATATGCTGAAGCTCAGATAGAATTAAAAGCAGATGGCAGCCTAACTGGAGCTATCAAGCAACAGGTAAGTGGGTATCAGTACTCTTTTAAAGATCAACTGGATGGATATTCAAATAAGGAATTAAAATCTTATTACCAGCAATATTGGGATCATTTGAATGGAGTATCTGTTATAAGTCATCTTTTAAATAACGATAAAGATAACGTATTGTACACGGAAGAATTGGAAGTTGAGGTAGATAAATACAGTTCTAAAGCTGGAGATTTACTCTTATTTCAACCAGTGGTATTTAATCGTACAACGGCCATTCCTAAAAAGATGGTAGATAGGAAATTAGATTTTGAAATTGATCGAGGTTATATAGATAAAGATCATTATTTCATTAAAACCCCATTAGAATACAAAATAGACGTCATGCCAGAATCGGTAGAAATAGATACTAAATTTGGTCACTATTCACTCAAGATTATTGCAAAGGAAGATGGAGTTATAGAGGTAAAAAGAGAATTAATGATGAAGAATGGAAAATTTACTAGTGGAGATTACTCTAGCTACAGATCTTTCAGAAAAAAAATAGCTAAAGCAGATCAATCAAAAGGAATAATTAAATTAAAATAAGGAAATGAAAAAATACTTAGGGATTCTTATCATCACACTTTTATCGATTCAAATAAACGCTCAAGATTTAGAGTATGGAGAAGTAGAAGCTATAGATTTTACTTTAGAAGCAAAGGATGTTAAAGAACAGCCAGACGCGGTGGTGATATTAAAAAAAGAGCATATCGATTTTAGCATTAGTCAACAAAGTGGTCTTACTCAAACTAGAACGATACACGAGAGGATAAAAATCAATAATGAAGCTGGTTTGGCGTACGCTACAAAGCAGGTTCCGTTATATGTGAATGATGGTAGTAAAGCTGAAAAGTTTAAAAACTTGGAAGCGGCAACCTATAATTTAATTGATGGTGAAGTAAAAAGGAAAAAACTCAGAAAATCTGGAGTGTTTGAGGAAGATACGAGCGATCAACTTAGAGTTATATCATTTACAATGCCCGATGCAAAAATAGGGTCAGTAATAGAATATACCTACGAGATCGAATCGCCGTATGCTGTAATTGATGATATAATTCTTCAATATGCGGTACCTATCTTAAATATAGATGTAAGAATGGTATGGTTGGACCGTTTCAAATATCAAATGCATTATAATCCTAGAGCAAAGTATATCCCTAAAATTGATTTTAATGTTGGTAAAACTGAGTATACTAAAAGCTCATCTGAACGATCTAATGATTATATAAGTAACACTAGCTTTAGCAGTAGTACTTATGAATTAAGCACTCGTATCATAGAATTTAAGGACTTCAATATTCCTGCCCTTAAGCCAGAGCCTATGGCTGGAAATATGAATAATTACAGATCAGAAATTATTATTGAATTAATATCCAGCACACAGTCTCGTGGTGGTTTTAATGAATACTCTAGTACTTGGGAGGTAGTTTCTTCCAATATTTTGGGGAGTAAAAACTTTGGGGAGCAGTTAAATTCTTCGGGTTTTTTTGAGGATGATTTAGAAGCACTAATTAAAGATTTGAAGACCAATAAAGAAAAGACAGAGGCCATTTTAAACTTTGTCAAAAGAAAGGTGAAATGGGATGGTTATTACGGTAAATATGCAAAAAATGGAGTGAAAGATGCTTTCGAAGAAGGATCTGGGAATGTGGGAGATATTAACCTATTACTAGTTGCCATGCTTAATAATGCGGGAATAGACGCATCTCCAGTTTTGGTGAGCACTAAAGATAACGGAATTCCGTTTTTCCCGACTCAAGACGGTTTTAATTATGTTATAGCACATGTGCAAGATGGAGACAACACCTATTTGCTAGACGCTACTGAAGAGCACACTGCCTTAAACGTCTTGCCTTTAAGGGTTATGAACTGGCAAGGAAGGTTAATAGCAGAAGAGGGAAAATCTAAATGGATACCATTATTTCCAAGCAAGGAGTCCAAAGAAATAACATTGATTAGTGGGGTGTTTAATGCCGATAATGAAGTTGATGTTACCGTTCAAAAAAGGTTGACTAAATATTTAGCTTTGAATCTGCGTAAGAAATACTCAGATTCAAAATTGACTGCAATGCAAAGCAGTTTGAACAGTGGAGATGATAGTATGGAGATTTCAAATATAGAAACTCAAAATATGGATATAGATGATGCTCCTCTCTTGGTTTCATTTGATGGAACTGTTACTAGTGCCGCAGAGAATATAGGAGGTAAGCTGTTTGTTACACCATTGCTGCATGAAGCTAATGAAGAGAATCCTTTTAAATTAGAAAAGCGTTTGCATCCTTTAGATTTAAGTTATCCAGTTTCGACTAAAACTATTGTGAATTTAAAAATCCCGGATGGCTTCGTTGTAGAGACCTTGCCTAAAAGTGTCAAATTTGTTTATAATGATGGGCTAGGAACTTACACGTATACGGTTGATGAAGCTAATGGCTTCATAAGTACTGTGGCAGACTTTGATTTAAATACTTATCTGATCGAGCCGGAAAACTATGAGTCTTTCAGAGAATTTTTTATTTCTATGGTAGAAAAAGATGCAGAAAAAATAGTCTTAAAAAAAGTCGACAAGAAGAATTGATGTGCCACAGTTGCTTTTGTCGAGATAAAGTCCAAGAAGTACGGTGTTTTAATGGACGAGCTACTATGTGATTGCTTGCTTTTGAATAGGTAGTGGTAACTAGTATTGTACATAAATTTATCTTTTTTGAAGGCCATCATAAAAAACACTTAGAAACGGAGCTCACCTAAAGCTATATTAAAATTTAATTAATGAGGATAAAATTATCATTTTTAGCATTGATTTGCAGTATTTTAGGTTATTCCCAAGATATGAAATTTGGAGAAATTTCAAGTACGGACTTTGAATTAAACGCTATTGATTCTTTAGAACATGACGCAATTTTAATTTATAGGAATGTACATATTAATTTTGATTACGTCCAGGGAAAAGGTTTTATTCAAAAACGTGAAGTTCGTGAACGGATAAAAATTAATAATGAAAAGGGAATTGATTTTGCCACAAAAAAGATTCGATTGTGGAATAGAAACAGTAAAACTAGGGAAAAACTTAAGGGATTAAAAGGAGCTACTTTTAACCTTGTTAATGGAGAAGTACTTAGAACTAAATTGAAAAGCTCTGGAGTATTTGATAATGAGTTAGACGATCGATGGAAAACAGAAACATTTACAATGCCTAATGTTCGTACAGGTTCAGTGATAGAATATACATATGTTATAACCTCTCCATTTCCACAGATTGATGACATCAACCTGCAATATGAGATTCCTATCTTAAATTTAAATGTAAAGGTTGAAATGGTAGAGTACTACCTCTATAATGTCTTATTTAATCCTCGTGCCTCTTTTACTCCAAAATTTGAAACAACAGCAGTGAATAGAACTGTTAATCTTAATTCAAAAACAAGAACATATAACAGCAATGTAGCAACAACCAATTTTTCAAATGAAAAGGTAACTATGGTTAACCAGATATATACTCTTTCTGAAAAAAATGTTCCGGCTATTGAAGCAGAACCTATGTCTGGCAATCTTGATAATTATAGGTCCAAAATGGTTGTGGAATTATCAGGTACTAGATTTCCTAATTCTCCTATTGAAAATTATAGTACCACTTGGGAAGCCGTTGCCAAAACCATTTCGGACGACGTAAATTTTGGTGGCCAATTGAATCGAACTGGTTTTTATAAAAATGATTTAAAGGAGGCATTGAATGGTCTGCAAAGTGATGTTGAAAAAACTTCGGCCATTTTTCAATTGGTTAAATCGAAAGTGAAATGGAACGATTATTATGGCAAGTATGCCATGGAGGGGATAAAAGAAGCTTATAACAAAGGTTCTGGAAACGTTGCCGATATCAATTTGTTACTCGTATCCATGTTGCGTAAGGCAGGTATTCAAGTTAACCCAGTTTTGATAAGTTCTAAAAACAATGGGATCCCTTTATTTCCTACTATTGATGGGTTTAATTATGTTATTGCTCATGTAAATATAGACGGTTTATTTTACCTACTGGATGCTACAGAGCCATTTACTGCGCCTAATATTTTACCTTTAAGAGTTATCAACTGGCAAGGAAGACTGATAGGAGAGAATGGAACCTCTCGATGGATCAGTCTCAAAAATGAAAAAACTTCTAGGGAAATAACAGCAATAAACGTAAACTTAAGTGAAGATATGTCTTGTACAGGTACCATACAAAGACGTCAAACAGAAAATATAGCATATACAACAAGATCCAAATATGCACTGTCTTCAGATAAGGGTTTAATTACCTACTTGACAGATGAGAACAATGGTTTAATAGTAAGTAATGAACAAATAGGAGGTCTTAAAAACCCTTATAAACCACTTACGTTCAAGTACGAAATTGACTACCAGGGTGCCGCAGAAAAAATAGGAGATAAAATTTTCATCAATCCACTATTATTTGAATCGACTGATAATAACCCGTTTAAGAAGGAATCGAGGAAGCTTCCTGTAGATTTATTGTACCCATATCAAAAAAATACTATGGTTACTATTACAATTCCTGATGGTTATGAAGTAATCAACTTGCCTGAAAGCCAAAAATTTGTTTACGGCGATGAAATAGGTACCTATACCTATTTAGTAAAGTATCTTGATAATAAGGTGTCGACAAGAGTTACCTTCGATATGAAGTTCTCTATTGTCTTACCAGAAGAGTATAAATATTGGAGGGAATTCTATAGTTCCATAGTGAGTAAAGACGCAGAAAAAATAGTTCTCAGAAAAATATAACATGAGTATAAAAAAATCACAAGAACAAGTTGACGAGTGGATTAAAAAGCACGGAGTGCGTTATTTTAATGAACTCACTAACATGGCGCAGCTTACCGAAGAGGTAGGAGAAGTAGCCCGTATTATTGCCCGTC
>JBNMFK010000227.1:0-6493 GCA_051269965.1 Algoriphagus sp. | reverse complement strand
ACTCCGTGGCCTTTTGAATTAATGGGTATACCTCAATGTTGAACGGAGGAAAAATTCATTTTCTATTCTATTGATTAATATTCCATCCATAGCTACAGTAATAAATTTTGAACGACAAAGTATCATTTCAAATAATCTTAATGGCCTTATATAATTTATAAAATGCCGCAAAATACCCTCTGACCAAGATAAAAAGCAGTACGATATATGAGCTAGATAGAATGAACACAATTAATTGTTCCTTCAGAATTATTTACTTTTAAAACTGACAGAAAAACATACGAAACTCCCAACCCAAAAGATATTGTAGACTGTCATCTAAAAAACAAACCTCACATACTGTATGCAACACCATTACGGAGAAGTGCCGAAATAGATGAACTCATGGAACAGAGGAATGGTTTAAATGTGAAAATCGATAATATGTCAATTCAAGACTAGCAATTCTCTACACGTAGTTTTACAACTCGGCCCCGAAGAATTAAAAAATGGTTTAGTCACCCACTCTTCTGGAAATCATGCTCAGGATCTAGCTTTTGCCGGAAATATAAAAAGAGCAAAGACTTGGGTAGTCATGCCTGAAATCGCTCCTGAAATCAAGGTAAGTAAAGTTCGCTCTCTTGGTGCTGAAATTATGTTTTGTAAAAACACGCCAGAAGAAAGGCAAAAAGATGCCACCAAAATTGTGAAAAAGTACGCTGCTACTTGCATACATCCTTTGACAATAATGAGGCCATTACAGGATAAGCTACTTTAGCCAAAGAAATATTAGAAGAAATACCTGAAATACAAGCCATTAATCCACCAGTAGGTAGAAGAGGATTCTTGAGCGGAACAAGGCTGTCTGTTCGTTACTTTGGATATGGATGGAAGGTTTATGCCAGCGAACATGAAAGAGCCACTGAGGTTATTTATTCATTTAAAAACGGCTAGAGTATAAAAAGCTAAATGCTTAAATACTATTGGCGATAGTCTCCAAACGTATCTAAGTATACTAACTCTACGACACATTAAAGCCTATGCAACACCATTTTTTGGGTCGGCGACAATGACATTGTATAAGCCATACAAATCCTTAATAAGGATCTAAGCTTAGCTGTAAAATCCTCTACAGGAGTATATTTTAGAGCTCTAATTAGGAAAAAGGCGAATTTTAAAAATAAAATAGAGGGTGTGATAATGACTTAGGAAAGATTGATGATAAATTGAGAAAGATTTTTTTGGGTAAGCTATTTAACAACAGCAATACGGGAGAGTGATGACCATTCCATTACCAAGTTTATTTAACAGGAAACTCCTTTTCCAATATTTGTTATGTTCTCCGAATGAAATAACTTTATGTGTTATCAATAAGATAACCTTAGTTGGGCTTTCCCAGATTTCTGAGAGACTCATTTTATGTCAATAAGAATTCCACAATGAAAAAATAACTTTATCATTCCCGTACAGCAAATTCACTTTACAAGAAAGGTAAATCTTAGAACCTATTTCATTTCTTGGTTTGATTTAGAAACAGACTTGGCGGCTTTGTATCAAGTAGCCCAAAAGGATGCCATTATCAATTTGATTCTTAAATACCAAAAAGGTCTCAGGATGATGAAATCCCATGACCGCTATAAGTTAGAGTATGATCAGGCCACAAATTAATTAATTCTTACGTGTTCTTGTAAAAAAGCCTTGGTGGAGCATATAGCTAAATCTATTTCGCTTGGAAGCGGAAGATGTTTTGCTTTCCCAGAAACTCAGGATTTATTTGATATCGGTTAGCAAATATGTAGAAAAATAAAATTCTGAACCCAAAAGTAAAATTCCTCCACAATGCAGCAGACGAAATTTTAAGTTAGCGGTTAAATAAAAAAGCTTCCTTTTACAACCTTGAAGGAACAATTGAAAAAGCCGAAAGGTATAGGAAACTGGCGTACAAATTGCATGCTTGTGTATTGTTTAATCTTCAAAGAGGCTTTCTCAGTGGAAGATATCAGACTACATAACACTCTTAAAAACGTACCTAAAAGAAGACTGAAACCTAGGCTTTCTGAGAAAAAGGAAATGGCTCAAAAATGGCATGGATAGGGATTTTTAATCTCTTTTCCTCTTTGCCAAAGCTTTTTAAAGACTCAATGTGACCTATCGCTGAGCTTCTTTATTGGTGTCCATAGGATTTTTCGAAACTCTACTTCAGCTCCTTCAGATTGGAGAGCAAAACTCCCGCTTAAAGCTGTCGTATTATATCCATAATTAACTAATTCTCCATTAAGCCAGACCTTTATTTCATTCCGAAAGCATTCTATTTGCATATTATTCCATTTGCCTAAAGGCACTTCTTTGTCACCATCGAGATTAGGGATCCTTCTATTCTTATTGCCATCTACACCCCATTTTTCTTTCGGACCCCTTCTTTTTAGCATATTAGGTACTTCTAAATCTTCTCCTATGAGCCAAAAGTCTCCAGCATTTTCATGCATCATTTGCACCTCAATAGACTGAGGAAACATTTCATATAGCCTTCTTGGTTTTGAAACGTGAACCAGAGCACCACAATTACCCGGAACACCAACAAATCTATATGCCAGATTTATTCGATAATTGGAGAAAGAAATATTACTAATTAAATGACCCCCTGGAGTTCCCAGAGAAACCAACTTGTCATCCCTGACAATAAAAGGATTAATCGCTTTCTTATCATCATCCATGGCGGGTACGTCAATATACCAACCTGCTAGTGACTTTCCATCAAAGAGGCTTAAAGCACCTCGGCGGGTTTTTGATACTGAACAAGAAGAAATAAGGGTAACAAAGAAAAAAGTATATAGCGTTTTCATGATAAATTGTTTTAGCTAAATATAAGACCGCTTCTCAAACAAACAAATCTTTTTTTGGCTCTAATGTGCTACCATTGACCTACATAATTTAGAAAATATCCAGTAAAGAGTTTATTAAATACGATCAAATCCTCTCATAATGAACCTTTACCATTCATATAGAATACACAAATTTTTTTCATATAGTATCTTGCATTACAAAGTACCTTCTTATATATTTGTATCACAATTATGAAAAAGCTAGAAACAATTAGAAAGGGTGAGACGAACTGGTCTCATCCTTTAAAAATCAAAAACCAATGAAAATAGAAAACGCTAAAGTGCAGATGCGGAAAGGAATTCTAGAATTCTGTATCCTGCACATTATTTCGCGAGGCGAGATTTATGCTTCGGAAATTTTAGATGAGCTTATCAACGCTAAAATGATGGTGGTAGAAGGCACACTCTATCCCCTACTTACCCGTCTTAAAAATGCGGATTTATTAGATTATAAATGGGTAGAATCTGTTTCTGGACCTCCTAGGAAATACTATATCCTTACTCAAACAGGTGTCACTTCCTTAGACGCCCTTGAAGGCACTTGGAAAGGACTTTCCGCTTCTGTTAAAAATATAACTTCTAAAAAGAAAACTGCTAGCTAGGCTAGTGTCAACACTGGAAAAATGAAAAAGACAATACAAATAAATATAGCGGGAGTCGTCTTTAATATTGAAGAAGACGCTTTCGAGACATTAAAAGCCTATTTAGATTCCATCAAGAAATACTTCTCAAGTTATGATGGAAGCGAAGAAATCACCGCAGATATTGAAGCCAGAATAGCAGAAAAATTCATTGGCAAAAATAAGACGGAAGATATACCCATCATAGGTACCAATGAAGTAGAAAAAGTGATGGCAAGCATGGGAACCGTAGCAGATTTTGAGGCCATTGACGAAGAGGATGATGTATTTGCTGCTGCTCCGCCAAAGGCAAGAAAACAAGCTAATACTTCAGACACTAGCAAAAAGATATACAGAGACGGAAAAAGAAAGGCCCTTGGAGGTGTGCTAGCAGGACTGGCAAGTCGTTTTGCTGTAGACGTGGTATGGTTCAGAGTAATATTTCTAATACTCACGATAGGGCTTTTAGGAACAGGTATTGGACCTGTTTTTGTCCTAGCATATATCATTTGCTGGATTGCTTTCCCTGTGAGCAACGACCTAGAAGAACAAGTAAACATCAAGAAGTTTTACCGAGATACTGACCATAAAGTAGTATCTGGAGTAGCCAGTGGTCTAGCTACCTACTTTTCTTTAGATGTTGCCATTATACGAGTACTCTTTGTTGTCGGTGGTATCTTCTTTGGCGTAGGTATAGTCGCATATTTGGCCCTATGGGTGTCTTCTCCATTTGCCGAAAGTCTAACTCAAAAAATGGAAATGAAAGGACAGGCGGTCACAATTGAAAACATTGACACCAACATAAAACAGAATCTAAGTGTTAGTCCGATAGGAGTAAAAAAGAACGAAAGCGGCATTGCTACTTTATTACTACTTCCTTTCCGAATTCTAGGAAAATTATTCCAAGGTGTCGGACAACTTCTATCTACTCTTGGGCCCGTATTTAGAGTGGCTCTAGGTTTATTTTTTACGGTTTGGGGACTCGGACTCACCATTGCAGCCATAGTTCTAACTGGAGTATTCTTTGGTGCGACTACAGATCATACCTGGTTTACAAATAATGAGTTTGGTTTGTTCACAAAAGACCTTTCTCCTTCCTCTGGTATATTCTTGTTTTTGGCAACCGCTCTTCCTGGAATAGCCATTACTATTTTAGGAATATTCTTCATTGGAAATAAAAGAGTCGCAAATAGAAGCTTTTGGCTTACGGGATTAGGTCTCTGGATTTTAGGAGTCCTTGGCTTAGCATTTTCAGGTTCTCAAGTAGCTATGAATTATGCAAAAGACGCCACTTATACTGAAAAAGAGCAGTTCTCTTTTACCAATGATATTATCTACCTAGATAATGTAGCTAATTATGAAGAAGAATACTTCGATTTCAATACTACTGTGAGAATTTTGAAATCCCAAAATGGCGAAACTACAGCAGAAAAACGTTTCTCAGCCTCAGGCATGACTAAGGATATTGCGAAACAAAATGCCAAAAATCTTGGATACATAATTTCGCAGAAAGATTCAGTTCTCTCTTTTGCAAATAGAGCAACACTTAAACCAGGAGATGGCTTTAGAAATCAACGAGTAAATGTCGTACTAAGATTGCCTGTTGGTCAAAAAATTAAAATGAGCAATGAATTTGCAGATAATTTACTTGATAACAGCTGGACTCTTAAATCTAAATATGGTTTTGACAGTCAAGATTTCGAAACACTCACTTTTATTCTAAATGCTAATGGTAAACTGGAGTGCGAAGGATGCCAAGAATTAGATGAAGACGCCAAAAAGATCATAGATAGCAGAAGACGAGGCTATCATGATGATAGTGACGACCGTGAATATGAACGAAGAGATCACTTTGAAAGTAAAAAGTTTGATTTATCCGACTTTACAGGTGTAGAAGTAGGCGGCTCTTTTCATGTTTTGATTAATCAAGGTGAAACTTTTGACGTAGAAGTAATGGCGGAAAGAGATAGAGATTTAAAAGGCCTTAACCTGCGTGTCAATGGAAGCGAACTTGACATTGATTTTGAAGACCGTTTCTTTAGAAATAGAGGTAAAGTTCTGATATATATCACGATGCCCAACTTAGAATCCTTAGATATTTCTGGATCCTCGCACATGAAAGTGATGTCTTTCGAAAACATCACAGACATAGACATAGATATTTCTGGAGCATCAAATGCCAAGCTAGATATAGAAGCTGAAGATGTAAGATTAAACGCTTCGGGAGCTTCTACCTTAGAACTAAGAGGTGCCATAGAAAGTATAAACGCAGATATTTCTGGAGCGAGTAGATTAAGAGCCAATAAAGCTGAAATAGGACAAGCCGACGTTAGTGCCAGTGGAGCTAGTGATGCAGATTTTGGAAAAGTAGGCCACTTAAGTTCTAGCACTAGTGGAGCTAGTCATGTAAACAGCTACTGATATACAAAGGGCATTGGCATTTAAATCAATGCCCTTTATGCAACCTTTTCAATAGGACAGACATCTATTTAAGGTAAACCTCAATGGACCCTGAAAACCACCTTCCAATTTTTATTCATTCGTAGCATTTTCTAATACAAATTATGAAAAAAAGATTCTTACTTACTACCCTTACCATCCTGAGCATTACTCAACTTTTTGCTCAAAAAGAATTTAGAAAAAGCTATAGTTTTAAAGACTTCGATGCGGTCGACGTAGGCGGTACATTTCAAGTGAAAGTAAAACAAGGAGATCCGTATCAGGTGGTATTTGTAGCTCAACAAGAAAAAGACCTCGAAGATTTAGATGTTGATATAAGTTCAGGTGAGATAAGTATTGGTTTTGAAAGTGATTGGAGTCTTTTTGGAATTTCAAAAAGCCATGGACATATACATGTTTATATCACTATGCCGCATCTAGCTTCTTTAGACATTTCCGGGGCATCAACACTCAAAGTTTATCCATTTAAAAATATAGATAATCTGGAAATAGATGTTTCAGGTGCTGCAAAAGTCAATTTAGCCATAGATGCAAAAGAGGTAGAAGTAGATG
>JBNMFK010000226.1:0-6497 GCA_051269965.1 Algoriphagus sp. | reverse complement strand
TTCAAATTGTCAATTACTTCTCCTCAAATACGAAAGACCATCCCATTCAACCTGTTATCATGATTTTATTTAATTTTTTCTCGAAAGTGCTTTTAGTTCACGGAAGTAAAGGGAATCCAGGTGTCAATTTAGCCACCCTGCTAAAAGTCAACCCCTATTTTTTAAAGGACTATACCAAAGCGGCTCAAAACTACCCTTTGTGGCAATTACTACCGATAATAAAGATATTACGCAATGCCGATAAGAACTCGAAGGGTATAGAATCAGGGACAAAAACACCTGACGATCTCTATAAAGATTTGATAAACGGCATATTAGCCTAAAAAAAAAGCCCTCACAATGAGAGCTTTTCACGTAGCGGGAAGGAGGGTTGAACTCCTGACCTCCGGGTTATGAATCCGACGCTCTAACCAACTGAGCTACCCCGCCATTTCCTATTCAGGCTGCAAATGTAGATAATGAATTTTTTACAACCAAAGGGATTGGAAAGGAAATGAGAAAATGAAATATTAAGAGTTGAAATTTGTATTACTAATCTTAAAAAGGTAACTAGAAAAAAAATTAAATTTTCATAACAGATGGCCAATCGTAAATATGTTGGAGAGTTCTCTTTTAAGACTTCTCCTAAAGTCATATACAACTATATAAGTACGCCTGGAGGGCTTCAGCAGTGGTTTGCTACACAGGTTTCCATAGATTCAGATGGGAATTATGTCATAGAGTGGGACGGAGGAAAACACCTGGCTGTGGTTCATAAAAAAGCAAACAAATCTGTTCGTTACGACTTTCAGGGTGATGAAGAAGGAAATTCATTAGAATTAAAGTTAGTCTTAGGGGAACTGGATGGCTCAACTTATTTAGAAGTTACAGATGTTTCTGACAATGACGAGGAAGAGCTTCAAGATTTATGGGAGGGCTTGGTTAATGATTTGAAAGACATTGTAGGAGGATAATCTTTATCTTATCACTCAACTAATAATTTACATAAATAAGTAATTGAATTCAAATTTTCTTTGAATGAGCAAAATAGATAGGCTTGTAATAAGGAATTTCCTTGGCCCATTTATACTCACCACGGTCGTTGTGGTGTTTATTTTTTTGTTACGATTCCTGATGCTTTATTTTGAAGACTTTGTCGGGAAAGACTTAGGTTTAGAGACTTTCATGAAGCTCTTCGGCTATTTCTCTTTGATCACTGTACCTACGGCACTTCCTTTGTCCACGCTCCTCGCAGCTTTAATGAGTTTTGGTAACTTGGGTGAGCACACAGAACTTACGGCATTAAAGGCCGCTGGAATTCCTGTGTCTAGAATAATACTCCCCGTTCTGTTTTTTTCTGTGGGCATTTCTCTATTTTCATTCGTTTATAATGATAAAGTAACTCCTTGGGCTAACCTTAAAGGCTATTCATTGCTTTGGGACATTCGTACCACAAAAGTGGCCCTGAATATACAAGAAGGTGTTTTTTATAGAGAAATTCCAGGTTACAGCATAAAGGCACAGCAAAAGTTTCAGGACAACGAAACCATGAAGGGCATTATGATTTATAATCATTCTGATCGCAATGGAAACAGAAATGTCACCGTAGCAGATTCGGGCAGAATGTATATGATGTATAATGATTCTTACCTCGTTTTTGAACTGTTTAACGGTTATAATTACGCTGAGTATAGGAATAACTCTATTTTGAACGATACTCCGTTCATGAAAAATAAGTTTAAAAAGAATAGAATGATATTTTCTATGGAGTCTTTTAATCTTAAAAGAACAAGCGAGAATCAATTCAAGTATCATGCCTACATGAAAAACATTAATGAACTTGAGGCTCAAATTGATTCATCAAAAGTGCTCATAGAAAAGCAAAGCAAAAGCCAGACCAAGTCGTTAAAAAATATTAGTGTTTATCAATTTAAAGAAATTCCTGTAAGATATGATATTGACAAAGAGACCAAAGACAGCTCCGAAATAATCATTAGCCCAGGGCCATGGGTTAAACAAAATTTAGCAAAGCTGAGTGAATCCAACAGGGATGGAGAGATATGGTCAAAGGCAAAATCTTCAGTGCAAAGTATTAAATCTCAACTGGATCAGAACTTTAACACAGTTACAGCCAAAAGGAGAGATATGTACAGCGCAGACGTGGAGCGTTGGCATAATTATACCTACGCCATGGCCTGTTTAGCTATGTTTATCATTGGTGCATCCTTAGGTACAATCATTAAGAAAGGGGGCTTTGGTTTGCCAGTGCTCATTGCCATTAGTTTTTTCATCTTGTACTATGTTATGATGCAGTTAACCGATAAGAATGCCAGAGAAGGTATTATGCCTGTAGGTCTGGCTGTTTGGATTCCAGATATCGTATTATTAATTATTGGCGGTGTTTTCTTGAATAAGGCTACTAAAGATGCAAGGTTATTTGACCTCGATATTTACCATCAGTTTTTTGATAAACTGAAGTCTTTTTTTTTAAGGGTTTTAGCTACAATAAAAGAAAAGCATTCGGCGAGTTAAGTTGAATAATTGGTTATCTTTGCGGCTGTTTTAATTTTTACCATTTAATCTAGGTTAACATCTTATGTATTTAACTTCGGAGAAGAAGCAAGAGATTTTCGAATCTAAAGGCTTCCAGAAAAAAGGCAACGATACAGGTTCTGCGGAATCTCAAATTGCATTATTCACTTACAGGATTGCTCATTTGACTGAGCATCTTAAAAAGCATAAAAAAGATTATTCTACGCAACTTGGCCTGCTAAAGCTGGTTGGAAAGCGTCGTAGTCTTCTTAAGTATCTTATGAAAAAAGATATTGCACGTTACAGAGCAATTATTGCTGAATTAGGAATTCGTAAGTAAAAAAATTAGGGGACTCTAAATTATAGGGTTCCCTAATTTATTAACAAACCTTAATTTATCCCCGCGGAATATAGACAGGATACAATCATCGCATCAGAAAGCGGAAAATGCGAAATAAAAAATAATTAATGTTTAAAGTACATTCTCAAACTATCCAAGTGCCGGGTAGTAAAGACATCACAATTGAAACTGGGAAACTAGCACGTCAAGCGGACGGGTCAGTGGTTTTAAGATGCGGAAAAGCTATGCTACTAGCAACAGTAGTAGCAAGAAAAGAAGCCAAAGAAGGCGTAGATTTTCTTCCTTTATCTGTAGACTATCAGGAAAAATTTGCTTCGGCAGGTAAAATACCTGGAAGTTTCCAAAGAAGAGAGGGAAGACTCTCAGATAATGAAATTCTAATTTGTAGATTAGTGGATAGGGCTTTACGACCTATTTTCCCTAAAGACTATCATGCCGACATACAGGTAATGATATCTATGATATCTGCAGACATGGAAGTAGCTCCTGATGCTCTAGCAGCATTGGCAGCGTCTGCAGCTATAGCTGTGTCAGATATTCCTTTTAACGGACCAGTATCTGAGGTGCGTGTGGCCAAAATTAACGGCGAATACGTTATTAATCCAGATAAGTCTGCCGCCATAGGAGCTTCCTTAGATCTGATCATTGCTGGTACTGCCGACAATATCAACATGGTAGAAGGTGAGGCTGATGAAGTTTCTGAATTAGAAATGATTGAAGCTATTAAAGTTGGTCATGAAGCTATCAAAACACACTGTGCAGCTCAAGTAGCCTTAGCAGAAGCAGTAGGGGTAACAGAAAAGAGATCTTATTCTCACGAAACAAGTGATGAAACTCTTGAAGCTAGAGTATTGGCTGATTTATACGACCAAGTTTACGTCGTTGGAGCAGGTGGACATGGAAAAGATGGTAGAAGAGATGGCTATGCGGCTATTCTTGATGCTTATGTTGCTAAAATTCAAGAAAATGAAGAGGACGATACTGATGTATCATTGGTTCGTAAATATTTCAGTAATGTAAAGTATAAAGCCTCTAGAGATTTAGTACTTAATGAGCGTAAGCGTTTAGATGGTAGAGGCTTAACAGAAATCAGACCTATTGAGTGCGAAGTAGATTACCTCCCTGGTGCTCATGGTTCTGCTTTGTTTACAAGAGGAGAAACGCAATCACTTTCTACCACGACGGTAGGTACCAAGTTAGATGAGCAGCTTATAGACCAAACCATGTTCTCGGGCTATTCTAAGTTTTACTTGCACTATAACTTTCCTGGTTTTTCTACTGGCGAAGTAAAGCCTAATAGAGGAGCTTCTAGAAGAGAAATAGGTCATGGTAATCTGGCTCAGCGTTCTTTAGCTAAAGTAATGCCTTCACAGGAGGATAATCCCTACACCGTTCGTATTGTTTCAGATATTCTAGAATCTAACGGTTCTAGTTCTATGGCCACCGTTTGTGCCGGTTGTCTTTCGTTAATGGATGCTGGAATTCCTATTAAAGCTCCGGTTTCTGGAATTGCAATGGGACTTATCACCGATAAAGAGTCTGGTAAATTTGCCGTATTGTCTGATATTTTAGGTGATGAAGATCACTTAGGAGACATGGACTTTAAAGTTACAGGTACAACCAAAGGTATTGTTGCTTGCCAAATGGATATTAAAGTAGAAGGTCTGTCCTTTGAAATAATAGAACAAGCTCTATCTCAAGCAAGAGATGGTAGACTACATATTTTGGACAAAATGGCGAGTGCCATGCCAAATGTGAGAACAGAAATGAAATCTCACGCACCTCGTGCTCACAAAATGACTATCGATAGAGAATTTATCGGTGCAGTTATCGGGCCAGGTGGAAAAGTTATTCAAGAAATGCAGCGTGAAACTGGTGCCACTATCAACATTGAAGAAGTGGGTAACCAAGGCATTATATCCATATTCGCAACCAGTGGCGAAAGTATGAATGATGCCGTGAATAGAATTAAGGGAATAGTGTCTGTTCCAGAAGTAGGAACTGTTTATGACGCAAAAGTGAAGTCTATTCAGCCATTTGGAGCATTTTTAGAGTTTTTACCAGGTAAAGAAGGCTTACTACATATTTCAGAAATATCTTGGGATCGTCTTCCTTCCATGGATAACGTTTTTGAAGCAGGTGAAATAGTTCAAATCAAATTGACGGAAGTTGACAGAAAAACTGGTAAATTCAGACTTTCTAGAAAGGTATTATTACCAAGACCAGAAAGAAAGGACCAAGAATAAACGAACAATAAAAACGCACCTTGCGTTGATATCTTAGACGTCGCTAAATTTTATAATAGGATTGAATCAAAAAAAGCAAAATGAGACAACTAAAAATCAGTAAACAGATAACCAATCGCGAGAGTCAGTCTCTTGATAAGTATTTGCAAGAGATTGGTAAAGTGGACCTGCTTACCCCTGATGAAGAGGTAACGCTGGCTCAAAAGATTCGTGAAGGTGATCAACTGTCTCTTGAAAGGCTTACAAAAGCAAACCTACGTTTCGTAGTTTCTGTAGCAAAACAGTACCAAAATCAGGGCCTTTCATTAGGTGATTTGATTAATGAAGGTAATCTAGGCTTAATAAAAGCAGCACAGAGATTTGACGAGACTAGAGGTTTCAAGTTTATCTCTTATGCCGTATGGTGGATTCGTCAGTCTATCCTTCAAGCATTGGCAGAGCAATCTAGAATTGTTCGTTTGCCTTTGAACCGAGTTGGTTCATTGAACAAAATCTCTAAAAAGTACTCTGAATTAGAGCAGCACTTTGAAAGAGAGCCATCGCCAGAAGAATTGGCCGAAGTTTTAGAAATAACTGCCAAAGAAGTGGTAGATACCATGAAAATTTCTGGTAGGCACGTATCTGTTGATGCTCCGTTCGTTCAAGGTGAAGAAAATAGCCTTTTGGATGTACTAGAGAATGATCAAGAGGTAAAGCCAGATCAGGAATTGATGGCAGATTCCTTAAGAAGAGAGGTCTTAAGAGCTCTTTCGACACTTACACAAAGAGAAGCTGAAGTGATTATGTATTATTTCGGACTGAATGGCGAGCAGGCGATGACACTCGAAGAAATTGGTGAGAAATTCAATTTAACGCGTGAACGTGTCCGCCAAATTAAAGAAAAGGCCATCAGACGATTGAGACAAACATCAAGAAGTAAAGCTTTGAAAGCTTATTTGGGTTAAGCCAACGACCGTTCGACGGGCTTATAGCAAATGGGTACAGGGTATTTCTAATGTGAATTTCCCTAAGTCCAAAGGGAGTTAAAAATATTTATTGGCTAAATTTGAAGGCACTCCTAAGCGAGTGCCTTTTTTTATGACCAAACATGAACCTTTCCAGCAGCTCGCTAGATTATGCCTTAACAAGGGCATAGAAAATATAATCATTTGCCCAGGAAGTAGAAATGCTGCTTTAACAATAGCCTTTACAAGCGAGAAAGGACTTAAGTGTTACAGTGTGTCTGATGAACGTTCTGCTGCATATATTGCTTTAGGAATGGCTCTAGAAACAGGGAAAACCAGTGTTGTTATCTGCACCTCGGGTACCGCTGCCTTAAACTTTGCTCCGGCTGTGGCTGAAGCATATTTTCAGGAAGTCCCTTTGTTAATATTAACGGC
>JBNMFK010000225.1:0-6539 GCA_051269965.1 Algoriphagus sp. | reverse complement strand
ATAGCTAAAGAAGATGGAACATTGCTTTATGAAGGGACATTCAAAGACGGTGCACATCCAACATCAGGAACAACAACAATAATTGATTTGAATGGTGTCAAAAAGCTTAACTTGATGAACTTTAAACCAGATAATGGTCCAGATGTCCGAATATACTTGGCCGAAGACTCAAAAGCCAAAAACTTCATTGAAATAAGCAAAGATGTGCAAAACGGTACTTTCACGTATGACATCCCTGCTGAAGTGGACTTAGAGAAGCAAAAACATGTTCTCATCTGGTGTAAACTTTTCAAGGTAAATTTTGGATCTGCAGAGCTCCAAAAGTCATCTATTTAATACTTCATTGCTCTTTTAGCCGTTTTATAAAACCTTTATAAGGTTTTAATATTGAGTTAAGAAGTAGGGTAACTTTGATTATTCCTGATAATCTGGAATATCTTCTACCTACATTTTTATCCCTAGACCTAATAATAATGAAAACAATTCTGAAAGGATTTTTAATTTTTGTCACAGCCTTAACCACTATTTCATGTTCAAAAAGTGGAACCAGAGCCTTAGAACAAGGAGACTATTATAATGCTGTTCTCCAGTCTGTAGAGAAACTAAAAAAAGATACCGACAACGATAAGTCACTTTCTGTTCTTCCAGACGCCTATAGATTTGCCTCTGAAGAATTAGTCAGAAATGCATCTATGGCCAAAAACGCCAACCAGCAATTTAGATGGGAAAACGTTTTTGCTAGTTATAACAAACTCAACAACATGTACGATTTAATAGCTAAATGCCCTTCATGTCGAAGGATAATTAGCCCTGAATCGTTTTTCAAGGAAGCAGAAGAGGCCCAAGATATGGCCGCTAATGAACGCTATATTTATGGCTCGGAAATGCTACAGAAAGGAACAATTGAAAGTGGTAGATCTGCCTTTGATTCCTTTGAAAAACTATTTCAGTTTGCTCCCGATTTTAAAGATGTTAGAGAAAAAATAGAGGAAGCACTTAACGCTGGATCTTATCATGTAGTAGTAGAGCAGCCTATCGTTAATTCAAGAGCATACGAACTAAGCCATATTTACTTTCAAGAGAGGGTTGACGAATTTTTAAGAGAAAATAGGAGGCTCAATAAATTCATCCGATTCTACGATCCCGCCGAAGCTAAAAAAATAGCCTTAAAGCCAGATCATGTAATTAGATTGGAGTTTGTGGATTTCGTAGTAGGTCAGACATTTGTGGCTAGGAGAGAGTCAATTTTAACAAGCCCTGATAGTGTGAAAACTGGCACAGCTAACTTCAAAGGTGAAACCGTAGATGTTTATGCAAAGGTTACCGCCAATTACTTTAAAAACCGTAAAGTAGTAATTTCTACTGGCGTCTTAGCCATGGAAATTATTGATTTCCAAAACGATCGGCTGCTTAAAAAAGAAGAATTCTCAGGGGAATATACTTGGGTTAACGAATGGGCTAGTTTCAATGGAGATGAAAGAGCACTTACAGACGAAGAGTTTGAGACAACTAAGAATAGAGAAGATATCCCACCGTCTCCTCAACAGCTCTTTATAGAATTAAGTAAACCTATTTATGACCAGTTTACAAGGAGAGTCAGGAGATTCTATAACGACTATTAAAGAAAGAAGCCCAAATTGACTAGTCGATTTGGGCTTCTTTCTAAGTTTTAATTGTCTTTCCTATCCTAGTTCTATGACTTCACCATGAGTATCATGAAAATGGAAATCTGTTACGCCTAATGAAGTATCTTTAGTAAGCTTAACCCAATTTTTATACTTAAAAAACCACTTCATTTGTCTTGAGATTAGACCTTCCTTATAGTAGGCATGTATGAAAGGATGCAGGACCATGGTAATTCCAGATTCGTTCTGCTTCAGCATTAAATGCTCCAGATTGTTCTCTATCATATCAGTAACTGCAATACTTGCTTGAATATTACCTGTTCCACTGCAAGTAGGACATTTTTCCTTGGTTATGATATTCATCTCGGGTCTAACTCTTTGACGAGTTATCTGAGCCAAGCCAAATTTAGTGATTGGTAAAATAGTATACTTGGACCTATCACCCTTCATCTCTGACTTCAGTGCATCATTAATGTCACGTCTGTTTTGTGCCTTTTTCATATCAATGAAATCGACTACAACAATACCACCCATATCTCTAAGCCTTAATTGACGAGCAATCTCTTTGGCGGCCTCTAGATTCACATTAATGGCTGTGGCTTCTTGATCTTCCTCTTTAGTAGACTTGTTTCCACTATTTACATCTATAACGTGCAGAGCTTCTGTATGTTCTATAATAAGATAGCCTCCACTAGGTAAACTGACAGAGCGTCCAAAACATGACTTCAGTTGCTTTTCAATACCAAAATGCTCGTAAAGCTTATTTTTCCCAGTATGCAATTTAAGAATTCTCTCTTTTTCTGGAGCTATACTTCCCAGGAATGCCTTTATCTTCGCATGATTTTCCTTATCGTCAACAACAATATTATCAAAATTATCATTAAGCATGTCTCTCATGAGAGAAGCTGCTCTGTCCATTTCAGTAACTATTCTATCTCTAGATTTGGCTGTTTTTAATTTTTGAATGCCCTGCTCCCACTTCTCTACACATTCCTCCAAGTCTCGTTGAAGATCTTTAATATCTTTGTTTTCTGCAACAGTTCTAACAATTACACCGAAGTTATCTGGCTTTATGGAGTAAAGTAACTTATGGAGGCGTTGTCTTTCTTGTTTACTCGTGATTTTTTTAGAGATGTTTACAGCATTCGCAAAAGGTACCAGTACAACGTACCTGCCTGCAATAGAAATGTCACAGGACAGCCTCGGACCTTTGGAAGAGATGGGTTCTTTAACCACCTGAACAAGAATAGGCTGACCTTTAGTCAACACCTCTGTCACTTTACCTAACTTATCAATCTGAGGCTGGAGTTTAAAACCTTTCAGACGAGGGCTCCAAGGTTTCTTATTCAGAATCCCTTTTGTAAATACATTCAGCGATTTAATGTTGGGACTTAAGTCGTGGTAATGCAAAAAAGCATCCTTTTCATAGCCAATGTCTATAAAGGCTGCATTCAGACCTGAAACAACTTTTTTCACAGTTCCTAAGTAGATATCTCCGACCGCAAAATGACTTTCCGCGTTGTCGAAATGATATTCAATGAGCCGTTTGTCCTGCAAAAGAGCTATTCGCTTTCCTTTTTGCGTGGTACTTATATATAATTCGTTGCTCAAATTTGAGTCAGAATTAAAGGTTAAATTATTATGACAAAAAAAAGCAGGTAACAGAACAAGCCTATATTCTATAGCTTCTCTGCTAACTGCTAATTTAACTAGAAGATTTAAATCTTTAGTCGCAAAGAATTTATTTCTTCTTATGACGATTCTTTCTTAAACGCTTCTTTCTTTTGTGAGTAGACATTTTATGTCTTTTTCTTTTCTTTCCGCAAGGCATAATTAAATTAGCTAAAACCCATTCCCAATGGGCATATTTAAAAATCTCTATCTTAACGCTCTCGGGAAGGAGCTGATTATAATCGAACCGCAAAAGTACATATTAGTTTAAACTTTTCAAAGTGTTGCTAATCTCATTTTTAAGAACCTCTCCAACATCGAAGCTTGATATTTCTTCCAATAATTTCTTAGCTTCGGGCACTTTTCCAGTCTCTATCCAACTATAAGCTAGACCCAATTTCGCATTTATGTTATTCTTATCAATGGAGAGAACTTGATTAAATCTCTCTACAGCCTTTTCATACTGACCCGACTGCATAGATAGAGCTCCCATACTCATAATAGCCGGTACATATCTAGGAGCTTGTTCTAGAACCTGACGAAGCATCATGATCGTTTGCATAGGGCTTCCTGATGTAGCGAAGGTCATTGCCGTATTCGTTTTGGCATGTAGCTGATTCGGATTTAGTTCTAACACTTTCTGGTAAGAGAGTCGTGTACTTTCTGCCAATTCTTCTCTTGTCAATGGATTAAGGCTAAGAGAATAAGCTTGATAATATAAATCGGCAGATTTAAGCCATTTTTCTTCCGTGGGATCATTCTCAGCAAATAGGCCAGCATAATACCCCGCACTATCAAAAATATTTTGGGTCGAAAAATAATTTGATAAATTCTCAATCTTTGAAAGTTCCGAACCATTCGAGGTTCTAATGACCAATAATTCAGAACGTTGCTTTTCTGAAAGTTCTATGTGACCTTTAGCTGTTGTGCTAGCAGGCTGAGTAGACGTTTTAGACTCATTACTTACAAGCGTTTTGGGTAGAGTATAAAGCCCCAAACTTATCAGAGAACCGATACCCAACACAATTAAAAAATGATTTTTCGGTTTCAACCCGCCAGACATAAATTACTTAATTTTGGCCTTGATTACATCCACAAATTCCTTAGCAGGTTTAAAGCTTGGAATGTGGTGTTCAGGAACCGTTACTGTTGTTTTCTTTGAGATGTTTCTAGCTTTTTTAGCTGCCCTCTTCTTATTCACAAAACTCCCGAATCCTCTTACATAAAGAGCTTCTCCACTACTCAAAGTATCTTTCACCGTTACGAAAAATGCTTCAAGAGTTGTTGAAACGCTGGCTTTGTCAATGCCAGTCTTATCAGAAATTTGTGCAATAGCCTCTGCTTTGGTCACGTCGTTAATTTTTTTTGGTTATTATTAAGAGATTAAAAGATGTAAATCATCTCCAACACTTTAATGCGGTTGCAAAGATAGTAGAATACATTTTACATGAGCAAACTAATATCAAATATGTTCCCATAATTTATTTATTACAAGATAGTTACCTAATAAATAATCTTTAAAACAAATTTTTCAGGCTTTTTATGCTTTCACAAAAAATAATTGAGTGGTATCAAGAAAATAAAAGAATATTACCTTGGAGAAGAACGAAAGATCCTTATCGGATTTGGCTTTCTGAAATCATTATGCAACAAACTCGTGTGGATCAAGGTCTACCCTATTATGACAGCTTTGTCACCTTATTTCCTACTGTTTATGATTTGGCAGCTGCCGAAGAGTCAGAAGTATTAAGAACTTGGCAAGGTCTAGGGTATTATTCTAGGGCTAGAAATCTTCATAAAACCGCAAAGCGAATTGTAGATGATTATAATGGTATCTTTCCAAAGTCGTCAATTGACCTTTTAGAACTTAAGGGCATAGGCCCGTATACCTCAGCGGCCATCTCTTCAATATGTTATGATGAACCTAAAGCGGTAGTAGATGGAAATGTTTACAGAGTCCTTTCTCGTCTATATGAGATTGGCACTCCCATCAACAGTTCGGCTGGCATAAAAACCTTTGCTCATTTAGCCCAAAGCCTCATTACATCTTATAAACCCGGAGATTTTAATCAGGGAATGATGGAAATAGGAGCCACTGTTTGTACTCCAAAGAAACCTAAATGTCATGTATGCCCTATTAGTTACACTTGCAATGCATTACAAAATAACTCACAACTATCTTTTCCAACCAAGTTAAAAAAAGCAAAATTAAAAGACAGGTATTTTAATTATCTAGTTATCCGTTCTCAGGGTAAAATTTTCCTCAAAAAAAGAGAGCTTAAAGACATCTGGATTGGACTCTATGAATTCTTTCTTATTGAAAGCATGGATCGTGTAGCCGATTTAGACGTTCTGAAAAAGAGCCTCCCAGAATGGCTCAAAGACCCAAGTATTACGCAAAATCCTATTTACACTAAACAAATCCTTAGCCATCAGAGAATTTATGCTCAGTTCTGGATTTTAGATCTTGAAAGAATCCCTCAATTGACCTCCTATTCCTTCTACAATTTAACTGAGATAGATTCGCTACCGAAGCATAGGCTGATAGAAAAGTATTTATTGGAGTATTTAAAATAGAGCAGTATCTTTATTAATCATAAAAAGTGAATTAGCATTATGGCAGGACTTAACAAGGTACTTTTGATAGGAAATGTTGGCGGCGACCCAGAAATTAGGGTATTACCTAGCGGAGCAAAAGTGGCTAACTTTTCTCTAGCCACCACAGAGTCTTATACCGACAAGAACGGCCAAAGACAAAATCAAACGGAATGGCACAGAATAGAAATATGGGAAGGACTTGCTAATGTGGTGGAACAATACGTCAAAAAGGGCGACCCGCTCTATGTAGAAGGCAAGATAAGAAGCGAAAAATGGACCGATCAAAACGGTCAAGAAAAAACGGGAATTAGAATTAGAGCCACTTCTATGCAAATGCTTGGGTCTAGAAATAGTAGTGGAGGTGCTCCTCCAGTAAGCAATAATAACCAGGCACCAAATACGGGAAGCAGTACTTACGGAAATAAATCAAGTGCGTCTCAAGCATCTGAACCAACGCCACAAATAAGCACGGGGAGCGATGAAGACGACCTTCCATTCTAAATTCTAGATATCTGAAGAATTTTAAATTCTGTGCGTCTATTCCGGCGGTATTCTGCTTCGGTACATTGAATACCGTCACCACATTTATTTACAGGAAAGTTTTCTCCTACTCCAATAGCTCGCATGCGGAGGTTAGGAATACTT
>JBNMFK010000224.1:0-6549 GCA_051269965.1 Algoriphagus sp. | reverse complement strand
TACTGGAAATTATCGTTGATGGTATTTTTGGTACTCATCGGATTTTTGCAGAACCACTCGGTTCCTTCTATACTGTGCTTATTAACTTTTTTGAAATACTTGCTTTTGCTGTTACTCTGGCATGCGTGGTGTTTTTGATACGCAGAAATATTCTCAAAATAGGTCGACTAAGCCCAACCAAATCAAAAGAGATGAAAGGCTGGCCAGCGATGGATGCGAATATCATCTTGGTTTTTGAAATAGTTTTAATGATAGCTTTCTTGACAATGAACGCCGCTGACGCTATTCTACAAGAAAGAGCTATAGGTCATTATGCAGACGCTAATGCAGGACCCTTTGTTGTCAGTCAATGGTTTATTCCTGCTTTGGAAAATTTCTCTTCCACCCTGTTAGTGGCCACTGAAAGAATGAGCTGGTGGTTTCATATTCTAGGTATTATGGCATTTGCACTTTTTGTGACCTACTCTAAACACCTCCACATTGCCTTAGCATTTCCAAACACCTATTTCGCAAATCTAGAATCTTTGGGTGAAATAGCGAATATGCCTGCCGTCACAAAAGAAGTTAAAATCATGATGGAACTGGAGCAATCAGGTGAGGACGAGGAGGTTGGCCGTTTTGGTGCTAAAGATGTCGAAGATCTCTCTTGGAAAAGCTTAATGGATGCCTACAGCTGTACTGAGTGTGGAAGATGTACCTCAGAATGTCCAGCAAATCAAACTGGCAAAGCACTATCTCCCCGTAAGATCATGATGAGTACCAGAGACCGGCTGGAAGATATTCAAAAAGGATGGCTTGCACATGGCTATGACCATAAAGACGAAAAGTCTCTAAACGGTGACTACATAACCGAGGAAGAGCTTTTAGCCTGTACTACTTGCAACGCTTGTGTAGAGGCTTGCCCAATCCAGATAAGTCCCTTGGATATTATTTTGGAGCTTCGTCGATTCAACGTCATGGAAGAGTCTAAAGCTCCACAATCTTGGAATATGATGTTTCAAAATCTAGAAACGAGCATGTCTCCTTGGAAGTTTTCTCCAGACGACCGAGGAAAATGGGCCGATGATATAAATAACTAATTACAAAAAATAGCGACATTAAAATATTGGGTGTAAAGCCAAAAAAGATACACTGATGACTATGTTTACATCATGAACCCTGAAATAGAAAAGCTGTATCAAATAAGTCAAAAAGACTCTCGCCTAATCGTTGGCTTAATGTCTGGAACATCAATGGACGGCTTGGATATCGCTCTTTGTAAATTTATTGGTGCCGGTGAGGCTACCAAAGTAGCGTTAGTAGCTTTTGAAACACTTCCTTTTGACGATGATATTAAGAGTGAAATTCGTAAAGTCTTCGCAAGGGATACGGTTGATTTCCCACATCTCTGCCAACTAAACCCTTGGATAGGCAACCTGCATGGCCAGCTTGTTAATAAATGTTTAGTAAAATGGGGGATCACCGCTTCAGATGTTGACGCCATTGCCAGTCATGGCCAAACCGTCATGCATCAACCAAAGAGGCTACATCAAAATAAAAAATTTCCTAACAGTACATTACAAATAGGAGATGCAGACCATTTGTCTATGAAGACAGGCATTCTCACCATTTCTGATTTTAGACAAAAACATTGTGCCATAGGCGGAGAAGGAGCTCCATTGGCTCTTTATGGAGATTATCTCCTATTTTCTTCTCCCAAAGAAAACCGCATTTTAATAAATATTGGTGGCATTGCAAATTTCACCTTCCTTCCGTATAATAAAGACTTTGCAGCCGCTTTTGCAACAGATACCGGCCCTGGTAATACGATAATTGACGCCTATGTACTAAAGCACTTCGGGCTACCTTTTGATGAAAATGCAAACCTTGCCAAATCAGGAAAGTTAATTCCAGAGCTTCTGTCTGAACTTAAAAACCACACCTATTTTGAGCAAGTCCCTCCTAAGACTACTGGCCCAGAATTATTCAATTTAGCCTACCTAAATTCCGCACTAGCTAAACTTGATATTTCTCCAACTCATGAGGATACCTTAGCCACTTTATGCCACTTTTCAACTGAAACCCTTTGTGATGAAATATCAAAAAGTGCTACGCTCAATTCAAATACAAGTATCTATCTAAGTGGTGGTGGTATGCACAATCCTCTACTTGTTGCTCTCATTCAAAAGGCTCTGCCTGGCCTCAAAATCAAGTCTATGGATGACCTCGGTATATCTGGGGACGCTAAAGAAGCCGTTTTATTTGCTGCTTTGGCGAATGAAACTTTGGCAGGAAAAAATGGCTTTATTAGACCAGACGGAGCTTTGGAACGTTTTTATATGGGTAAAATATCACTACCTAAATAGTTCTAGGCAGTCTATTGATTAACTTTGGGGTCAAACGCGTTTGAACAAATAATGGCTACAGTAACCAACAGGCGATCTTTCTTCGACACCCTTCTAGGGCAATCGAACACTCGTGCCGTACATAGCCTAAAAGAGTTAGATAGACCACTCACAAAAATTGATATTTATCATCTTCTTAAACGTTGCTGCTTCGCGGTAGACCCTGTGTATGCTAAATCTTTGATTGGTAAAAACGCTAAATCGGCCGTTAATGAGTTAATAAATAATGCAAAAAACAAGACGATCCCGCTGCCGCCTTTTGATGTAAATGAAGGTTTTATTTCTCCTGAAAACCTCTCGGGCGAAGCCAAAGATAAACAACGTTACGATAACCTAATCGCCCATTTTGAACAGAACGGACAACTCGTTTCTTGGTGGTTAGATCTCATGAAGGGTGATAAAAATAGCCTCTCCGAAAAGCTTACATTTCTTTGGCACAGTCACTTTACAACACAATATGAAGGAAATGAGCCTATCCCAGCTCAATTTATTTATCGTCAAAACCTTCTCTTTAGACAGCAGTATCTCTCAAACTTTCAAACGTTCTTGGAAAAGGTTACTATTGATGGTGCCATGCTTCTCTACCTTAACGGAAGCTCAAATAGTCGTTTGGCCCCAAATGAAAACTATGCCAGAGAACTTCTTGAACTTTTCTCTGTAGGTATTGGTGAAGGACATTATTCGGAAGAAGATATAAGAGAAGCAGCCAAAATTCTCACTGCTTGGCGAGTAAATTATTATACAGGTGAGGGGGATCTCTATAAACCGTTCTTAGATCCCACTCTTTTTAGTACAGAGTCAAAAACTGTTTTTGGCGTTAGCTTTACCGTAGACTACACCGTAACGCAAGAAAACGTTTATAAAAATTCTATCCAGAAATTAATGGCTGCGGTGTTAGATAAAAAAGCCGATAAAGCCTCTCAGTTTTTGGCTCAAAAGTTCTACAAGTTCTTTGTTTATAGCAAGCCACAAGAACAACCAAATGAAACGGTGAAGCTCCTCGCTGGTTTTTTTGTGTCGTCGGGCTACAACATTAAGGAGACTATTGTGAAACTGCTTAGCAGCCAACATTTCTTTGATGAATCTAATTATGGTATTCAGATAAAATCTCCATTAGAAAACCTCCTTGGCTTTGCCGCACATTTTGACGTAGACACGGAGCAATTATACAAATGGACAGTCAGTTTTGGACAAGAACCATTAAACCCTCCAAACGTAAGTGGTTGGAAAGGTTATAGGTCTTGGATTACAACGAAATCTCTGCCAACCTACATTTTTGTTTTCAATGAAATTTTAAATAAACAAGGCGACGAAAAAATTGGTGATTGGGCTATCAAAAACATAGATAATTACGAAGACTCCTACATGCTTGTGGAAAATATTACGCTGCTGTTTCTTGGTAAAATACCAAATGAATTAAGGTTAGAAAAGCTGCATAAACTCTTGCTTGGAAGTGCCCCTTATTATGAATGGCCAGAGCTCGCTCAAAATAAAAGCAATGCTGGAATCAGAATAAAAGTTCTTCTAAAAGAAATGTTTAGAATGCCTGATTTTTACCTCTCTTAATATGAAAAGACGCTCTTTCATAAAAAACTCTTCTGTAGGCTTAGGTGCTGTAAGTCAAATCAAACTTGGCCAACTGGATCTGTCTTCGTTTGATTCTCTCTACAAAATTGAAGAAGAAAATGAGAATATTCTCATTATAATTCAGCTCTTTGGAGGCAACGATGGCATTAACACTATCATACCAAAAGAATGGCCAGATTACTATAATAGGTTTAGGCCTAAACTTCATATCCCCCAAGATAAGTCCATTGCTTATGATGACCCTGCCAAAGGAATGGCGATGCACCCTTCTCTTAAAGATGGAATTCAGGACGGCATGTACGGATTGTTTAAAGAAGGTAAACTATCTGTTATTCAAGGTGTTGGCTATCATAATCCTAACCTTTCCCATTTCAGATCTACCGATATTTGGTTTTCAGGGATAATACCTGCAAACGACGGACAAAGCCTTCCGACAGGATGGCTTGGTCGATATTTTGACCAATACCAAGATCGCCAACTCCCAGACAGTCCTTACTGCATTCATGTTGGTGACACCCCACTATTATTATTCCAAGGTGATGAAACAGAAAATGCGATTCTCGTAGAAAGTCCTGATGAATTTTTTGAAAAAGGAAAGTCTGTAGAGAGTAATAAAATTGTTCTCGGTGAGCAAAACCTATTTTCCGAAGAGTTTGACTACGTAAACAACGTTGGCTTAAAGGTAAATCACTTCTCCAAATCCGTTAAAATTGCTTTTGACAAAGGCTCAAATAGACAAGATTATGCTGAAGATAGCCTTTCAGAGCAAATGAAATTAGTCGCTAGACTCATAGATGGAGGCTTAAAAACTAAGGTTTATTCGGTAAGTTTAGGTGGTTTTGACACCCATGGACATCAAGGTGTTTTAGATGGCCTTCATTCTAAACTATTGAGTCAACTCAGCTCTGCTATTTCTGCCTTTCAGGCCGATATAGAGTCAATGGGTCATGCTAAGAAAGTTATAGGAGTTACGGTTTCTGAATTCGGAAGAAGACCTTACGAAAACGCCAGTTTAGGAACAGACCATGGTACTGCCAACGTAATGTTTGCCTTTGGTGAAGAGGTTAAAGGAAAAGTATTCGGTACCAGTATAGCTCAGCTACCCTTCTTTGATTCAGAGAATCTGGTTTATAGGTATGACTTCAGAAGCATTTATCAAGAAATTTTAAGATCATGGTTTGGTGCATCTCCATCAATGACCGAAAATATTATTGCTGGTACTTTTCCCTATATAGATGGTGAAGGCTTTATTAAGCAGACGGTAAAAGACAACACATTACCATCTCAATTAATTATACCAGATATTAATAATGATCCGAAGTCTCCAAACAATCCATCCAGTCCCTACAATGTAGAAAAACAAGATATTTTTCAGGTTTTCCCAAATCCCACAGCAGATGGTAAGTTTATTTTAAGAATGATTCTATTTATAGGAGCTGATGTAGAAATTATTCAATTCAACATTAAAGGTATCCCAATGGGAACTCTGCTAAAAAGGAAAACTTACCGAGTAGGAGGATATATCCTAAACTTAGAACTCAATGGTGGGCACGGACTCCACTTTCTTCATATTACAGCAAATAACAGAAACCACTTTATAAAAATTATGAGGACTTGATTACTTTGACTGTCGAGTAATTTTTTCTGCTGTTACACCTGCGAATCCTATAATTTTAATTCAGTTCGTTCTAGTTAGGATAATTGACCTGACAATATGCAGTCTATAAATACGAAATCGAGAAAACTACTTCTTTAGTTAACTTTTTGTGCTGTTTTCTGTAGCCCCCTTTATTCTTTATCATTATAGCTGTCTAATGCCTAATATCATTTTCCGCCACCGATATCTTATCATTTCCGTGTAGTATACATTACTATTTTAAAATTCTGATAAACCCCAATCTACTCCGCGGTGCTTTTATGTCCTGTACAGCCATCGTCATCTATTTATTTTATAACTGGCTGTAAGCTGCTATTTCGAGATTAGAATGGTTTAAACCCCAAACACCAAAAAATCCAAATATCATTATGGCAAAAATCCCTATGTTTTTATTCGTCGCTAATAAAACCATATTGTAAATTACCCCTTTAGCAAAATATAGATAAGCATAATTTGCTTAAATTGTTTTGAATAGTCACTAGCACTTAGTTAAAACACTATATCAACATGTCAAAAATAGTAGGACAGGATTACGAATTCGATGGAAAAGGGAAATTTCATATCGACGAGGTTCCAACTAAAGTAAAAAACTACTATGACTCTAAAGAGAAATATGAGGTCTTACTTTCTGATGTGCAGAATGAACTAGACGAACTCCAAAATATGATGTATGCCCATAATAAATTTGGGATGCTCGTAATATTCCAAGCTATGGACGCCGCAGGAAAAGATGGCACCATAAAAGCTGTTTTTAAAAATGTGAATCCTCAAGGTTCTCGCTTTTACTCATTTAAAAGACCAAGCGAAGAAGAATTGGATCATGATTTTTTATGGCGTTGCTTTAAGCAACTTCCTGCGCGTGGCACCATTCAAGTATTCAATCGTTCTTACTATGAAGAGGTTTTAGTAGTAAAAGTACAT
>JBNMFK010000223.1:0-6556 GCA_051269965.1 Algoriphagus sp. | reverse complement strand
TTATTCTTTTTTTAAACTTTACTGGTATCAAAACTCGTTCATAGACGTCGAACGAGTTCTTTAGGGGGAATATATACCTCTTAAATTTTGGTTTGACGTGCCTTCTTATTGCGTACGTAAACAATTGGATGAAGCATATCTATGTCACTTAAGCTTCGAAATCGTCGTTTCTTGCAAATCTGAATCTATGTAAGGAGCCATTTTAAAGGTAAACTCTTGGTACGCTCGGCAGTATAAATATTACCCTCTTCCCAGATTAAATTCTTAGAACATTCTTTCAAAGAATAGGCTTGTCAAAGCTAGTTTTGACAAGCCTATTAAGTCGCTATGCTTAGTCTTCCTCCTCATCAAGAATAGCCTGTCTTTTCTGACGCTTAATCTCACGTTCAGAAACCTTAATACTAATCTCGTAAAGAATATATAATGGAATGGCCACTAATATCTGAGAAATCATATCTGGCGATGGTGTAATGATGGCTGCGACAATCAACAAAACCACAATAGAGTGTTTCCTGTAGTCTCGTAAGAACTTTGGTGTTACCACACCAACTTTGGTCAGGACTAACATGGCCGCAGGAAGTTGAAAAACGACACCACAGGCCAGCACTAGAGTGGAAAGGATACCTATGTAGTTTCCGATATCAAATTGATTCTTAATGCTTTCATCTAATTGGAAATTAACCAAGAAGTTAATGGCAAAAGGAGCTACAATAAAATAGCCAAAAGTAATGCCGCAGAAGAATAAAAATGTCACGAAGAAAACGGCTCCTCTACTAGCTTTTTTTTCTGTGATTTTAAGCCCAGGTTTAACGAATCGCCATATTTCCCAAAAGATATAAGGGAATGCCATGACTAGTCCAACAATCGCTGAAGTGGTAAGTGCCATCATAAACTGGCCCGATACTTGGCGGCTCATAAGTTCGAAATTCATGGTGTCTACACACAAACTACGCACGCCCGATAGAGTACCTATTTTACACATCATGCGGTAAGTCCAGAAGTCTGGATTGGAAGGTCCAAGTATAATGGTTTTGAAGATAAACCCTTTAATAAACCAAGCACCTATCATAAAAACAAGTATAGCCGAGACAGCACGAATTAAATGCCATCTAAGAGCTTCTAAATGCTCAATGAAAGTCATTTCATTACCAGTATCTTTCTTCTCTTCTTCGTCGTCGTCGTCGTAATCTATTTCTGGAGATTGATCTAAAGCCATTTTTTATATTTTGAGCTTTAAAATTAAACAAAAAACCTTGTTGATTTAATGCTCAACAAGGTTTTAAAAATATTGATTTAATGTTAGCTAATTATTGGAATAATGGATAGTCTGCCATCCATTCGTTGATCTCGTTTCTTACAGTGGTAATGATGGTATCATTATCATGATTTGTCAAAACTCTGTCTACTAAATCTACCACACGAACGAAGTCGTTTTCTTTTAAACCCCTTGTTGTCATGGCGGCAGTTCCTACTCGCATACCGCTTGTTATCATTGCTTTAGCTTCGTCAAATGGCACCATGTTCTTGTTGACCGTAATGTCTGCTTTGATAAGGGTATTCTCCGCCAATTTACCCGAAATGCCCTTTGGACGTAAATCTATTAGGGCTAGATGGTTGTCTGTTCCGCCAGAAATTACTTTATATCCTTTTTTTACAAATTCTTCAGCCATCGCATTAGCATTTTTCTGAAGTTGGATAGCGTAATCTGTATACTGGTCCGTCAACGCTTCACCAAAAGCAACAGCTTTTCCAGCAATAGCATGTTCAAGTGGTCCTCCTTGTGTCCCTGGGAAAACACCAGAATCTAAAAGCGAAGACATGCTTCTCACTTTTCCTTTCATTGTTGTTTTTCCGTAAGGGTTTTCAAAATCATTTCGCATCATAATAACTCCACCTCGCGTACCTCTCAGCGTTTTATGTGTGGTTGTGGTAACTATATGACAATGGTCAAAAGGATCGTTTAAAAGACCCTTAGCTATCAAACCAGCAGGGTGAGAAATATCTGCCAAAAGGATGGCTCCTATTTTATCTGCCACATGCCTTAGCCTTGCATAATCCCAATCTCTAGAATAAGCCGAAGCTCCACAGATAATCATCTTTGGCTTTTCAGCCAGTGCTTTTTGTTCTACTTTATCCCAGTCTATGAGGCCGGTTTCTTTTTCGACTCCATAAAAATATGGATCAAAATATTTGCCCGAGATGTTAACTTTAGAACCATGGGACAGGTGGCCGCCATGTGATAAATCAAAGCCTAGAATTTTGTCACCAGGATTAAGACAAGCCAAGAAAACTGCTGTATTAGCTTGTGCCCCTGAATGTGGCTGCACATTAGCCCATGTTAGGCCAAAAAGCTCCTTCAATCTATCAATAGCAAGAATTTCAACTTCATCCACTATTTCACAGCCGCCATAATAACGTTTCCCTGGAAGTCCTTCAGCGTATTTATTAGTGAGCACACTGCCAGTGGCTTCCATCACTTGCTGAGATACGAAGTTCTCAGAAGCAATAAGTTCAATGCCGTGAAGTTGCCTGTTATGCTCTTTTTGAATAAGGTCGAAAATGATTTTATCTCTAGAAATTGAAGTAGCCATTGGAGCGATAATTTTGATTTTAGAAACGAATGTAAAGGTACTTTCTGACTTAGAAAAACGCTAAGAAATAATAAATTTTAGTCTAATAAAATTGAAATAGTTCAATTTTATTAGTGTTTAACAGCACCAATGGAATGGCCTAGTCTTCAAGGTTTTGCTCTTCTACCATCACAGCGGTATCAGATGGTTCGTCATTTGGTAATATCACATCTTCTATCGGCTTAAAATTCCCTTGAGATAGGATTTGTTCTGGCGTTTGCTCGTAGGGGACCACCTCTAATAATTTAGTAACATTGATATCAGAGATAATATAATCGTCTACCGAGCCCAATCGCTCTCTCAGGGAGTCGTAAGCTTCTTTTATATTCTCTGCATTTATGAGCATCACAACAGCGGTTTTTTTCTCTGTTTTCGTTTTCTCATCAAATATGATATACTGAACTCGGCATTTAAACCAGTGCTCTGCACCATTTTCTACCATAAAAACCTCTACCAGTTTCATTTTGGTGATAGAAAATAATTGGAAGTCTTGACGGCCATTGGCGAGATACTGATAACCTCTGGTCTCTGCATCTGTGTAAGAAACGGCATCAAAAAGGTAAGCCTCTGTCACGTTTACTACTTTGTCACCCTCGGCGACTTGTTGATACTTTATTTTAATTTGAAACCAAGAAGTGTTCATAAATATTGATATTCTGTTTAGAAATTGAAGATACAAAATTAAGGCTTCAAGCTTAACTCTAGGGGATTGCTTCATCTTAAATTCTTTAGAAATTTGGACGACTCTTTAGTTGTGGAGGCCAAATGCTTGAAAGCATGGTTTTGAAGGACTAGGTATGTGGTGTTTGAAATTGTATTCCCTATTTTTGTCCACTAATTTTAAGGAAATCAGATGGCAAGAGAAAAGATATTTTTTACACCTGGCCCAGCAGAGTTGTACCCAAAGTTTGAAGTCTTTGTTCAAGACTTTCTAGACAATCAATATGGTTCTATTTCGCACAGAAGTGCAGCATTTAAGAAAATCTATCAGCAGACAGATGAGGCTTTAAGAGAATTGCTTGCTATTCCGCAGGAGCATGCCATCATGTTTACGGGTTCGGCCTCTGAGATTTGGGAGCGAATACTTCTGAATTGTACAGAAATGGAAACTTTCCACTTGGTCAATGGTTCTTTTTCTAAGAAATTTTACAGCTATGCCAAGGACTTAGGAAGGCATGTTCATAGCATGGAGAAACCTATGGGAGAAGGTTTTTCATACGGAGAGATAGAAGTTCCCGAATATGCAGAGCTAATAGCTACGACACAAAATGAAACCAGCACGGGCGTTCAAATGCGAGAGGCAGACATTCATAAACTAAAGCGTAGTCATGCAGGAAAGTTAGTCGCTGTGGATATGGTTTCTTCCGCACCGGTTCCTGATATTGATCTAGGACTTGTGGATACAGCTTATTTTTCTGTTCAAAAGTCTTTCGGCTTGTCAGCTGGTTTAGGTGTATGGATAGCAAACGAAGCCTGTTTGGAGAGAGCAAATAAAATAGAAGCCAAGTCTGGCAATGGTATGGGAGCTCATCATAGGCTTTCTGATCTATGGAAGCAAAGCAAGGCTTATCAAACGCCATCTACGCCTAATGTTATGGGGATTTATCTTCTTGGTCGTGTAGCCGCTGATATGAACAAGAAGGGTAGGGCCGCCATTCAAAAAGAAACGGATCAGAAGGCTAAAAAGCTCTACACTTATTTTGAGAATAAAAGTGGTTTCTCACTAGCTGTGGAAAAGGCAGAGCATCGGTCCAGAACAGTAGCCGTAATAAATACGGAAACAGATTCAGCAGAGGTGATAAGAAAGCTGGCTGAAAAAAACTTAGTAATTGGAGCGGGTTATGGTTCCAAAAAGACTTCACAGATAAGGATTGCTAATTTCTTTGCTAATTCTCCAGAGCAAATAGATTTATTATTGGAGGCTTTTGAGGAATTGTTTTAAAAGAAATGTTAGTTGGATAAGTCGTGATTATAACAGAAACGGCTTGTTAGGTATTTGGGTGAGTTATTGAATAAATTTTATTTAGAAACATAGACAGTTATAGAATATTTTCTATCTTTGCACCCCGATAAGAAAAATATTCGATTTTAAAGATATATAGCAATGCAAAAAGACATTCATCCAAATTATAGAGAAGTGGTTTTTTGGGACCTTTCTTCAGACTACAAATTCATCTCCCGTTCTTGTGTAGAATCTCAAGAATCTATTACGTGGGAAGACGGTAAAGAGTATCCTGTTTGTAAAGTAGAGGTTAGCTCTGAGTCTCATCCTTTTTACACGGGTAAGAATGTTCTTTTGGATACTGCAGGACGTGTCGATAAGTTCAGAAAGCGTTACGGAACAAAGTAATTCTTCCAAGAAAAAATAAGCTAAGCCTTCTCAGAAATGAGAGGGCTTTTTTGTATCCAAAGAAAGTTCAGAACGAGAGAAAGAACAATCAATGCTGCTCCAGCATAAAACCAGGTATCATCTTTTCGGCTTCTCCGGAGACGGTCACGCCAAAAAGATGCCATAGATGGGCCCCATGTTAGGCACCAAGTTCAGGGAAAATGCCGATATTTTTCTTAATAGCTTTATCAAAACTAAATAGGGGAGTACTCTGCATAAGATGGCTAGAATGCCTAAGTACATAAAGACTTGCTCCTTTGGTATTATAGTCTGCGGTTCATAAAATTTAATCTCGTGATAAGAACTAAGCTGGAGAGACAAGCTCCACTGTGTTTAAAAAGATTTATACGTACCGCAGAATACTTTTTGGCCAAATGAATATTTGCTACGGAATACACGGAGGATAAAAAGGTCCCGAATAGACCAACAAGAATAGCAAGGGCATGGACTCTCTCAAAGTTGAATATATGACCCATACCGAGTACAACTAAAACGCCTGGAAAACCTCTTTTTTTAAAATTGTAGCTTTCTTACTAAGAGTTTCCAAAATACTGGTAAAAACGAGGTCTTAGAAAAAGTAACTAGGCTCAAAGAGACTGTAGACATCCTTGCTGAACCAAAAAAAACCCAGTGCAAGCCTAGAATGCAACCTACTAGAATGAGTGGGAAAATGGTGTCTTTAGTAATTCGATATCTTTTTGCTCCTAAATAGATGAAAGCTAAAAAGGTATTAGCGACGAGGAAAGGTCCGGTAAAAAACGATTGAAACAGTCATCAGATTACCTAGAATAGCGGTCAGGCCAAGCAGTAAAACTGTATCATGCACTTTTAAATAGTCAGGTTTAGTGGGGTGCATTGACTAATTTAGCTATTTAAATCAGCCAAAAACTAATTCTTCCCAGGACGTCTCAATAGAATTCTTTGTTTCATTTTGAGCCATTTTTCGTACAACGAGGATTCTTCTTCAAACTCCCATTCAGGAACTATCGGCTTTACGGGCTTTTTAGCCACATATTTCATACCTGTGCACAAGCAGTGTAATCGTTTTGTACGAGTAAGAATATCATAATTTACACAAGTCTGGCATCCCTTCCAGAAAGCATCATCTTTAGGCAGCTCACTAAATGAAACGGGTTCATAACCTAACTCAGAGTTTATTTTCATCACTGCCATGCTGGTTGTTAGGCCAACAATGTTGGCTTTTGGATACATATGCCGGGAAAGCCTGAAGGCTTTAGCTTTTATAGCTGTAGCTACACCACTTTTTCGATAATCAGGATGAACAATCAGACCAGAATTGGCCACAAAGTTACCGTGCTCCCAAGTTTCTATATAACAGAATCCAGCCCATTTATGGTCCTTGGTAAAGGCAATGATGGCTTTACCTTCTTGTATTTTGGAGATGAGGTATTCTGGACTCCTTTTAGCTATGCCTGTTCCTCTAGCTTTAGCACTTTTAGCCATTTCATCGATGATGGTCTCAACCCAAGTCTCGTGTTCTTTGCCAGCTACATGGATGACAAAATCTTTGTAAATC
>JBNMFK010000222.1:0-6560 GCA_051269965.1 Algoriphagus sp. | reverse complement strand
GATTTTGTAAAAGTCTTTGAAAATGTTACGAGAAAAAGGCTAAATCGCTGTTCGTATAGTATTAATGTACTATACTCATTATTTTTCGGATAGTTAACAAACAGTTTATTGCTTTACAAAACGCTTCACATTGAGCAAATGAAAAAACCCTAACAAGTTTATTACAAACAAGTTAGGGTTTTTATTGGTAGCGGGAGTAGGACTCGAACCTACGACCTTTGGGTTATGAGCCCAACGAGCTGCCAACTGCTCCATCCCGCGATATTGAATGCAAAAGTAGTATATTTTTTGATACTTCCTTCACTGGACTGCAAAAAAATTGATATTATTTTAAATTAATCTTTACGCGTTGGTTATTTATGCCGCCTAGTTTTTTTGATTTAAGTTGAAGGCTTAGAGACGTAAGCTTTTCATTATCTGGTAATTCGAGTTTTAAATTCACCAAATTTTCTTGGAATTCTAGGTCATTTAAGTCGATTTCAAAGTCTTTTATTTTTTCTTTTTCCTGATAATAAGCTATAATAAAACTAAAATTATTCAGAACGATTTCAGAGGGAGAGTCGGCTAATACTACTTTTAGATTTAAGCTTTTTTCATTTTGCTCATGATCTAGGATTTTAACTTCTTGGCAATTTATAAAAGCCACTTTATGAAGGTCACTTAGCATAAACTCTTGAAAATTCCGATGAACCTTTTCTCCATCTAGATGCCTATTCACGTAAGCGAGATTTTCATTGCAAAATGCTTTATCAAATTGCCAAATACTATATTGATTAGCTCTAAAATTGATGTTTAGGGCAGGAATGGTGTAAGGCTCGTCCAGATAAAAATTGAGCAGCGAGGCTTCTTGATAACGATTTGCCGCAATTTTTGAAGCTCCAGCAGCCTTTTTGATATCCTTAGCGAATGCTGTGCTGCCATAAAAATCCCAAACCCTGTCTTTTTCAAATACTCCGAATGGAGATAAAATATGAATACGAATTAGGAGCATAAGTCCCGCGAAAATGTAGGTGAAGTATTTGTAAGCATTGAAATATTTAGAATTTTCTATTTGACGATAGCCTAAAACCAAAATGGGGAAAACACAGAATAATGTCCAATTGGCTTCAATGAACTGACCCTTAAATGTGATTAGCAAAAAGAAGATAAACATACCAAACAGGTTCCACTTCATTGCCTTTTCCCATTTATCCGTGGGCTTAAAATAGAAAGCAGCAATAAATAAGATGACGGCTACTAAGCCACCTAGAAAAGGGAGGTTTCCGAATAGAAATTCTAAGGTTTGGTTAATAGAATATTCCGGAGCAGCACGATCCGCTAGGTGATAGGAAAGCGAAGGAAAGTCATTAGTAACCTGCCAGTAGACATGAGGTGAAATAAGGGTAAAAGCTATGATAGCTACAATGTAGGTTTGGTACTTCTTAAAAAGAGCGAGGTTACTTGCAAGCGTAAATAGGATCACCACAAAGCCGTGATACTTGCAGTATATCATTAACGCCGCTGTGAGTGCAAGCATAAATTGATTTTTAAGGGACATGTTTTTTAAAAACTTCTTATAGGCTAAAAGAAATAAAATGCCGCTAAGAAAGAAGGGGCCATCTGGTAAACTCAGGAAACCTATTAAGTGAAGCACCAAGAAACTAAAAACGGTTAGGCAGTAAATGAGCACGTTCTTTGGCTTGGTTTCTCTGTATATCAAAGCGATAGAGGTAGCTGTAATAAGGATATTAGCAATACGAACACCAAACTCATTTTTGCCAAAAAATTCACCTAATTTAATCACCAAGGCTACGCCAGGAGGATGGTCAAAGTAGCCCCAGTCTAAAAACTGCGAATACATCCAGTAATAGGCTTCATCTGCGTAGAGTTCTGTCCTTATCGCGGTGACGATGTTTAGCACAACCCAAAAAAGTAGGAACAGGAGAAAGTAGCGATGTTTTATCATGGAGCGAATACTAGGAAATTACTAAGGCCAAAGTTCCAAAAAGTGACAACACCAATGGCTCCTATTTTAGCGAAGTAAAACTTAAGTTTGAATTTTTCGTGGAGGAGGTAGAGTAAACCTTGATTAATTAATAGACCTCCAGCAGCGACAGCTAAAAAAGTTAAAAATTGAGTCAAATAGGCCGCCTGTCCATCTTGGAACGTCCAGAGCTTATTGAAAACGAAATTCGAACAAACGGCGATGATAAACCCCCAGAAGTTTGCAACATATTTATTAAAGCCAAATTTTTCCTTAAGAAGAAAGGTGATTCCAAAATCTATAAGCAGGCCTAGAAATCCGACAAGGCCGAATTTGATAAATTTATCTAAGAGTTCATCTAGGTTCAGGCTTTCCATTTTAAATAATAGAGGTAGTAAATTTTGGAAATCAAAATAAGCCAAAATACCTTAGACGGTTAAAGCTTTGCCTGCTTTTGTGTATGTATTCAATCTATTACAACCTAAAACCATAAATGATTCAACTCATAGAAAATGCTAAGACCTATTTAGAAAATAAGGCTGTTATTTATAATGGGGCTTCAAGTACATATAAAGACCTTTTAGAGAGGTCAGAGTCTATTGCACAGCTGCTGTTAGGGAATAGAAAAGATCTTGAAGAGGCCAGAATAGCTTTCATAGTGGATCCGAGTTTTGATTACGTGGCCATTCAATGGGGGATTTGGAGGGCTGGAGGAATAGCCGTTCCTCTTTGTGTCAAGCATCCTTTTGCTTCCTTAGAGTATGTCATAAATGATATTAGGGCAGAACAGATTATTTATTCAGAACCTTATTCAGAGCTTATTTCTGGATTTAAAGAAATAAAGACAACTCCGATAAATTCCTTTGTGACGGCAAAAGGAGATCTCCCCGATGTTCTTTCTGAAAGACGGGCTATGATACTATATACGAGTGGTACTACGGGTTCACCAAAAGGTGTTGTTAGTACGCATGATAATATTGAAGCACAAATCAAGTCTTTAGTTGTGGCTTGGGAGTGGTCTTCAAGCGATCACATTTTGAACGTCCTTCCGCTGCATCACATTCATGGAATAATTAATGCTACTTGCTGTCCACTCTGGTCTGGGGCTTGCTTAGAATTTATTGAAAGGTTTGACCCTAAAATGATTTTTAAAGTATTCATAGAAAATAAGGTCAATATTTTCATGGCTGTTCCTACTATTTACTTTAAACTTATTGCTCAATTCAATTCTTTCCCAGAGGGTTATCAAAAAACTATTTCGGATGCTTTAATGCATTTTAGATTTATGGTATCTGGTTCAGCAGCATTGCCAATTTCAATTTTGGAGCAATGGAAAGTCATAAGTGGGCATACGCTTCTAGAGCGTTATGGGATGACAGAAATGGGTATGGCTATAAGTAATCCCTATGAGGTTTCGGGCAGGAAACCAGGTTATATTGGTCAGGCGTTACCAAGCATTGCGGTAAGACTCGCCGATGAAAAGGATAAGGAAATTGAAGGAAAAGAATCAGGTGAGATTCAAATAAAGGGGCCCAATGTTTTTCATGAGTATTGGATGAGGCCAGAAGCTACTGAAAAGTCCTTTACAAAGGATGGATGGTTTAAAACGGGTGATATAGCTGTTTTTGAAGAGGGTTCTTACCGAATCCTAGGTAGAAATTCTGTGGATATTATTAAATCTGGAGGGTATAAAATTTCGGCTTTAGAAATAGAAGAGGTCCTCAGAACTTATCCAGGAATAATAGATTGTGGTGTCGTGGGTATTGACAACGAGGAGTGGGGTGAGCTTGTAGCCGCGAGTTTAATCGCAAACCCTTCTGAAATCGACTTAAAGGCTTTAAATAGTTGGCTTAAAGCTAAGCTTCCAAATTATAAAATGCCTCGTAAATATATTTTCCAGGAAGATTTACCACGTAATGTCATGGGGAAAGTCATCAAGAAAGAACTCAAGAAATTGTTTTAAACGAATACTCTGAACAAATGAAAATATACGGTGTAGCCTTATTAGCGTTTTGTTACTTGATAGGGAAGTTAGTAGGTAGTTTATTAGGCAAACTATTAGATATAAATGGAGATGTGGGAGGCGTGGGTTTTGCTATGTTCGTGCTCATTTTACTAAATGCTTTTATCAGAAAGAAGGGCTGGCTAGAAGAAGAAACCGAAAAAGGAATCCTGTTTTGGAGTTCCATGTATATTCCTGTGGTGATAGCAATGGCTTCTATTTTAAATGTAAAGGCAGCTCTTTCCGGTGGCTGGTTAGCCCTAATAGTTGGTCTTGTGGTGACTTTGTCGGCTTTCTTTTTAGTTCCAGTAATTTCTAAAATCGGTCAATCTAAATGATAGAGATAGTTCAAAACTTAATTGGTAAGAACGGTTTAGTGTTTGCGTTTCTTTTAGTAGGTCTTATCATGATTGTTTCTTTTTGGCTCTCAAAGAAACTCTTGAATAAAAGAATTCCTGGTGTAGCTATAGCCGTTTTAGTAGGATTAGGTTTAGCGACTTTCGGAGAAGAAAAAGGCATTTCGGATATCCCTATTTTTGCAGGTATGGCTCTTTTGGGAGGAGCAATGCTTCGAGATTTTTCGGTCGTAGCCACTGCAATGGGTGCAGATGTTTCCAAAATTAAACAAGCAGGACTAGCTGGCGTGCTGTCTTTGTTCGTTGGTGTATTTTTCTCTTTCTTCCTGGGTGCTCTCATTGCCTTTCTTATGGGTTATAAAGATGCTGTGAGTATCTCTACGATCGGGGCGGGTGCTTGTACTTATATTGTTGGTCCGATAACTGGATCTGCCTTAGGGGCAGATTCGGACGTGATTGCCATAAGCATAGCGATAGGAGTGGTGAAGACTATAGTGACCACCATTTTGACGCCACTTTTGGCGAAGAGAATTGGTTTAGACAATCCACACTCGGCGATAGTTTTCGGTGGTCTGATAGGAACCTCTAGTGGCGTAACGGCCGGCCTAGCCGCAACGGATCCTAAACTAGTGCCTTATGGTGCTCTAACGGCTACCTTTTACACGGGACTGGGTTGTCTTCTTTGTCCTTCTCTCTTTTATCTCATGATCAACTCCCTTGTATAGCCATATTTCATCTTGGAATCTTATATTTGTCACTGGATTTTATATTTAACCCTAACCTATACAAACTCCTATGAATTTTACTAGTTTAGATTATGGAATTTTTGCGGCCTATGCTGTCCTTATCCTAGGTGTAGGATTATGGGTTTCTAGAAAAGGTGAAAAAACTTCTGAGGATTACTTTTTGGCGAGTAAGTCTCTCCCTTGGTGGGCCATTGGAGCTTCTCTGATTGCCGCTAATATTTCTGCCGAGCAGTTTATTGGGATGTCGGGTTCTGGTTTTGCTGGTGGATTGGCTATTGCCTCTTATGAATGGATGGCGGCTATAACGCTTCTAATTGTAGGTAAATACTTCTTGCCTATTTTCATTGAGAAGGGTCTTTACACCATTCCAGAATTCGTAGAGAAACGTTTCAGTAAAGACTTGAAAACGATTTTGGCTATTTTTTGGATAGGCCTTTATGTTTTCGTTAATCTAAGTTCGGTTCTTTATTTGGGGGCATTGGCCCTAGAGACAATCATGGGTGTTCCTATGATGTATGGAGTGGCAGGCTTAGCCTTATTTGCGGCGGCTTATTCTCTCTATGGAGGTCTTTCTGCTGTGGCATGGACAGACGTAGTCCAGGTGGTTTTCTTAGTATTGGGTGGTTTATGTACCACTTATTTGGCTTTAGATACACTTTCAGATGGTGCTGGTTTTATAGCTGGGTTTAAACAAATCTTAGCGGCTGTTCCAGAAAACTTCCATATGATTTTAGATAAATCAAATCCTGAATATCAGAATTTACCAGGCATCTGGGTGCTTGTTGGGGGACTTTGGGTCGCTAATTTTTACTATTGGGGTTTTAATCAATACATTATTCAAAGAACTCTTGCAGCCAAATCTTTAAAAGAAGCTCAGAAGGGAATTGTCTTGGCTGCGGCTTTGAAATTAGTCATTCCATTTATCGTCGTTATTCCAGGAATAGCAGCCTATGTCATGGTCAATGACCCTGAGGTTATGGCAAGACTAGGAGATTTAGGACAAACGAATGTGCCAAGTTTAGATCAGGCTGATAAAGCCTATCCATGGTTACTTCAATTATTGCCTTCAGGACTTAAAGGAATAGCTTTTGCAGCACTTACTGCGGCCATCGTATCTTCTTTAGCGTCTATGCTTAATTCTACATCTACCATTTTTACGATGGATATTTACAGGGAATACATTAATAAAAACGCTAGCGAAAGTAAATTGGTAAACATGGGTAGACTGTCTGCTTTTGTAGCCTTGGTTATTGCCTGTATCATGGCTCCTCTTTTAGGTGGCATAGACCAGGCGTTCCAGTTTATTCAGAAATATACGGGTATGGTGAGCCCCGGTATTTTGGCGGTCTTTATGTTAGGATTGTTTTATAAGAAAACGACCAATAAAGGAGCCATTTGGGGAGCTTTATTATCGATAGTGATTACGGCTTCGTTCAATATCTTCACGGATATGCCATTCATGCATCAAATGGGACTTTCGGCCGTTTTGGCAG
>JBNMFK010000221.1:0-6584 GCA_051269965.1 Algoriphagus sp. | reverse complement strand
CTGCCAATGTAGACGATCCCATAGCGGTGGAGGCATAACCAGTTGCCCTTGTAGACCTTCCCATTGCCGTGGCGTAAGTGCTGTCTGCCAATGTAGACGATCCCATAGCGGTGGAAGAAAGACCAAAAGCTTTTGTGTCATACCCCATAGCGGTGGAATGACGTCCAAAAGCTTTTGTGTAATACCCCATAGCGGTGGAATGACGTCCACTTGCCTCTGTAGACGATCCCATAGCGGTGGAGGCATCTCCACTTGCCTCTGTAGAACTTCCCATAGCGGTGGAATAATCACCAAAAGCTTTTGTGTAATGCCCCATAGCCGTGGAAGAAGGACCAGAAGCAATGGTGGAAGCCCCCATGGCCGTCGAGGAAACCCCTTTATTTTTGAAACTAGAAAGACTGTGCTTTCCTGCCCATAAGGAATGAGATGCCACATCATACACCAAGCCCTCGCCAGCATAATTTTGAATAGAAGTAGGCGTACCATCGCTTAATAGGGCCTTCCATTTCAAAACAAAGCCCGCTCCTACATTCGCATCACTGTCCGTTATAAACCTAACCCTAATATTTCTACTAGTGGTCTTCAAACTGGGAGGTAGGGAGTTACCAGAGTAAGATCCTATACTTTCACCAGTAGAAAGATCCCAAAGAGAAACCGTATCTCCATCGGCTTCGGTATCTAAGCTTTCAAAGTCAATTTGATAGGCTACAAAAAGTGGATCGTAGGTATAAAATCTAAAATTGCAAGAATAGGTGAGCCCTCCAGTATAATCCGCATCGCCGCTTGGATCTTTTAGTGTTCCTACAATGGACGTACTCCTAGAACTAGTGGCACAGTTCATTGTATGAACGTTACTGGCTGGGTCTTCCGCTGTAAATTTAACTTTAGGACCTACTAACAAACCATTGCCATAAACAGTCAACTGGTTTTGGTTGGTACTATCCCCATTCAGGCTTTGAGCACCAGGTGTAATAAGCACAGACTGGGCTGTGAGTAAAAAAGGTACTAGAATAAAGGTTAGAAGAGATAATATTTTTTTCATATTTCGGTATTTTACTCTAATTTACTTAAAAGTCACTTGTTTGCATTTCTTAAGGGAAGGGTTTTATTTAACGGTAAACCGCATTAAACGAAACGGAATCATTTTTGCCTGATCCTTCATTTAAACTAAGTAATTTGCATTTTTAACAAGCTACTTTATATGAAACACCTTTTCTTATTTACTTTAATCTTGCCTTCATTACCCATAACAGCACAGATAAACCCTGACCGTGCAGAAGAAGCAGATAGTTTAGAGGCGGCTTTATCGCCTATGATAGACATGCAAGACTATAGCATTGATCTACCCAATACTTGGAAGATAAGCCCTGGCTGTCTAGAAATGCAATGTACAGGGGTATCTCCAACAGATACTATTGGCGGCTATGACACTTACCTAGAAAGCATTAATCTCACAATAAATAAACTCTCATCTGCTAGTTATACCGCTCAGAAATACGCCAATTATTCTGCAGGATACTTGCCCAAAGTAGTTAGCCAATTTAGAGTTTTGGATAAAACGAAACTTAGTGCCAGTAGTTATAGGCTTACTTACACGGGAGTTAAAAACAACCTTCGCCAAGTTTGGCGACAATACTATCATGTAAAAAATGCTCAAGTTTATATTGTCACTTTCTCTGCCGAACAGAAGAAGTACAGGTTTTATAAAGACATGATAGAGCCCTATTTGGCTAGTTTTAAATTTAAATAAACCAGAGATTTTAATCTAAAACCGATATGAAATTAAAAATCAGTCTTCTTCTTTTTGTCGTATTGCTAAGTAATCAATCTTGGTCACAGACTACAGCCGGGAGCAAAAACGTAGTTAAGGTACTTACTTTTAATATTCTTCATGGAGCCACGACTAAGGGAGATTTTGACCTAGACATCATAGCCAAAGTGATATCGGATACGCATCCAGACTTTGTAGCACTGCAAGAAGTGGATTTTAAAACCGAGAGAGTCAAGAAGTATGATTTGGTGACGGAGCTCGGCTGGAGAACTAAATTGACGCCTCTTTTTGGTAAAGCTATGGAATTTGATTCTGGCGAATATGGGGAAGGAGTCTTATCCAAATACACTTTCCTGAAAACTAGAAACGTAGGTCTTCCTTACTCTGAAGGAAGTGAACCTAGGGCAGCTTTGGAAATAACGTCTGTGTTACCTTCTGGTGATACCGTTGCATTTGTTGGGACACACCTTGATCATCTAAAAAATGGAAAGGATAGACTGGCTCAGGCGAAAAAACTAAATGATACATTTTCTAAGAATGCATACCCTACAATTCTAGCAGGAGATTTAAATGATGTTCCTGGAAGTACTCCAATCAGTATTCTTGAAGAAATATGGCTGCCGGCTTATGACAAGGAGAACCCTCAGCCCACATACCCTTCTATAAACCCAATAAAAAAAATAGACTATGTGATGTTCTATCCTAAACATAGATGGCGGGTGATTAAGACAGAAGTCATTGAAAACGCTGTGGCTTCTGACCATTGTGCTTATTTGGTGACAGTGGAATTAGTAGAAGACAAGTAATTAGTTTTTCAAGTCCAAAGGAAAATCTCTTCAAAATAGCCTCTCAAAAGTGCCTTTAGTCCATTAAGAGGCTATATTTATAGCAGCAATTCGCTAATTTATTATTTAAGATATGCCCAAAATCAAGTTTAGTCTAATTCTATTTTTAGTTTTTTTTGTTTCTTCTCAAGCGTTTTCGCAAAAGAAAAGAACGAGAGATTATGGCATTGAGGTGGGCGTTTTAAAAACGGGTAAAAATAATGCCATTACGGATGTAGAGGGTGTGAAAGTAGGCCATACGACGCTGGTGATTGGAGATAGTATTAGAACGGGTGTAACGGCTATTTTGCCACATAGCGGAAACCTATTTCAATTGAAAGTGCCAGCGGCCATTTACATAGGAAATGGTTTTGGGAAATTGGCGGGCTATACGCAAGTAAAAGAGCTGGGAAATATAGAAACACCTATCATTTTGACCAATACGCTGGGTGTACCAGCCGCCTCTGAGGGATTGATAACACATACTTTTTCCTATCCCGAAAATGAACATGTGGGTTCTGTGAATTCGGTTGTTGGCGAAACGAATGATGGTTATTTAAATGACATTAGAGGCAGACATGTTAAAGCAGGGCATGTTTTGGAGGCCATTGCCAATGCAGATACGGGCAAAGTGACTGAAGGGAATGTGGGTGCTGGTACCGGGACTATTTGTTTTGGGTATAAAGGGGGTATCGGGACTTCTTCTAGAATCCTTCCTGAAAGCCTAGGAGGCTATACGGTCGGTGTTTTAGTACAAACTAATTTTGGAGGTGTATTTGAATTAAATGGGGTGCCGATAGCTAAAGAAATGGACAACTACCCTAGAGCCTATACGTACGACGTAGATGGCTCATGTATGATGGTGGTTTTCACAGATGCTCCTTTGGATGCTAGAAGTCTAGAAAGGCTGGCTAAGAGAGCGATTATGGGTTTAGCCAAAACTGGCGGAATTGCCTCAAATGGTAGTGGTGATTATGTGATTGCAGTTTCAACAGCCAAAGAAAACTGGATAGAAAATAACAACCCTGAGATGACTCAAAATGTTACTGTTTTGAAAAACGGAGCTATGACACCTTTATTTCTAGCTACCATTGAGGCTACCGAGGAGGCTATTTATAATTCGTTGTTTGCCGCCGAGACGACCATCGGAAGAGACGGACACCAAATAAAGGCCTTGCCAAGAGATGAGGTACTTCGTATTATGAAGAAGTTCAATGCCTTAAAAGAGTAGACATAAACCTATAAGAATACAACTTCATTTTTTCTTTAATAAGTTAAATTGCAACAGCAATTATTAACCAACCCTCAATATGAAAAAATCACTGATTTTACTTTTCCTAAGTATAATGACTCTGGGAGCCTTCGCCCAAAAAGACTTTTACGAACTTCGGGTTTATACTATGAAACGAGGCGGGCCTGCTTCAGGATTACATAATTATTTGGAGAAAGCATTAATGCCAGCTTTAAACAAAGAGGGTGTTAGGGATATTGGTGTTTTTGAAGAGTTCGGTATGAGCCAGCCAGCAAAATTTTACCTTCTAATTCCATTCGTCAGCATGAGTTCTTATGAGTCTGTTCATGCCAAGTTAAAAACAGATGAAATCTTTATAAATGCTTCAAAGGAGTATAATCAGCTCTCTCAAGAGGCTTTCCCATACGAGAGGGTAGAAGTATCTCACTTTGTAGCTTTTGACGGAATTCCGAAGCTAGTGAAACCGGCCAGTGGATCGATGCTTTTTGAACTAAGGACCTATGAAAGTTACGGGGAAGATGCCGCCAGAAGAAAGAGGAAAATGTTTAATGAAGGTGAGCTAGATATCTTTGAGAAGACGGGCTTGCATTCTGTTTTCTTTGGTGAGAAAATAGCAGGAGCCCAAATGCCAGCTTTGACCTATATGTTAGCTTTTGAAAACATGGAAGAGCGTGACGCCAATTGGGTAAAATTTATTGCTCATCCAGATTGGAAAGTTATCTCTGGCCTAGACGAATATGCTAATTCTGTATCGGATATCAAGCGAGTTTTTTTGAAGCCACTTTCTTATTCTCAGCTTTAAGGAAGCTAATTTAAGGGTATAAAAAGCCACGCTAGCATCTGCTAACGTGGCTTTTTTAGTTTTACGGAGCCTATTTGTCTCTTGGACCGGGAGGGCAATTCTCCTTTAAAAAATTTGTAAACATGGTATTGAGGTGTAAAGTAGTGCCTTCTCCTTCTCTAATGCCATGTGTTCTGTTTGGATAGGCCATAAACTGAAACTGCTTGTTGTACTTTACCATTTCATTGATGAGCATTTCAGCATTTTGGTAATGTACATTATCATCGCCTTGTCCATGAATATAGAGTAAGTTGCCCTTAAAGTTTTTTACGTGATTCATAGGCGAACCTTCTACAAAACCAGCTAAGTCTTCTTGCGGTATACCCATGTAACGTTCCTGATAAATATTGTCATATGTGAGCTGATTTACAACTGCCGCTACGGATATACCCGTTTGATAAATATCTGGATACTTAAAAAGGAGATTAAGGGTAGTGCTTCCTCCACCACTCCAGCCATGTACTGCAATTCTTTCAGAGTCTATGAAGCTATACTTTTTCATCAATTCCTGAGCAGCTTCTGCTTGGTCTTTGATATTGATAATTCCAATATTCCTATAAATTGATTTACGCCACTCTCTACCTTTTGGAGCAGGAGAACCACGGCCATCCACAGAAATATAGATATAACCGTCTTCAGCCATGCTGCCTAAGTATTGTCTATTCTTTCCTATGCCATAAGAGTCTTTTGAGGTCATTCTGGCTGGCTCTGAATAGACGTAAAATACAGTGGCGTATTTCTTGTCTGGGTTAAAATTAGTAGGAAGGGCCATCCAGCCTTCTACTTTTACACCGCTTTTAGTTTTCACTTCTATAAACCTCACATTTGAAGCTTCTTTTTTAGCAGGGTCTATTGTGCTGTTCACTCCACCATTCTCATCCAATGATTTGTGATTTGGCAGGCTCACCCATTCTCTAGAAGGAGCTGCATAGTAATTATGAAAGGTGTGCTGGGCAAATGTGCCACTAGCGGAAATGTTATACGAGTGAGAACCTTCCTGATTTGCAGGGCTTACCCTTTCTGCATTTCCTAGCGTACCTACGGAAACTCTGTAAAGGTGTTCTTGCATAGAATTGTCTGGAGATGCCGTGAAGTAAACTTGGTCTGTGTTTTTATCATACATCAATGGCTTGATAACATCATAATTACCGCTAGTTAGTAATTGCTCGCTTTTACCATCTCTAGCTATTTTGTACAGATGATTCCAACCATCCTTCTCACTTAGCCAAAGAAAATCTTGGCCGTCGTTTATCCATTCCCATCCAGCCGGATTATCTTCGTGCCAAATAGTGCGTATATCAACCCACGCTTTATCGGTTTCTTCGTGAATGGTCTCTGATTCGCCAGTTTTCACATTTGCGTACATGATTTTAGAAACTTGTTGTTTTCTGTCAAGCTGCTGTAGCATAATTTCATTAGAGCTTCCAGCCCATTCCATTCTTGGGATATAATGCTGTCTGCTGTCACCTGGTACATTCATCCATTTAGTTTTACCTCTTTTCACATCCATCACACCTATTCGACAGGCTGATGGAGATTCACCCACTTTCGGATATTCTATAGGGCTTACTTTTGGGTAAATACTATCTGTATTATTGATTAGATTAAAATACTTAACGCCAGAAGCGTCTATTTGCCAGTAAGCTATTTTTTTACTGTCTGGGCTCCATCTAAAACCATCATAGCAGGATAGCTCTTCTTCATATGCCCAATCAAAGGTTCCGTTTATAAGGCTGGGGTTACCACTAGTTTTGGTAAGCTGTTTTATTTTTCCAGAGGTCAAATCTTCGACATAAATGTTTCTATTACTCACGTAGGCCGCCTTTGAACCATCGGGAGAAAATTTTGCAAACATTAAGCTGGCAGCAGGTAAAGATTTACCCAATTGCTGCAGTT
>JBNMFK010000220.1:0-6635 GCA_051269965.1 Algoriphagus sp. | reverse complement strand
GCCTTAGCTCCAGAGATGTAAACGCCTTCTTTTGTTCTTCTACTTACTCTAACAAACATATCAGGGTCTTCTTGCTCATGTGGAGCTAAACTCCTGTCTCCTTTAACATCAGTCACAGCTTCACCAATCACATAATTATAAGTATGCATTGTTTTTAGAAAAGCCTTCATTCTTTTATGGTAAACGGTCTTATAGGCTTCGTCCATTTCAAAAGTGACCGAGTAAAGGGCATTAAAGGCGTCCATTCCAACACATCGCTGGAAGCAAGTCCCTGTTAATTGACCTAGCTTTCTCTGCATTTTATTTTGCAAGACAAGATCCTTGTTAGGCGTACAGATATTCAGGAAACGGCTTACTCTTTCACCTGTAAATGGACTCATCACAGAGCCTAAAATAGGATTTTTTACAGCAAGGTCATACGTTTCTGCTAAAGCATTGATCGACGGTCTTATGATGGGATGTTCTGTTGGATCGCTCACAAGCTCACCAAATAGATAGATTGTCAAATCCCTACTTTTCAGTGAATTGACATAGTCTTCACCTGTGATTATTTTCTTTGCCATCTAGAGCACTTTAGTTTTTTACTTCAAAATCAGGAGGTTTTCTGAAGCTTGATGAAGTTAGAAAGGCTTTACACCTTCAATACTTTTGTTCTACTAAACTACTACATTTTGCTAAAGATTTACAGCTTGATGTCTAATATCAAAGGTTTCTTTTTGATTAAACGACAGATGTAAATCATATTCTTAGAGGCGTTTATGAACGAATACGCACATGTATTGTCTGCAAAATATACGATGATAAATAGTATAAATTGGACGATAAACTTTTAAATCGGCTAATTTTAGAAATGGATACTCATCAATAAACGAAATAAAAACACTTCATGGACTTTAAAGAAATCGTCGTTGATAAAAAGAATAAAATAACCTGGATCACTTTAAACAGACCGTCCAAAATGAATGCCCTTACACAGCTTATGTTGGCTGAATTGGCCGCTGCTCTGGATAGTACTTCTAAAGATACAGAATGTGCAGTAGTCATAGTAAAAGGAGAAGGTAAGGCTTGGTCTGCAGGTGTGGATTTAGCTGTGTTTCAGGAAATAAAGATAGAAAAAGGCTTTAAAATGCATGAAGACGGTATGAAAGTGATTGAGCTTTTAGCTACAATGCCACAGGCCTCCATCGCCATGTTAAATGGTCATTGCTTCACTGGAGCTATGGAACTTATGTTAGGCTTTGATATGGTTTTCGCTGCGGATTCTGCTCAAATTGGGGATACGCATGCTAAATGGGGTATTCCTCCGAAATGGGGTATGACTCCGAGACTTTGTCATCAGGTAGGACTAAAGAAAGCCAAAGAGTTATCGTTCACCGCTGAAGCGATAAGTGGCAAGGAAGCAGAAAGGATAGGTCTTGTAAATCAGTCTGTTCCATTGGAATATTTACAGGAACTAGTAGAAAGAAAAGCTGCTTTAATTGTTGGGAATAGCTCACAAGTCATAGCCGCTGAGAAACAATTATATCATTTCCATAGCTCACATACCTTGGAAGAAGGACTTCAGTTTGAGCAAGACTTTGAAATGAACCTCACAGATAAAACCGATACACTTAAAGACTTTAAAAATAAATTACATTCATAAATAGACCTTAATCAAAGGTTTCTAAAACAAATAAAATAATGAAAGACGCTGTCATCGTATCGACCGCTAGAACGGGAATTGGCAAAGCCTATAGAGGAACATTTAATAATACTAAAGCACCAACTCTAGGTGGATGGGCCATAGCAGAAGCGGTGAAAAGATCAGGAGTAGACCCTGCCATGGTGGATGACGTTATTATGGGCTGTGCTCTACCTCAAGGAACGGCCGGTGGGAATATAGGCAGAATGGCTGCCATAGCTGCTGGGCTTCCGGTTACCGTTAGCGGAATGACCATAGACAGACAATGCTCATCTGGGATGATGGCTATTGCCACCGCTGCCAAACAAATCATAATTGACGGTATGAGTGTGGTCGTAGGCGGTGGCCTAGAGTCCATTAGCCTAGTGCAAAACGACAAAATAAATACCTTTAAAATGGTGGATAAAAATGTAGTGGCTAACAGCCGAGATATTTATATGCCCATGCTTCAAACGGCTGAAGTTGTAGCTAAACGCTATAGCATAAGTCGTGAACAGCAAGACCAATATGGCTATCAAAGTCAGATGAGAACAGCTGCGGCTCAAGCTGCTGGGAAGTATGATGACGAAATCTTTTCTGTGACGGCTTCTATGGGCATAAGAAATAAGGAAACTAAAGAGATTATCTTTCATGACAGCACTTTAACGAAGGATGAGGGCAATAGACCATCCACAGACATGGCTGGATTATCTGGTTTAAGAACTGTGATAGAAGGTGGCGTAATCACTTCAGGAAACGCCAGTCAACTATCTGATGGAGCTTCCGCTTGTGTACTTATGGAAGCTTCTTTAGCTGCTAAGTATAACGTGACTCCGCTTGGTATTTACAGAGGTATAGCCGTGGCAGGCTGTGAGCCGGATGAAATGGGAATAGGTCCTGTTTTTGCTGTGCCAAAGTTATTAAATCAACACGGTCTCAAAATAGAGGATATTGGTTTATGGGAGCTGAACGAGGCTTTTGCCGTTCAAGTTCTTTATTGCAGAGATAGGCTGGGTATTCCAGATGAGTTATTAAATGTAAACGGCGGTGCTGTTTCTATAGGACATCCTTACGGTATGAGTGGCTCTAGAATGGTGGCTCATGCTCTTATCGAAGGGAAAAGAAGAGGAGCTAAATATGTGATAAGTACCATGTGCGTAGGTGGTGGTATGGGTGCTGCAGGCCTTTTTGAAGTGATTTAAACATTTTTACTTTTATGAATAGGGACATATCAAATATGGCATGTCTTTTTTTGTAGTGGTTTGATCTCCTTGTTCTGATCGCAGACCAATACTCTCTGATAGATACTGGACTAACGTTTCTGTTTGTCTGTGTGAGAGTGTAATAGTCTCTCACGTGTGTTTTAATGGCCTATTCTGTTCTGAGAAATGGAGCAAGTACTTCTTTCCTAAGTTTTAGTTCTAAACCAGTTTCGTTATGAAACTCGTAATTTCAAGTTCGTTGTCAGGTAAAGAGATTCTTTCAAGATATATTTCTAAGTATGTCTGTGGCGACTGCAGTCGCTCATCCGGTGCGTTAAAAGCCAAATTCATAAAAATAGGTTTCCTTTGCTTGTTGAGGTTTTTAAAATAGCATGGCATCATCTTTTAAAACTTATTACTAATATTTTCCGCCCTTCTAACAGCCACTTCTTGTTTAATCTGAAGGACTCCATCATGTATCGTTGTTACTTAGGGAACTGAAGTAACTAATAGGCTTAATATTGGGCTATATAGTGTCTTCCAAAATAGTTTCTTTCTTACGTTGAGATGGTTCACGGCATTGTAAGGCATATCCGGGATAGGTATGGTATACTGAAATAAAGGCATCAGCTGGGGGAGTTATGTACCAGCTTTTAATCACGTAGGTTTCGTAATTTGGTCTTTCCATGAGTTGGCCGAGTGCTATTTAACACAGAGGAATCGCCAGCGATCGACTTTTGATGATGCTTATTTGTGTTCCAAACCAATATTATTGAAATGAGTACATAGCGAGATACGGGACAAGCAGTCCCGATCCAAGAGCCTATGTTATCGGAATTGGCAGATGAAACGCCTTCCTCGGACAGCCTATCAATATTATGGCGTTTCGGACCACTTGATTCCCTCAAGCGGCAGTTGCTTTATGGGTTAAATTGTTCTTAAGAATCAAGATAATTTTTGGTTTATTATCCTTGCTGCAACCAGATTTTATTACAAAAAAACAAAGAGCTTTGAAGAATAAGATCTGCAGCACATAGCAGGTATTCAAAAGCCTGAATCTATAAGAGAATTATGGTTTTTCACTCCCTGGAAAAAGTCAGTAGTAACTTTATCTTATTTATTGTAATAATAATGGGGAGTGATGCAGGTTTTAAAATTCTAAGTATAACTTAGAGTTGATTGATTCCGAGACCGTTTTTTTTACTTTTTAAGGGTTCTTCTTAAGGCTGTGGTTTACTTGAGACAGGAAAGTTAAACTCTTGTTTTTTAAAATAAAATACAATGAATAATTGGTTTGATGAGCTTATCAAAAAGCTTCCAGGTTATTTCCTTCCTTTTATTGCCGTTTTACTTGCGTTTGCTTTTAATCCACCGTTGGAGTTGCAACAAATTGAAAATGGTTTATGGAGCGTTCAAATAGAACAATCTCGGCACCTTTCGGATAATAATTTTCTGGAAGATGTTTATTACGGCTATAACAGAGCCATGAGGCTTTTCCAACCACTACTCTTTAAATTGTTCCAGATAGAGCGACCAGTTCTTGCCTATTTGCTTCAAATTGTCTTTAGCGTTATTCAAATGTTTCTTGTTTATGCCATTGCTAAGAGAATCTTAAAAGAGGAGAAAAAGAATATTTTACTTTTTCTCATTTCATGCTCCACGCTTTACTTTGCCAATTCTGCCTTTGGGGACACTTTTGGCCATTGCGATACTTTTGGTTTTACATTCATGCTTTTGGCCATGTATTATCCAAGAAAGTGGCTACTTTCTGCTCTCTTTTTGCTATTGGGCTTTCTTTGTAGTGAACGCGTGCTTTTTGTTGGTCTTATTTCGGTCATTATTTACTGGTACTATTGTACAGATCTGAGCGTAGTAAAAAAAAAGAAACTTATCGTTTTTTCAACACTCGTTTCTGTCCTGTGTTACTTCGGTTTGAAATTTTACATGACTTCGCTTCCCGACTTTGATGTTTCTCTGCCTATAGATATAGGCTTGAATTATGCCCTCAATGACCACACATTTTTTCAGATTTATTTTTTCACATTCACGGGTTTTTGGATTCTTCTTATGGCCACCACTTCGATGAGCAGAAACCAACTTTTGGTATTGACATTACCTTTATTACTGTCGGGGACCTCTTTTTTGGTGGCAGATCAGACCAGAGGAATGGCCCATATTTTCCCTGTATTTTTTGTTTTTCTGTATCAAATTCAAAAAACTTGGTCGGCAGATACAATACACAAAACACTTAACATGATGCTGCTGATTTGTCTAATTAGTCCGTCATATAATTACATCGGAACTTTCAATTATAAGCCTTCCCTTTTCTATTACTTTTTTGAGCATGGAGTTCTCAAGAATATGGAGCTTGTATTCAATATGATTAATTCTTAAAAACGAAGGTTATTCTACAAAAAATACTTGAAAAACAAAGGTATTTTTGGCCAGGAAGAGACCACAGAAGTTTGAATTTGTTATAACTTTTTCTTCCGTTTTTGACGCCTTAGTATTGGAGATAAAAGGATACTGATTGCATGTACTTTTTGAGGTCCTCTACTTAGTCTCGGACTGCAAGTAGGGTCATGTTTTTGAATGTGTGCGATAGGAGGGGGTATTAGTCGCATCATTAGGCAGTGACAGTCTTACTTTTTCCATATTATTTTAGAAAAACAAACTATTATCCTTGCTTAAAGAAGCCTCCGCCTATGTTTTAATTTTTTGCTACTGTATCTATTTATACAGGTAAGGTGAGAAATATGGAAAATCGAAAGATCCAACGTAATGAAGCGGCATTCCTTCAAGTATATACTGTAGGGAGTAGCAATGAGATTGAATTTATTACAACTTTACATTATTTTTGAGGCGGTAGAATTGAGTAATAAATGAGATTAGTCTTGACAGAAGAAAAAACACTGATTTATGGCGACAATTCGAAATTGACAGAATTCCTAAGTACCGCAACTTTTGTCGGTCTGTGGCTAAGAACTGTTTGATATCCTTATCCTGTTCGCAGACCGCTATCGCTCGGACTTACGATGGATCTATGCTTTATATGATGTTGGGTGATCCAAGTCTTGGTCAAAGATCTCTACTAACAGACATTGGGCTGACGCTGTTGTATGTGTGTGAGATAAGAGGGGATACAAACTTTAGCTTTCACCCAACAAAAACGTGAAGAGTAGGATAATTCTTAAGGTTTTACAAGATTATTTACTTTTTAACTATTTCCTGAATATCGATTTTTTTAAAAAACATGGCCTTGAGGCTTGCCAATTCTATTTTAAGCAGATCAATGTCTAAGACTTTTGTTTCCAGTTTTTGATTCTTTAATGCCAACTCTTTTATTGCTTCAACAAGAATTGGTGTGATTTGAGCATAATCAATAGTTCGATATCCATCATTAGTAACTAATTCAGGGTATGCCTTTTTAATCTCTTGGTCCATTACTCTTAAATTCTTATGATTGTTGAATTACTTATCGCCAGACTGCTTTTGTCTTCTTAAATAAGAGAAGTCTCGTATGTTTAATAAATAATTGAGGACATTATCATAAGGATTGTTACCTACTACAACTTCATCAGATAAAAAGGCAGCAGTATTTTCTTGGTCGTTATTACTGATTAGTGCTGTCGGACTTGTAATACCTAGATTTGGATTACCTGTCGGACCAAAAGTTGATATCCTTCTCCAATCTTCATCAAAATAATAGAACCCTGAACTAACATCTGTTTGATAAATAAGAATTTCGTTAGCAGGTTCTACGATAGTATTCC
>JBNMFK010000219.1:0-6664 GCA_051269965.1 Algoriphagus sp. | reverse complement strand
AGAGATTCAGTCTAAACTCCAGCCAGACACTGACGAGAAAAAAGAAGTTTTAAGAATTATAGGAGAAATTAGTCAAGTTACTAATTTTACCAACAGCACCGTAAACTCTCTTTTAAAGGCAGAAGAGTCTTGGCTAGTAAATAATTTTTTAAAATTATTTAAATAAACGACGTTACAAGCACATCAACTCCTTAAATTGATAACAAATAAGTACTTTTTTATGCGAATCCTATTACTTTTTCTCCTGTACTCCATCCAAGGCATCTCACAAGATGATGTAAAGGTTATGACTTTCAATATTCGGTATGCAACACCTTCCGATGGCATAAATCAATGGGAAAATAGAAAGGAAAAGGTAGCACAAACTATTTCCTATTACGAATCGGATATAGCGGGACTGCAAGAAGCCACAGAGCCACAAGTGCTATTCCTTGCCAAAAGACTAGAAAATTATAATTGGGTTGGTGTCGGAAGAGATGACGGTAAAACCAAAGGAGAATTCGCTCCCATTTTCTACAACAAAGACCGTTTAGAACTTGTTGAATGGAGCACAATTTGGCTGTCGAAAACGCCTGAAATTCCGTCGAAAGACTGGGATGCCGCTTTACCAAGAATAGCAACTATAGCTTATCTCAAATGTAAATCCGATGGGTTAGTTTTTGTTGTCATCAATACACATTATGATCACAAGGGAGAAATAGCACGTGTAGAAAGCTCTAAGTTAATTTCAAGAATTGTTAATGACCTAAAAGATAAATTTAAGGTCGTTTTATTAGGAGATTTTAACAGTACACCAAAAGATGAGGCTATGCTAACTTATGCCGAGAACGGATTAGATAATACCCAAGATATTTCAAAAACAGGGCATTTTGGTCCGATTGATACTTTTACAGGATTTAACAGCGTGGAAAGGCCCGATAGCCAAATTGACCATATTTTAGTGAGTCCAAAAATAAAGGTGAAAAGCCATGCTACTATTTCTCAATCGTGGAACGGCCTATATGCCTCTGATCATCATGCGATCTTTGCTATATTAAGTTTTTAAGGCTCTATAGCCCGCTCAATTTGTTTTTTCTTATTCCACGGAGCGGTGGTTTTCCTAGCCATATCTGCCAAGAGAAGTAGTACTAAGACTAGAAAAGATAAGAATACTATTTTGAATAAATTCTTCCTTTTCATAATTCTGGAGCCAAGTCACTTACGTCTATTCTTCTAACGAACTCCCCTGAGTTTCTGGAAATCTCACTCCATTTAATACTTAAAAATGCTAGTTCTATCAAGCTCGCCTTTCTCATATTCCCTCCAACGTCATCTTTAGTAAGATACTCTGCAAAGAATGTAATGTCTGGATTATGTCCAAAAATCGCCACTGCATTAAAATCTTCTGAGAGACTATTTAAGCAGCCAAGATAAGCCTTTGGTCCACCGTTATACAAATGCTTATCTAGCATGATATTATCTTTTGTTTTTCCCAACTGTTCTCCAAAAACTTTTGCAGTTTGAAAGGCTCTATTGGCAGGACTAGAAATAAGCCGAGAAATTTCTATTTTCCCTTCGGATATAAATGTACCAAGTCTAGCGGATTGTACCAGACCTTTACTCGTTAAATCTCTATTAAAGTCTTTTAACACAGTACCTAATCCAGCATCTTCTGCCTGAGCATGTCGTATAATAAAAAGTCTTTTCGTCATTTAATTTCTACCCCGCTATGGAACCAGATATATAGTTCTCTAAATAGTTAATATGTTGTCTTTGTTCCAAAATTAAACCATTTACAATATCTCTTGTACTCAGAAGACCAACTACTTTCCCGTTTTTATCTAAAACTGGCAAATGTCTGAAATTATTATCGTTCATGAGTTCCATACAACCTCTAATATCCATGTCAAGGTCAGCCGATATTACATTTGCTGTCATTACTTCGACCATCAGAGTGCTTTTAGCCTTTCTTCCCTGAATAATTCCTTTGCGAGCGTAATCTCTTTCAGAAAAGATACCTTTCATTTCTTCTCCCTCCATTACCAAAACAGCACCGATCTGATATTTCGAAAGAACTTCCAGAGCTTCTATCACTGTCGTTTCTGGTCTAACAAAAACGATTTCTTTTAAAGCTTTCTTAGCTAATAGGGTTTTAACTTTAGTTACCATTTCAACAGAGTTATTTCAATAGGGTTATTTCAATATACATATTCAGTACCAAAATAAAAAAATACATCTGCATCAGCAAGATATTACGTTTCTAAAGATAAATTCATAGATTTACATATGCAATTAATGATAGTGACTATAGTAGCGGTTCTCATCGCATTTTTTCTTTTCAGTGTAAGACTCATATTTGTTAAAAACGGAACCTTCAAAGGTACTTGTGCAAACAATAACCCTATGTTGGTTCAAGAAGGTGCAGTATGTGGTGTTTGTGGTAAAAAGCCTGATGAGCCTTGCGAAAACGACTAGAGCTCTTTTATAATTAAAGTTTCAAAGGCGGTTGAATTGACAATTTTCATTTCACCTGCCTCATCAAAAGTACATTGTATAGCCATTGAGTACTTTTCGGCATATTCGAGGGCTGAATCTTTGCCCACAACCATAAAAAAGGTAGCATAAGCGTCTGCATCCATGGCACTTGAGTCCACAACTACGACACTCAGCAAGCTATGTGTCACTGGTTTTCCTGTTTTCGGATTTAATGTGTGACTGTATTTCTTTCCGTCTTTTTCTATGAACTTCCTATAACTTCCAGAAGTTACCAAAGCCGCATTAGATAAGCCAACCACCGTTTGCACTACATTATTTTCACTCCCGATATTATAATCCGGCCTTTCTATTCCTACTTTCCACTTTACCCCTGACTTATTGAAGCCTTTAGCCTTCGTTTCACCCCCTAGCTCCACCAAATAGTTACGCACACCATGAGACTCTAAAAAAAACCCTAAAACATCAACCGTATATCCTTGTGCAATAGCATTAAAATTGAGCTCTGTATTCGGAATATCCTTTACTAAAATATCACCTAATAAATGAAACTTCCCTAGGCCCACCAGATTCAATAAGCTGTCTATTTGAGACTGACTGGGAAGGACGACTCTTTCTCCCCTAGCAAAACCCCATGCTTCAATTAAAGGACTCACAGATGGGTCAAAAGATCCTTGACTTAGTTCATAAAAATCCTTCGAACGATTGAAAACATTCACAAAATGTTCGTCTAACATTTGGGGGTCAGCAGATTCATTAACCCGTCTTATAAGTGACGTACTATCCCATAGAGACATAGAGTGATCTATAACTGCCAGTATGCTGTCTACTGGACCAATAAAATCGACATCTGATACTGGCTCATATACAATCCTGAAAGTACTTCCCTGAGCATAGCCCTGAAAAGCCGAATAGGATTTGTTCTTGCTTTTGCAAGAGACAAATCCTATTGATACCGCGAGGCAAAGAAAAACTAATTTACCCATGTATTATTTAATTACTATCCTCCAAAATCATCAAAGGCAACGTTCTCATCAGGAATTCCCCAATCATCAGCCATTTTAATAACGGATTGATTCATCATTGGAGGTCCACAGAAATAAAGTTCTAAATCTTCTGGTGCCTCATGCTTACTCAAAAACTCGTCAATCACCACGTTGTGAACGAAGCCTTTAAAACCATCACCTTCAGGGTCGTTTATATTCTTCTTCAATGTCCATTTGTCTTCTTCTTGAGGATTGTCTAAGGCAATACAAAATTTAAAGTTTGGGAATTGTTTTTCTATTTCTCTAAATTCTTCGACATAGAACAACTCCCGTTTTGTACGACCTCCATAGAAGAAAGTTACTTTACGCTTTGTTTTCAGGGTGTGAAAAAGATGATAAAGGTGCGACCGCATAGGTGCCATTCCAGCTCCTCCACCTACATAAAGCATTTCTGCCTCCGTCTCTTTAATAAAGAACTCACCATAAGGTCCAGATATTGTTACTTTATCTCCTGGCTTTTGGCCAAATATATAGGAAGAACATGAACCTGGGTTTACATCCATCCACGTATTTTTAGCCCTATCCCATGGTGGTGTCGCTATTCTAATAGTAAGGCTAACCATATTTCCTTCAGCTGGATGATTCGCCATAGAATAGGCTCTGAAGACCTCCTCGTCATTAACCATCTTTAATGGCCAAAGGTTGAACTTGTCCCATTCTTCTTTAAATTTATCAGGCGTATCATGATATTTTGGATGAGCAGTAATATCCATGTCCTTAAAATTTACGACAGTCTTTGGAACATCTATTTGAATATAACCACCAGCTTCGAAGTCCAATGTCTCCCCCTCCGGAAGCTTCACTTTATATTCCTTTATAAACGATGCTACATTATAATTCGAAGTAACTTCACACTCCCACTTTTTCACACCGAATACTTCGTCTGGTATTCTAATATCCATATCTTCCTTAACCTTCACTTGGCAGGCTAAACGTAGCTTTTCTCCTACCTGTCGACGGTTAAGATGGTTAGTTTCTGTCGGTAATACCTCTCCACCACCGGCGTAAACGTTACATGTACACATAGCACAAGTACCTCCTCCACCACAAGCTGAGGCCAGAAAGAGATTATGGGACCCTAACACACTTAAGAGGGTATCACCAGATTTTGTAATTATCGGGTTATCATTGTCGCCATTGATGGTGATTTTTACATCGTTCTGAGGCAAAAGTTTAGCTTTTGCCGTTAATATTAAAAAAACAAACAACAAAATCACCAAAACGAAAACAACAATACTACTGAGAAGTATAGGTAGCATAAATAATAGATTTATAATTTAATACCTGAAAAACTTAAAAACGCCATAGCCATTAGGCCAGTGATCATCATCGCCATACCCAATCCCTGCAAGGCAGGTGGTACTTTAGAATACTGCAACCTTTCGCGAATAGCCGCCAGAAGTACAATCGCCAAAAAGAACCCAATACCAGTTCCAATGGAGAAAACAAAGGTTTCTGAGAAGTTATATTCTCTTTCCTGCATGAATAATGAAGCACCAAGAATGGAGCAGTTCACCGTGATCAAAGGCAAGAAAATACCCAAAGCACTGTATAGTGCTGGAGCAAATTTCTCAATCACCATTTCTACCAACTGCACAGCCCCTGCAATAGTGGAAATGAACAGAATAAAAGAAAGGAAGGTCAAATCTATTGTTGCCAATGAAGGATGAATCCAAGACAAAGCACCTTCACCGAGCATGTAGGTTAGGATGACATAGTTTAATGGCGTCGTTAACAACATCACAAATATTACTGCCAAGCCCAATCCAAAGGCTGTTTTTATTTTTTTAGAAACAGCCAGAAAGGAGCACATTCCTAGAAAAAACGCAAAAACTGCATTTTCAACAAAAATTGCTTTAACAAAAAGACTTAAAAGATTTTCCATATTCTTATTATCAAAATTAATTATGATACATTAATTAATTTGGGATTACGCCCACGCTGAATCCAAATATAAATTCCTATCAAAAATAAAGCTGCTGGCGGTAATACCATCAATCCGTTATTTACATAACCCATTTCATAGAAGACGTCTGGTATCACCTGATATCCCAATAATTTCCCAGCACCAAATACTTCTCTAAAAAAAGCGACAGCTATTAAAATCATTCCATATCCAATGCCATTTCCTACACCATCTAAAAAGGCTGGCCATGGTTTTTGTCCCAAAGCAAATGCCTCTAAACGTCCCATGATGATACAGTTAGTAATAATAAGACCTACAAAAACTGATAGCTTCTTACTAATATCAAACATATAGGCCTTCAATACCTGGTCAACAATAGTCACCAAAGTAGCCACAACAATTAGCTGAACAATAATCCTTACTCTAGTAGGAACAGATTTACGAAGCATACTAATGATGAGACTAGAAAACCCGCTCACGAAAATAACACCTAAGGTCATAATGATGGCTGGCTTTATCTGGACTGTCACTGCCAAAGCAGAACAAATACCCAAGACTTGAACAGTCACTGGATTATTATCATCAAGGGGGTCTTTAATGACTTGCAAAGTTTTCTTTGAAAACAACGGCTCCCTCTTTTCTTTAATTTCTGCTACTTCTGCCATTTTAATTTAATTTTAATTTGTTAAAATAACTTAAATAAGGTTCTATACAATTCTTTAACATTTCATCTGTGCCGTCGGATGTAATGGTTCCTCCAGAGATACCGTCTACGCGGTTAACACTACTTAATTCCGACTTCATGGTAGACTTCATAACGTTTACCGACACAAATTTGCCTTCTCCATCTAATACTTTCTTCCCTTTAAATTGGTCTTGAAAAAACGGCTCTGTTATCTCTGCACCCAGACCTGGTGTTTCCCCTTTGTGGTCAAAAGTGGCTCCGTGAATAGTGTTAAAATCACCTCTTAAAGATACATATCCCCAAATAGGACCCCAAAGACCTACACCTCTAAGAGGCACGATGTAAGACTTATCTCCTCCTTCTGCCGTGAAAATATAAAGTGGTAATTGACGATCTTCTGGAGATTTTGATACCTCTTTCTTCATATCCACATCATCCACATCAACACCCTGAACAACATCTCCAGCACTATTAATAATCATTTCTTCGACGGAACTTTCGTAGGATTTATTAACTGCCTCTGGCTCGACTTCGGAGACCAATACAGATTTCAAA
>JBNMFK010000218.1:0-6695 GCA_051269965.1 Algoriphagus sp. | reverse complement strand
GACTCTTTTTCCTGCTTGTTACAATTTTTGTATTCATTGCCTTTATTTATGTAATACTCGAGTTAATTAAACTTCAAAAACTAGCTATAAATTGTTTTGTGGAATTGTTGCGAGACTTTTTCTTTTTACTCTCTTATCCTATCGTTTTGCTAAAATGATTTTAATACAAAGAAAAACTCTCCTGATAAATGATAGGAATATTTAGCTAGGACATACATTTTCAAAGCAAAATACTGCATTTAGTTTTAGTCGAGTTAAAGAATTTAGTTTATCGAAGTACTCAACAAAAATGTGGAACTTTTAAAGAAGTAATTATTTATCTTAAAAATGGGAGTAAATCCAAATTACCACAATTTCTATACTTGAATTTTGCTGAAATGCTCATCGCTTTGGAGCATTCAGGAATAAAAGCCTTTGGATTCAAGCCATACAAGTGGATATTCCTAGACACACGAATTTATTTATTTTATTACAATACGACGAAATATTGAAAAAATAATTATTCCCACAAAAAATATACGTGAGAATACCTCTCAAAACCTCATAAATGCCCCAAGCTCGCACCTCCAAAAGACCATATCTCCTAGAAGCTCCGTAATTTTGATATGTTGTGACTTAAATTAGTAAAGAAATGACAAATGGGCCTTCCAATAGAAACCTCAATGCTCAAATTGTAGATTTACTTGAGTCTGCGAAAAATAACCTAGTTCGAACCATTAACCCTAAAATGGTGCTGCCTTACTTCGAAATAGGCAGAATACGTAACAGGAGAAGAGCAAGGCGGGAAAGAGCATACTGACTATGGAAAGAACACCTTAAAAGGGCTTTAAAAAGTATTAAAGAAGGAATTTAGCAAGGATTTTTTAGTAAGTATTATACATAAAATCAGAAGTTTATACCTCGTTTATCAAAGACAGCAGGCAGCGTCTGTTAAATCATTTTCCGAAACAGTGACTCTGGAATTGGCGAAAGATAAATTTATTTTAGGCTGGTCGTATTATTTAAAATCGATGAGCATGAACATCGGTTCTACGAAATAGAATCTTTTAAAAATGACTGGTGCGTAAGAGAATTAAAGCTCCAGTATGATTCTACTTGGCATACTGTGTTCACTTTAAGTAGGAACATAGACAGGGTAAAGGAACTTTCAGAGAAAAGACCAATCGTTGAAAAGCCAAAAGATGCCATAAAGACTCATACACTCTAGAATTTATTGGCTTACCTGAACATGCGGTTTATTCAGAGAACCCATTAGCACAAGAGATAATTAACCAACTTGAACACTTTTACTGGTACTTAACAACGATTTACTTTTGTGGCGAGGCTAAAAAAGGATTTTATTTGACGAAAAAAATTTGGAATTTATTTGCGATGATTACTCTGAAAAGAGGAGAGCTTAAACATCATGACCTTGGTCAAATGCAGATGTACGTCAATTATTACGACAGAGAGATCTGGTTAAATGATAAAAATAGAACTAGAGGAATTGTTTTTATTTAAGGATAACAGTGACTCTTAAGTAGAATACACCTTACCAGAAAATAATGAACATATATTTGTGTCTAAATACAAATCTGTTTTGCCTAGTACAGACGAACTGAAATAATTAACAAACAAACTCAGTAGCAAAAGCAACACAGCCCAACCCAAAAATGACCCAAATCCCGACCTCCAATAGACTTTACTCGCTAGACGCCCTCCGTGGTTTTGATATGTTCTGGATTATAGGGGCCGAAGAGCTATTCCATGTTATGGCAGATATTGAGGAAAACTCGTTTTGGTCTTTCTTCTCTAATCAGTTTACGCATCCAGATTGGCATGGCTTTGCTTTTTATGATTTAATATTTCCTCTGTTTCTCTTTTTGGCTGGTGTGGCAACACCTTATTCTATTGGAAGCCAATTAGCCAAAGGTATTTCCAAAAAATCGCTGGTACTGAAAGTCATCAAAAGAGGTTTCATGCTAGTACTCCTAGGTGTCATTTATAATAATGGTTTGCAAATCATGCCGCTTGAAGAAATAAGGTTTCCAAGTGTCTTAGGTCGTATTGGTTTGGCTTATATGTTTGCCAATCTCATTTATCTTTTTACGGAACAGCGTGGGCAAATTATATGGTTTACTACGCTATTAATAAGTTACTGGTTACTTCTACTTCTAGGATCTGCCCCTGGTTATCCTCCTGGTACATTGAGTATGGAAGGGAATGTTGTTTCCTATATAGACACGCTATTAACCCCTGGAAGACTCTACTTAGGGTTTCATGACCCTGAAGGTTTAACAGCTACCATTCCAGCCATTGCTACCGCTCTCTTAGGTATTTATGCCGGTAATTTATTGAAAAATACGCCTGTAAAGAAACGAAAGGACACGGCCAAAAGGTTATTAATCACGAGTATCATATTGCTCGTAGTAGCTCAGCTTTGGAATCTTGTATTCCCTATTAACAAAAACCTCTGGACAAGTTCTTTTGTACTCCAGTGTGGCGGTATAAGCATGCTGCTATTGACCTTCTTTTATTACGTCATTGATATTCTAGGTTATAAAAAGTGGGCTTTTTTCTTTAAAGTCATCGGGATGAATTCCATCCTCATTTACATGCTAAAACATTTTGTAGATTGGCATTATACTGGGTCTGCCCTATTTGGCTGGGTGGGCCAGCTTATTGGTCAGCCTTATGTTTCGGTTGTGATGGTAATTGCCATGCTTGCCGTTCAGTGGCTATTCCTCTACGTTCTTTACAGAAAGAAGCTGTTTCTCAGCGTTTGATATAATTTAATGATTTATGCCGTATAAGGTCTATGTGGTAGAACTGAACAAAAAAGTTTACTCAGAAAATACTAAGTTCCGTGAGGCCAATCCACAGTTTAACGGTGTACTTGAATGCCTGTATGTGGGTATGACGAGTAAGACACCCAAAGAGCGTTATAAACAACATAAGACAGGATATAGAAACAAAAAAGGCATTAAGTTGTCTGCGAATATTGTTCAAAAATATGGCATGTATCTCAGACCAAGCCTTTACAATCATATAGCTTCTGTGGAAACTCGGACAGAGGCTATAAAATTAGAGAAAAGCTTAGCTTTGGATTTGAGGCGTGAAAGATATGCTGTTTGGTTTAATTAGATCTATCTACTCACAAAGTGCCTTGTCACATACGTTTCATGAATCTGAATTCGTAATTTCGGCCATGAATTTAAATCTGAAAAATAAGTATGCTTTAGTCTGTGGCGGTACAGATGGCATCGGCTGGGCTTCTGCTGTAGAACTGGCCAAAATGGGAGCCAATGTTTGGCTATTCGCTCGCAATAAAGAAAAGCTGAAGCTCAAAGTAGCTCTTCTGGATATTTCAAAAGGTCAAAAGCACCGTTTTTTGGTTGCCGACTTCACTGACCGCACCGCCGTAGAAGAGGCCTTAGCAAGTAATAAATGTCATTTCCATATAGTAGTCAATAATTCTGGAGGACCAGAAGGGGGTGCCATTTTAGACGAAAAGCCCGAGAAATTTGAAGCTACTTTTCAGCAGCATTTGGTGATAAATCAAATCATCGTTCAGCACGTAGTTCCTTTCATGAAGGCTGAGAAGTTTGGAAGAATTATCAATATTATCTCTGTTTCTGTAAAGCAACCAATATTGGGCTTGGGTGTTTCTAATACCGTAAGATGGGCCGTGGCAGCATGGGCCAAAACTCTTTCAAAAGAACTAAGTCATACAGGCATTACCGTGAATAATGTGTTGCCAGGTTATACCAAAACAGGTAGGCTAGCCGAGGTAAATGAAATGAGAGCTAAAACCGAAAAGAAATCAGTAGAGAAGCTAGAAGCAGAAATGGAAGCTAATGTACCTTCAGGGAGATTTGCGACACCAGATGAGGTGGGTGCTGCTGTGGCATTTTTAGCCTCCCCTGTAGCTTTTTCCATTAATGGTATCAATTTACCTGTAGATGGCGGATTGGCAGCTACGCTCTAGAGGTTTAGGTATTGTGAACTTGAGGTGAAAGATTCATTTGGATATTTAGAGTGGAAACAGTCAATTGAAGCTGTCGACCTAAAACACTCGACTACTAAATCTAACCAGCTAGCCCGTTTCCATACATCTAAACGTCAAATTGACTCTCGGTGTCTTTACTTTCTTGGTTTTTGGTAAGGCGTGGTTCCAATGTTTTTGTGTGGTCCCTTTCATCACTAATAGGCTCCCCGATTCTAAGACTAATTGTACCTTTTCTTTCGACTTAATATGCCTCAAATCAAACCTTCTTTCTGCTCCGAAACTTAAGCTGGCAATGGGTGAATCCTGTACCAACGTTTTCTCATCATCTGTATGCCAACCCATACCTTCGTCTCCATTATGATATAAGTTTAAGAGGCAAGAATTGAACCTTATCCTTGCCTTCTCCTCAGCTAAAGCTTTAATTGCAACTAACTCTGGTGTCCAAGACAATGGAATTTTGGTGGTATTGGAATAATGGTAAGGATAGTTTCCATCTGCATACCAAGCCACCTTTCTTTTAGTAATGATATGCTTCCCAAAAATGTGGGTTTCGTCATGTTCCCAAGGAATTTCATTCAATAAATAATCCATAAACTCCCTCCCTTTTTCAAAATTCATGATTTGCCCATAATAATTTACGATACCATCAAATGGCAAGTAATTCTTGTTCGGGTCAATATTTTCTGGAAAAAGTTTCATTCGTTCATCAGCATTCAAATTCTTAAGCAAAACTATGTACTCCACGTGTTTTTTAAAACTTAATTACTCTTCTTTTGATTTTCTCTTTTCCATAATTTGAACGATTGGTTTTTGAATAGCCAAATTATTAGGATAGGAGACTAAATCTCCGTTTTCAATTTGAATTTGGATAGCGAAGAAAGTAATATCTTTCACCAAACCAGAAACAGAATTATCTCCATCTATAACTTTTATTTGAGAGCCAATCTTGAAAGGAAAATTAAAAAACAGCAGTATGGAGGCTGTAATATTACTCAACATAGACCATGTGGCAAAAAGGGCGATACCTGCTACAGCAAAAAAAGAAGCAAATAAACCTTTGAAAGAAACGTTCCAAATAAAGCCAAAAGCTAATAACAACAGAGATAGCCAAGTGATATTGAAAAATTTATTCGCATAAATAGACCTCGCTCTATCCAAATCATGTTTTCTCTCTTGACGTGAAATGAGTCGTCTTGATGTAAATCTTAGAATGATATAGGCGATAAGAGCAATTAACGAAATAGAAAATTCGTAAAAACGACTATCTAGTATTTTTTGTAAATCCATGCAACAAAATTAGACTAAAGCCCTAACATTCTATGAAACCATAGAAAGCTATTTATTGACTAACTTGTATTTATTAAAATTTATAAAAGTATAGTATATGGCACTTACAGAATCCAACATGATGGCGATAGGGACCAAAGCACCCTCCTTCACTTTATCAGACACCGTCTCGGGTAAAAAAATAAGTTTGGATCATTTTAAATCCGATGTAGCCACAGTGGTCATGTTTATTTGCAATCACTGCAAGTATGTCAAGCATATAAATCCTACAGTCGTAGAGATCGTAAGTAAGTTTAAACCTAAAGGAGTTTCATTTATAGGAATCAGCAGCAATGATGTAAATACTTTCCCTGAAGATGCCCCAGAAGAAATGACAAAAGTAGCAAAAAGCCTAGGCTATGACTTCCCATATCTCTATGACCCAACCCAGGAAGTTGCAAAAGCCTATGATGCAGCCTGCACCCCAGATTTTTATGTTTTTGATAAAAACTTAAAACTCGTTTATCGTGGTAGAATTGATGGCTCTTCACCAGGAAATGGTATTGCCTTAACAGGAAATGATCTTAGAGGAGCATTAAGAGCAGTGCTTGCTGAAGATTTCGTTTCTGAGATTCAATATCCAAGTATGGGCTGCAATATTAAGTGGAAAGAGTGAATTGGGGATTATCTGCTGTATTATGGTGTGATAAATGATGATTATGACTTGCATAATATACGTATTATGCTTTGGTACTTGACAATGCGAATGACATGGATTTTTTGAGCAAAATGATGGAAAAATATTACTCGAAGAATTCGGATTTAATAAGGTTGAGCTTAAAAAGCTGAGTGGTTATACTAATTATGTTCTCAATGAAGATTCAAAAAAATATATTTTCAAAACATATCCTTATTCTGAAGAGACTATTGATCTTATAAAAGCAGAAAATGACGTTTTACTTTTTTTGAAACTCTCCAATATAGTTTCATTTCCTTATCCTATACCGTTTTCAGATGGCTCATTTGTCAAACCTCTTAATGTCCATGGTAAGAAATTGGTTTGGATAACTTTATCTTATCTCTAAGGTACATTTCTAGGTAACGTTAATCATACCAAAGAACTTTTCGAATCCTTTGGAAGCTCCTTAGCAGAAATTAACCTCACTTTAAAAAACTTCAAGAACTACACACTTGCGGGAATTCAGAAAGAATGTGATATTCAACATCTTCATTTGAGCCAAAAATACATTGATGATATCACTAATGTTAAAGACAGAAATCTTATAAAGTGTTTCTTTCAACAATATGAACAAAACGTAATTCCAGTATTCCTTTTTTACGAAAACACATAATTTATAATGATGCTAATGAATGCAATGTTCTAACTAAGAATAAATGTGTTTCTGGTATCATAGATTTTGGAAATTCTACTTATTGCTAT
>JBNMFK010000217.1:0-6695 GCA_051269965.1 Algoriphagus sp. | reverse complement strand
TAAACCTTGGTTCTTATGGCTAGCCTACAATGCACCTCATACGCCATTTCATACGCCTCCGAGTAACATGCATAATCAAGGTAATTTACCAGCCTATGTCAATGGATTGGACCCAATTCCGTTCTACATGGCGGCCATTGAAGCAATGGATTATCAGATTGGGAGATTATTAGATAATATTCCTGCTGATGAAAGAGAAAATACTATAATTATCTTCATTGGAGATAACGGCACACCCAATCAACTGGCTCAAAGTCCTTATTCAAGCTCTACGGCAAAAAATACGTTATATCAAGGTGGCGTGAACGTTCCGATGTTCATTTCTGGTAATGCTATTTCGCGTAAGGGAACGGATGAAAACTTAATTACTAGTACAGATTTGTTTGCTACAATAGCTGAAATTGCTGGAAGCTCTACAAAAGAAATTCACGATAGTAAGAGCTTTAAGTCCTTATTTATAAGAGATAATAACTCAATTAGAGGTTATCAATATTCTGAAATGGATGATGGAAGAACTGATGCATGGACTGTTAGCAACGGAGTATATAAGCTGATTGTTAATTCAAATGGAAATGAAGAGATGTATGATTTAGCAAATGACCAATATGAACATAATAACCTTTTTCATGGTGGCTTAACAACGGAGCAAGAACGTGCGAAAGTGGCCTTAGAAGAAGAGCTATCAATTATTAGAAATTGAAAAAAATGGAAACCAAAATTGCTTACAATAGTCATTCCAAGCAAAACCGGGTAAACTTTAGCTATGTTAAACGTTTAAAAATTAGGCAACATTCGAAACCTCCAAAACCGCAGGATTTCTAAGAATAGTCTTGTAAAACTTAAAAAGAATACCCGCGTGCGAGGCATCTACTACCCGATGGTCTAAAGCTGCAGATAGGTTTATAACAGTTCTTATTTTGACTTCGTCATTTATCACTAAAGGTTTCTTTTTTACACCTCCCATGATGAGTACAAAAGAGATGTTAGTAGCTGGAAAAAGGGCAGGGTAGCCGTTGTCTAGACCTAAGCTTCCTATGTTTGAGACAATGTAAGACCCCATGTCATTCGCACTTATACCTCCTATTTTTAAACCAAAGTCAATGATGATTTTCCTCAGGCACCAATAGACCATACCTCTAAAAGGCCAGGGGATAGCCGCCATGCGTTCTTTTAGCTGCATCGTATTGTTTTCAGTTCCTTTTCTAGCCTCTGCAATTTTGTTTTGAAGATATGGGACAAACTCTTCAAGACTCAACTGGTCTGTATTTTCTACTTTGACAGAACCCATTTCGTTATCTCTGAGTAGTACGCTTACGGTAGCATTTATATTATTGAAGGCCTTCACATTACCTCTGGAGATATAGGTATTGAGTTCTGGTAGTTTCTCTTTTAAGGCACGGCCCGTAGCAAGCGTGAAAATATGTGTCAAAGTTATTTTAAGCCCTTCTTTTCTTTTTTTAGCGATGTACATTTGTAAATCGGTGATGTCTAACTCTACAGATCCTAGGATTTTTGAGTCGTCTGGCTTTCTATAAAGGGTGCTTGCGGTTTTTCGCCAAGCGTTATTAAGGTCTTTCATTTGACAAAAATAGCTTTTGAGAAGTTAACACGAAACCTGAAGTTTTGGCAGGCTGTACAAAAGACCAGAGTAAACTTGTAGACATAATGGCACATTAAGTACTGATAATCAAGTATTTATCAGCCAATATTTCCGATTTGATGGACTCGCACCTTTTTTGATGAGTATAGAGCAATTACGAGCTAAGATTAATCAACACAAATGAAAACATGAATTTAAATCAATACACAATAAAAGCACAAGAGGCCATTCAGCAAGCCGTTTTAATAGCTCAAGGAAATGGACAACAAGCCGTGGAGCCAGGTCATTTGCTAGAGGCACTTATAGAACAAGATCCAAATACGTCTTCGTTTTTGTTTGAAAAACTGGGCGTCAATGGACGGATTTTAAATAAAGAATTAGGAGGTATTATAAATCAATATACCAAGGTAAGTGGAGATGCTCAGCCCTATCTTGGGAATGACTTGACGCTGGTTTTGGCTGCTGCTCAAAAGAAAATGGCTGGATTCGGAGATGAATATGTGAGCATAGAGCTGCTCTACCTTGCTCTTGCATCCGGCAAAGAAAAAGTAGCCTCTCTGCTAAATAAGCAAGGATTTAAAGAAAAAGAACTAGAAAAAAATATAAAGGAATTGAGAGGGAAAGATAATTCGGTCAAAGACCCAAACGCAGAAAACAAGTATCAGGCACTAAGTAGATACAGCATCAACTTGAATGAGCAGGCTAAAAAAGGAAAAATAGATCCTGTGATTGGCAGAGACGAAGAAATACGAAGGGTTCTTCAAATATTATCTAGAAGAACAAAAAATAACCCGATTTTGCTGGGAGAGCCTGGTGTAGGTAAAACGGCTATAGTGGAGGGTTTAGCTCAGCGAATAGTGCAAGGAGATATTCCTGAAAATTTGAAATCTAAAACGCTGGTTTCTCTGGATATGGGACTGCTAGTGGCTGGAGCAAAGTATAAAGGAGAATTTGAGGAAAGACTTAAAGCTGTTATCAAAGAGGTAACAGACTCGGATGGCGAGATTATATTATTTATTGACGAAATACACACCTTAGTGGGAGCAGGTGGCGGTGGAGAAGGGGCTATGGATGCAGCCAATCTTCTAAAACCAGCTTTGGCTAGAGGAGAGCTGCATGCCATTGGAGCCACGACCTTGAAGGAATATCAGAAATATATGGAAAAGGATAAAGCTTTAGAAAGGCGTTTCCAGTCTGTGATTGTGGATGAGCCTGATGTGGCAGATGCCATCTCTATTCTTCGAGGCATTAAAGAGAAATACGAAGTCCATCATGGTGTACGAATTCAGGATGATGCCGTAATTTCTGCTGTAGAGCTGTCTAATAGGTACATTTCAGATCGTTTTTTACCAGATAAAGCGATTGATTTAATGGATGAAGCTGCCGCTAAACTGAGGCTGGAAATGGATTCTATGCCAGAAGAAATGGACGAGCTCAGAAGGAGAATCATGCAGCTGGAAATTGAGCGAGAAGCTATTAGGAGAGAAAAAGACAAAGAAAAAGAAGCGGTTTTATCAAAAGAACTGGCCGACTTGAATGAAACATTTAACGCTCTAAAAGCTCAATGGGAGAACGAAAAGGGCAAAGTAGGAGAGATTCAGGAATTAAAAGAACAGATAGATCAACTGAAGTTTGAGGCTGAGCAAGCAGAGCGTGTTGGAGACTTCGGAAGAGTAGCTGAGATACGCTATGGAAAGTTGCCAGAGATGGAGAATCAGTTAAAAGAATTGGCGAAAGCACACAAAACAGATGATGAGGACAATCTTATCAATGAAGAGGTTACAGCTGAGGATATTGCGGAGGTTGTTGGTAAATGGACAGGTATTCCGGTTTTCAAAATGCTACAAAGTGATCGTGAAAAGCTGCTATACTTGGAGGACGAATTAAGGAAAAGAGTAGCAGGACAGTCGGAAGCGATAGGATTAGTAGCAGATGCCGTAAGAAGATCTAGGGCGGGTATGCAGGATCCTAAAAGGCCGATAGGAAGTTTCTTGTTTTTAGGAACTACAGGCGTGGGGAAAACCGAATTAGCCCGAACACTGGCACAGTATCTCTTTAATGATGAAACAGCCATGGTCAGAATAGATATGAGTGAGTATCAAGAACGTCATGCGGTAAGTAGGCTCGTAGGAGCTCCCCCAGGATATGTGGGTTATGATGAAGGCGGTCAGTTGACAGAGGCGGTACGAAGAAAGCCTTACTCCGTAGTTCTTTTAGATGAGATAGAAAAAGCTCACCCAGATGTATGGAATGTTTTATTGCAAGTTTTGGATGACGGAAGGTTAACAGATAATAAAGGTAGGGTCGCCAATTTTAAAAATACTATCATTATCATGACCTCAAACATTGGTTCTCAGATTATTCAGGAGAAATATTTGGAGACCAAAGGTGATGAATCTGCTTGGCTAACGTATTATAAACAAGAGGCTAAGGATGGTGTGATGGAATTATTAAAAGCCTCTGTAAGGCCAGAGTTTTTGAATAGAATAGATGAGATAGTACTATTTGATCCATTGAGTAAAAGTAACATCCGTCAGATAGTTGATATACAGTTTAAAGGTATTCAAAGCAGACTTGCAGAGCAAGGTATGACACTTGAGGCTTCCGTCGAAGTCTTAGATAAACTCGGCGAGGAGGGTTTTGACCCAGTTTTCGGGGCGAGGCCATTAAAAAGAGTAATTCAGCGAAGGATCCTTAACGAACTCTCAAAGAGAATTTTGGCAAATGAAATAGATAAAGACGCTGTGATATTGATGGAGTTAAGTGGCGAAAATATCCGCTTCGAAAACATAAAAGCAGTCGTTTAAAACATAGCTAGGGCAATAAACGTAGTTTAGAATGGATGAAGTCCATCCCGTTTGGGATGGCTTTTTGCATAAAATAACCCAAACTTCTGTAGAGCTGATGGCTTTTGACCTTACCACCAAATTACGTTGCCCTTTATTTGACGGAGTAGGATTAGAGCACCCTTCCATCTATCTCAAAAACTTTTTCAGTACCAATGAAAAGCTCTTGAGTACCTTTGATATTATAATGGCTTAAATGGCCATTTCTAAAGTCCGCAATGGCCGTTTTACTTGACGAGTACAGGTAATTGTTAGATTTATGATCGGATCGTATTCTAGTAATTTCTCCAGCATCGTTTTTTAGAATACTAAGAACGACTATAGGCAAATCTTCAGAGTCTTTTAAAGAATAAACAATGCGGGTTTTAGAGCTGTCTGTTTCATAACTTAATTTGTATGCGGCCTTGTTAAGATCTGACTGTCTAATAATCTCCAGTTCTTTTTTCCAGTCTAGGTTATCTATTGTTATCGTCTCTTTTTCTTCGTTAATATAAACCGTCTTGAAGACACTCACATTCTCTGATTCAAGGTGGGCAATTTCCATATCTATAAATTGTGCTAAGTCAAAAAAGACTTTTTCTTGGTTCTCGTTTGCAGACGAATTACAAGACATAATCGAGAGAAGAAAGAGGCACGCTAGGATGTTTTTCATATGCAAATATAAACCCCCAAGAGGATACATATAGTTCATGCTTATCCTTTGAATAAATTATGACGGCGGGAATAATCTTTTTTTGTCAATTATTCGCCAAAATATTATCGAATTAATTGCTTTTTACCAATTCAACTTCTAAAATGTCAGAAAAAAGTCATCTACACAATGGAAAAAAATCTATGAAGAAAGTCTTCGTTGTAGACATTTCCATAATTTTATTTGACCACAATGGTACACGTCATTTTGAAGTTATATGGTCGCCATCTCTCTACCTGTTTTAGAGGAGTTGGACAACGTCATAATTGGAAATAATACTAATAATTTTGAGGTGAGAGGAGTCATCCGCTTTCTAAATATGCTTTCGGCAGATAATGGTGATGAATACTGGGTATCTATTGGGCCCAAAAAAGAAAAATTAAGTTTAGTGATAAAAACGGAGGATTTAGCCTGGGATGCTATCACGATTTATGGATTAGATAAAAATGACCATCAAATCATTAATGCAGTTCTTCCGCTGCCGATGGAGCATAAAAGGGCTAGACGCTCCTCGTTACATAAAGATATCAACCTGAGGATAGAGGTATGGGCTATAGGTTTATTGGACTACTACATCAAAGGGAAGGTCACTGATTTGATCAAAATTTCTGCAGGCTATCGGGCTTTTGAGAATTTGTACTCAGAAATTATTCATAACATTTATGTTAAAGGGCTTATCAAAGGATGAGGTATTTTAGGCGATGTCAAGTAAACAAATGCTTACTATATCTTAAGAAATGATACAGAAGCAGTTTGGTTCAGGCATAATGAACCTACATATATGTTTTACCGTGTAGAGAAGCCGTTTTCTTATGGCATAAAATCGAGAAATATCGATCAGTCCTGTGCTTTAGATTCACTTTTGAATGATGACATATAACTGGTAGCCATACCTAGTGGCCATTTTAAGGTATTGCTGAAATGGGAAAACACTGTAGTCTTTGGCGTCGGCCTTAGAACAGCGGAATACAAGCATCAAATTATTTTGGCAAGGACTATCATTCCATTGTCTAATCGTGATATTGGTTTTCTTCTTGGAGGAGCAGAAGACAAGGCTTCACCGTGTAAGAGGCCATTATTCGATTACCTTAAATTTATCAAGGCTCAGGTTAAAGAGACCGAGAACAAATTAAGGTTCAAGATGAATTATAGGAGAAAGGAAAGCTTTTTATAACTGCTTTGGCTTTTTAAGGGCAGGAGCTCGTTTCAAACGCTATATTTATCGTAGACGAGGCACAAAATCTAACACCGCATAAGATAAAAACTACTTTTACAAGGACACGAGAGGAACAAAGGTTGGTTTTGCAGGCGATATAGCTAAAACAAATACATCATATATGGATGAAGACTCCTATGGTCTAGCTTATTTAATTGATAAAATGAAAGACCAACATCTTTTTTCATACATCAAACTAGGGTGTTCTGAGCTTATGAACTTGGCCAACGATTTATTATAATAACGTAGATAAATGAAGTTCGCTTTAGTCCTACTCTTTGATATTTTTGCAATGCTGCCTGCATGTCAAAAAGGGCCAGCTTTTTAAATGACATAATCTAC
>JBNMFK010000216.1:0-6702 GCA_051269965.1 Algoriphagus sp. | reverse complement strand
GCAAAAACCCACATAGAGAAAAGCCCAAACCAAGAGAAGAATTGGACCAAGCCTAGTTGACGCATAGTTCTAGGCATATTGATGAAATCTGTAATGATATCTCTGATGGTACTAACGTTCCTATCCTCAATGGTTGCATCTTCGAATTCAGCCATTTCTTTAGGAGAGTATTCCGGCGTTTTAGATACCGTCCAAATAATGGTTCCTAATAAAATTAAAGCACCTATGACAAAGGACCATATCACATTTAAAGCTACGCCACCGGTAGAGTTTCCATTTACATTAAACAAATTGGAAAGGACATAGGGCAACCAAGAACCTATAACAGCTCCTATGCCAATGATCACGGTTTGAATAGAATAGCCTTCTGTTCTTTGACTTGAATTTAGTTTGTCCGCTACTAAAGCTCTAAAGGGTTCCATGGAGATATTAAAGGAGGCATCCATAATCATGAGGAATCCTGCACCTACCCAAAGAGCGGGTAAGTATTTTACAAATAGATCTGCATTAGGCATAAGTAGCAAACCAAAGGAAGCTATGATTGCTCCAACCAAGAAAAAAGGCCTACGTCGTCCAAGTCTAGTCCAAGTTTTGTCTGAGAAATAACCTACCATAGGCTGTACTAGCATTCCTGTCAAAGGAGCAACTATCCAAAAAAAAGAGAGTTCCTCTACGTCAGCTCCGAAGTTTAGAAGTATACGGCTTGCGTTTCCGTTTTGAAGGGCAAAGCCCATCTGGATACCAAGAAACCCAATGCTCATATTCCATATCTGGGAGGAGCTAAGGTTCGGCTTATTTTTTTTCATTGGGGTATTTATAAAATATTATCGAGCAGAGGTATTTCTATTTTAGCCTGTTCTGTTGCTTATTGTGTTTACCTAAGTCCCAAGATTAAATAGGAGTTAGGCTGCATTTTAATACGCTTTAAACCTGTTTTATGCTTGGTATTCAACGCTATAAAATTGACATCGAGTTTTTTAATTCCCATCATGCCAAAAGCTAAACTTGGAATATCCAAATCAAAGGAATAGTCTTGGTCCAAGTCAAAATTGAAGACAAAAAGTAATTTCTGATTATCAGAATACCTTAAAAAACTATATATTTTGGAGTCATTATAGTCCTCATTATCTTTATTGGCGTATTGTAGGTCAAAAAACTTTCCGAGTGTAATAGCTTCGTTATTTGTAGCAAATTCATTTATTTTCTGATAGCTTGTACGTAAGCTTCTTTGAGTGTTACTTAATTTTGAAGTATTCCACTTTCCTTTATTATTCCACTTCGCAATTTCTTCTAGCCCCCAATAGTCAAAAATAGTGTTCCTGCCATCATCTCCCTGAAAGCCCTCGGGCCCGCTAGGTTTAATGCCTAGTTCTTGACCATAATAAAGCAGTAAAGGCCCATCGTGAAGAAAGGCAGATAAAGCAAAAGCTGTAACCCCTATCTTCGCTTTGCCAGCAAACTGCTCCGAAGTGATTCTATGTTCATCATGGTTTTCTAAAAACCGCAACATATGCTTAGCAAAATCTCCAGACTCTTCTTGCCAAACTTTGGTAATCTCATTACTATTACCATGTCCTTTCATGAGTCTTCTGAGGGCATCATAAAGACCTACTTTATCGTATAAATAGTCAAACCCCCCTATGAATATATAATCCTCATATAAAGGAGCTTCATAAATTTCGGCTATGAAAATAGTCTTAGGATATTCTTTTTTTATTTCTTTAATGCACCATTCCCAAAAAACAACAGGTACCATTTGAGCCATATCACATCGGAAAGCATCCACGCCTTTCGCTGACCAATACAGCAAAATAGCCTTCATCTTAAGCCATGTATCTGGTATTGGATCTAAATACGCTGTTCCACCGTTCTCGTAGTCTATACCATAGTTTAGCTTAATGGTTTCAAACCAGTCTTTTATGGAAGGCTCTGCTGAGAACACATCATTGCCAGTAACTAAAGCAGGATTTTCAGTATAGTCCTTCTCGAAGGGTACCGGAGTTTTCCAATCCTCAGGAACTTTGAATTCGGTATCGGGCAAGTAGTAAAAGTTATTGTTTTTATCGAATCTCTTTGTCTGATCATCGTCTTCACCAAAGTCCTTAACTCCACTAGGTTTTGCATCTGATTTGTATTCTCTGGCTAAATGATTCGGAACAAAGTCAATGATTACTCTGAGGCCATTTTTATGAGAACGGTCTATCAGTGATTCAAATTCCTGCATTCTATTTGGAACATCCTCAGCCAAATCGGGATCTACATCATAGTAGTCTTTAATGGCATAAGGAGAGCCTGCCCTTCCTTTTACTACCTGCGGATGGTCTTTTTTGATGCCAAAGGAGGTATAATCTGTCATCGTGGCGTGTTCTATAATACCCGTATACCATACATGGCTAATGCCAAGATTTTTAAGACTTTTTAGAGCATTATTATTGATGTCGTTGAACTTTCCAACGCCATTCTCTTCTAAACTTCCATAGAATTTATTTGTCATATTCTCGTTTCCGAAAATCCTTGTAAAAATTTGATAGATAATAAGTTTGTTGGAATTATTTTTTTGGATCATAGAATAGTTAAAAAGGACAAGAGAAAACCTGTTGGATAACAGGCTTTAGTCATTTTGTAGGTGTAATTTAGATTCAAAGATAATATTTCATTTTACCATTTTCTAATTCCATTTTCCTCAGTTGGAGAAATGCTTTATGGAGAATATTAGGCCAAGCATAGTGTAAATGGGGAGTTAGGCTATTTTTGTTATTGAAATACTTTGATTATCTAAAGGAATCTTAATTGTCTTTTTGGACCTATAAACAAGTATTTTACAGCCTTAGAGAATCAAAATAAATGAATTCTCATTAAGCCTTATCAGCGCGATGCTCGTGTGTTCTGTACTTGTGCCTGCACAATCTTCCCAAATCAAAAGAATGGGACTAATTTGGTTGGTGAATAGGAATGGAAAACTCGAAGCAACCCGTATTTATTTGTGGCGAAGGTATTACAAAATCTGCGGCGAGTATCACTAAATACTAAGTTGTCAAGGTATTGGTAGCATAAGGTTGATAGTCCTCACCACTTGTTTGGTGATCTTGAAATTAAAAAGAAAGCGAAAGCTGGCGAATTGAAAGTTGAGTTTTTAAATTAAAGTGGAATTTTTGAATACGATTAAGAACTGAAAGAAAGAGAACAATTGAATATTGGGCTTATTGATGTGAATGATGTCATTTATCTTCATGCTGCCAGATAGATTTTCTAATCGCGATCATCCCAACGACAAGTTCAGTAACGTGGCCTATACCGTTTTAGTTAGTCAAAATTCATGGCTGCGACCTGTAGGAGACTTGCAAGGAATTATTAAGTATTTAGCTTATCATAGAGATCTAGGATTTACGGCCGAATCTAGCCACTCAAAATGGTTAATCACAAACTAATGAAGGAGGAGATATGTGTTCTGCTTATCATGGTTTCATAGATCGTCACAACGTTTATAGGCGTTTGGGAGGAATTAGGGCTTTATAATAATGATAGCGGCGGCTCATAAAAAAGGTTTAAAGGTAATCCAAGATGCCTTGTACAATCTTGCAGGAATTAACCATTATTTACGGCATGACATGTCCATGAGGTCTTGGTTTAATCAGTGGGAAAGCTACATAAACACTGATTATATAGTACTGTCAGTCCCAGCTCCGCGTCTGATTATGACAGGTCGAAAACTACAGACTGCTTGTTTATGCTTTTCCTACCAGATTTAAACCAGAAGAATGCCTTTGTCGCGAACTACTTAATTCATTATACTCTTTCTTTTACGCAGAATCTTGGTTTTGACGCCTGTCACATTAGCACGTACAGGCACAACGGCATGGACTTCTTGAATACCTTCAATGATGCTTTGATGGCTCAGTTTCCTCAGATCTTTTTATTTGGAGAATCTTTGGCTTTGCCAAGGCTCAATCAAGCAGCTTTTGTTAACTCTAACTTAGAGCTTTCTTTTGGTGTCAATCTAGAGTCGTCGGTTGATTAATCAAATGTACTAGGCTTTAAAAGAGCTTTATAGCCACAATGGAGGCGTAAATTGGCTATATCAAATACTTAGCCTGACTATTTATCTCAAAACCCTGAAAAACTTGTAAGCTATTTAGATAATCATGACGAACATCGCTTTTTATCTGAAATAGAGGAGGATACTTGTACCTTTAAATGAAAAGTGATATGGCTCATGACCCTGTGAGGTATTCCTAAATTTATTATGGTAGAGAAATTGGGGTTAAAAAATTCTGGGGTAGTTGGACAAGAGACAAGGTCAATAAGTTTGAAGCAAGTGGGAGGACTAGGCAGGAACAGTTGAAGTTTGAATTCATAAAGAAACTTATAGCTCTAAGAAAATCAATCGAGATAATAGGTCATGGTAATTTTACTCAGTTTTTACTTTTGGAGAAGGTATTTATGCCTATTTTGGTAAGACAGGCATTAAAAATATTATGGATGCCTCTGAGAAAAAGCTAACAGCAGCTACGGAACGATTTGTAGCCTCACTAAAAGGAAAGACCGCGGCCATAGAATTATTGATAGATAAGCAAATGGGTTTAGAATCCACAGAGCTTCCTCCTTTGCAGGCTTATGTAATTAATATAGATTAGAATTTAAAGAGATAATAGAAAATGATCAAAGGAATACTTTTTGATTTAGATGGCGTTATAGTGGATACTGCAGTTTTTCATTATGCTGCTTGGCGAAGAATGGCCAATGAACTAGATTTTGATATTGATGAGGCCTTTAATGAAACCTTAAAGGGAATTAGCCGAATGGATTCAATTGATAGAATTTTAAAGCATGGAAACGTCGCGTTACCTGTGGCTAGAATTCTAGAATTGGCTACTCAAAAGAATGATTGGTATGTGGAAAAGGTGGATAAGATGACCAAAGCACATATTCTGCCAGGGGTTGAAGATTTAATTCAACAAATCAAAGATATGGGCCTCGGAATGGCACTAGGATCGGCAAGCAAAAATGCCCCAAGAATCTTAGAAAAAATAGGTTTAATACATCATTTTGATGCTTTGGTAGACGGTAATTCAGTGACACGGTCTAAGCCAGACCCAGAGGTATTTATTAAAGGAGCGGAAGCTTTAAAACTGAAAAATGAGGAATGTCTTGTCGTGGAGGACGCTATCGCTGGCATCAAAGCTGCTCATGCCGCTGGTATGAAGGCCGTCGGTATTGGTACAAAAGAAAATCTACCCAATGCCGATTTAATATTAGCTTCCTTTGAAGGTGTTGATTTGAATAAGTTGTTAAAAAAGATTAAGTAATCTTATCGATTGATAAATTTCTAATATCGCAATAATGAATTTTAAATGACTACTGCTTAAGGATATGAAAAATTATATAAGACACGATGAATGGTGCGTCATAGAAGAAGGCTTTCATCCAGAGCATAATGAGGTTACAGAATCTCTCATGAGTCTTGGAAATGGCCGTATGGGACAACGAGGGAATTTTGAAGAGACTTATTCGGGGCATACCCTCCAAGGAAACTACATAGCAGGTGTATGGTTTCCAGATAAAACACGTGTTGGTTGGTGGAAGAATGGTTATCCAAACTATTTTGCCAAAGTCATAAATGCCACAAATTGGATTGGAGTTTCTATCCAGATAGATGGCATAGAACTGGATTTAGCTACCTGTGAGGTACTTGATTTCAAAAGAACCTTGAATATGAAAGCAGGTACACTCAGCAGAGAATGTACGGTGAGAATGGAGCATGGCCATGAGTTAGAAATAGAAGCTCTACGCTTTTGTAGCATGGCTCATGATGAGGCTGCTGTTATGACCTACGCTATAAAGCCTTTGAATTTTACTGGGAAAGCAAAGGTTTGTCCATTCCTAGACGGCGATGTAAGTAATAGAGACTCCAATCACGGAGAAAAGTTTTGGGATGAAATTGATAAAGGAATTTCTGGTTCAGAGGCATTTTTGACTTTGAAAACAAAGAAATCTCCATGGGAAACCGTACCTCAGTTTACGATCACGTCGGCTATGCGGATAAAACTTTACCAAGGCGAAAAAGCATTGGGATTAGCTTCCTTACCAGTAAAAAAAGATAAGTATGTAGGCTGTAATTATGAAGTCTCTTTGGTTTTGAATGAGAAAACGATACTTCAAAAATATGTCATTAACCTATCCTCTGACAATCATCCCGCAAAAAACCAAGAAAATATAGCGAAGGAAAAACTGAATGAGATTTACCATCTGGGTTTTGAGGTATTGCTTGGAAATCATACTGCAGCCTGGGAAGAAAAATGGAATCATAATGATATTCAGATCAAAGGAAACATAGAAGCCCAGCAGGGAATCCGTTTTAATATATTCCATTTAGAGCAGACTTATACAGGCGAAGACGCAAGGCTTAATATTGGCCCGAAGGGTTTTACGGGAGAAAAGTATGGCGGGGTAACGTATTGGGATACAGAAGCCTATTGCATTCCTTTTTACCTAGCAACCGCGGAGCCACAGGTATCCAGAAACTTATTGGTTTACAGGCATAAGCAACTTCAAAAGGCTATTGAGAACGCTGAGAAGCTTGGTTTTAAAGATGGTGCCGCACTTTATCCAATGGTGACTATGAATGGGGAAGAATGCCATAATGAGTGGGAGATAACCTTTGAGGAAATCCATAGAAACGGAGCCATAGCGTATGCCATTTAT
>JBNMFK010000215.1:0-6715 GCA_051269965.1 Algoriphagus sp. | reverse complement strand
AGATTCCTATCAAATCAAATCCTTAAATCTCCTATAAAATTGGCTTTTAGATTTACAAATATTTATTATGGTTGAGTGATAATTCGTTGAAGATTAATGCTCTATTTGAGAAAAATACCTATATAAATTAATATAGTACTTTGAGAAAGTGACCAAATCAGCATTGCCTTTTGCCCAGCCCTTAAAAGCATATTATTTTGGTAAAAGCTCATTGATTGGTCCTAGTCAAAATTAAGAGATTAAGGCTCTTTTTTAGGAAGTCAGATTAGGAATTTAAGAGAAACCTTTTGTTGGAGATTCACCATTATTCCTGCTAAAGTAGTGGTTCCAGTTTAGTGGGCCATCACTTTCACATCTTTGAACATGAAGGGGTTCTCACTTATCCTGAGAGTCTTGCCGCTGGCCGTGGTTACATTATTAAGAATGACTTCCTGTGTGATGACATAAGGAAACGTCTCTTTATAAGAATAATCCGTCATTTTAGCATTGAAATTACTAAAAATAGAGGGGCCTTCGTAATCATTAGGGTGGTTGGAATCGTCTATCCTAAGGTTTTCAATACTGATACGAGTTGGCATATAACAGGTGTAGCCAAAATTATGCTGTCCAGAATTATAACCATTTATTAGAGAGGCATCGGCTTTTTTACCACCAGCAGGTACAAAGACACAATCACGAATAATAAATTCTCCCTGCCATGCACTGCCATAGTCAGAGCGAAGGTTAATGAGACTTCTTCCTCGAATAGTGCTGTTTTCCACAATAAAGGTTCCACTGCCAATGGCATTGATACCCATATGACCAAGTGTAGAATTCCGAACCGTGGCATTGGCAACACCCTTGTGGGCGTCGAAGCGAGACAACACACAGTGATCATAAAGAAGATTCTTGCAATAATTAGAACCCAGTATTCCCCAGTATGTACGATCGTCAATGTCGTTTGTTTGAGTACAATTCACGAAGGATACATTAAGGGCACGATTTACTAAAAGGTCATAAGTACCCATGGAAACAGGTTTACCAGCTCTGCCAATGGTGCTATATGTTTTATGCCCTGTTAGTAGGGTATTTTGAACGGTTACGTTACTACAGTCGCTGATATGGATAAAACCACCATAGGGTGCACCGTGATCCCCTTCGCCTATAATGCGATGCTCTAAACCATCCACGGTTACATTGGATCGCCTAATTGCTAAGTTTCGCTGATAATAGGTGTATTCTGAGGTCTCCTTATTGGCAATTGTGATAAATCTTCCTCCAGTAACATTCAGCGTCTCTTCATCAATTGGTAGGGCAGTGATCTCTGTGATTTGATCGAAGTCCCAGATTATTGGAGCATTCATATCTACATTACCGTTTTTATCTACCACAAATATATCAGTCTGTGCAGATCCCTTTGTTGGATTAAGGCCAAATCGGATATAATGTTTTATATCGGAATTGCTGACTGTTATCAGACAGGTTTGAGGTAAGGAGACGTCTATCTTCTCCTGATTTCTTTGAAGTGAGGTAAGGGTTTCAATTGTAAACGCTTCCAAATTAGAACTGATCTTGAAAACTGGAGTTTCCCGGTTTTGCACTTGGGTATCATCAATGATGAAGGTCGCTGTACCAAAATCGGTATTGGTTTGGATAATAGCTGTACGATCCTTTGCTCCAATGTAGTATGTGGCAGTGTTATCAGCTTTCACAAAAAGGCCGTGCTGATTAGCGAAAGCATGGGTGGCAGCTATGGCATTTATATCATCGGTTTCTCCATCTCCCTTTGCTCCGAAATCACTGTAACGAACAAATCCTGAAGCTTTAAATTTAAGAATCTTCTCAGGAGATACATTTACAGATAAAACTCTGCTCTTGTAGAGGCTTAGCTTCGTTGTAGAAGTTATGCGTACTTTTTCAAGTAGGCTTTCGTCAGTCTGTCCTTGTGCAAGCATGACATCGCTTAATAGTAAAATTAAAAAAAATATTTTTTTCAACATAAGGGTCTTTTATTAAGAATTAGTATCAGAAAAGTCACTAAAATTATTAGTATTAGGTTTGCACTAAAGCCAAGTACAAATTGGCGATTTTCACCTAAAATCGAAAAGAACAAGCTATTAAATTGAATACTTTCTTTGGCTCCTATGCAATCAGGATTCGCTAATAAAAATTATGTAAGTGTATGCCAAGGAAGAGATCAAACCTAAAAGGATTCCGGATAGCTTCCGATAGATTTTATAAAAGCTCTATCTAATGACCATGGTTAATTTACTATGAAGTCGTTTTAGTCTTTTTATTGAAAAAAGTAACAGTATACAAGCTTAAAGAAATACTCACTTCTTTATTCTCAGGCTATGTTTTTCTATCAAACTCTACCCCTTTTTCAAGATTATATTACGTTTGTTTTAGCCTTCTTCAATACTGGATCTACAAGTACGCTGCCTAAAAGAAATTATTCTTTAATCGCTTTAAAATATGATTGAGGAGATATGTATTCTTCAGTACGTAGAATAGGTTCGCCTGGTTTCGCTGCTACTGTAGTTGGTTTAGGCATTTGCGGTGTAAAGGTTTTACGTACTTCAACGCTATTTTTTGACCTTAGAGGTGAGAACTATCCAAAATTATCCATAGGGCTACCAAGGGTTACATCATTGGTATTAATGTATGAACCTGTGCAGAGCGGACTATTATTTTTTGATCTATCATGTCTATTTATAAAAGAATTAAACTCGCCTCCATCAATCATATAAGGTCAAGTAAAGGCATAGCTCATTCATCCCTGCACGGTAATGTTTGAAATGAGTATCGTTAAATCATGTCTTTTTTTAAGCAGCGGTTGAGCCAATGGCATTCCAGCTATTTTCCAAGTTGATTGGTATTCATTTAAGGAGAGATCTATCCTATTTTAGTAAAAAAAACGGTGTGAATATTTAGAGTCAAAATACCTTTTTAGCTAAGCTGGATAAAAACCGGCATCACTGGTATCTAATCTAAAACTATCTATTCTTATCTATCAGATACTTTATTTCGGCTTTAAAATAATCCTGCCTTTTGGATTAGAAAAATCTAACAAAGACACTCTAACATTCCACCAGCTAACCATGGCCACATCCTTAGCGTAAGATGGCGATGAGCCCGTTACTGATTGACTTTGTGGCTATTTAAGGAATATCAGCGGACTTTCGAAACACTCCAGTATCTTGGCTTTCAGAAGGAAGTACACAAAGTATTACTTTGAATCCAAGATCATGTAATTCTTTTACTAGAGATTTAGACGAAGGAAACCGCTCATGGCGAAAACGCTATTGTCCATAAGCTTCTTAACTAGTTATCACCGGTACGCCAAGTGGGAAGTCATTGTAGATGATGGCGTAAATATATTTTAAAACACCCTTTTAATTTTCGTTTTAAATTAATTCTATCCAAATGTTGTGCTGAGCTTGTTCAAACAAAAGTAACTAAGCGTTTTTTCATTGGCATGGAAATAGTTTTTTGAAGCGAATTTAATTGCCTATTTAGATTTCTTTGTTTTCGGACGGGTAGCTATCGTAATTACTATCAAGAATAAGTTGGGCTTCCAAGAAAGAAAACTTGAAAGGTGATTCTGACCAAATTACTCTCCCTTTATTTGATACCAAAAGTAGCTGAGTTTGATTTCCTTTAATAATTACATACGTGTCCACAGAGTAGCCATTTTTGAAAGGCATTTCTGTTCAATCACTCACTGCTCAGCCCCACCATTTTTTTACAGGAAGAATCTGGATATTTGTTTTATTTGAGTTAGTTCTCCTCGTCTGATCACGACTTTGAACGTTTAGAATTACCGCTATTATCATAAAAAAAATCGCTTGGAATCAAAAAGACTTGACCCTCTATTGGTACTGGCTAGTTCCAATATGACTTCGGGATCTATAAAGCACGGCTGCTATTGGCCTCTAACCAGTAACGTTTATTAGCCCATATTTAACTCTCACTATCTTTCCTTTCATCTAAATAAAACGAAGCTACTTTTATTAACACTTTTTAGTAGACTAGCAGACCATATTCGAACTAAGGCTGATCAAAATGCCATTTTCTTTATAAGTGGCCCTAAACCACTAAAAAAGAATTCTATGGCTATTACCATCACTATTAATCCCATTAACCTAGTCATTACATTCAGCCCCGTTTTTCCAATAATTTTAATAATGCGGGACGAACTGAACAGAATTAAATAAGTCAAAATCATTACGAAGCCTATGACAAGAATTAGAATGACTTTCTTCTCGATAGAATTGGCGTCTTCCATTAAGACAATGGCATTGGTTATAGCACCAGGTCCGCAAATCATGGGAATGGCTAATGGTGTTACGGAAATGTCGCTAACATAACTTTTTATTTCGCTTTCACTTATTTTTACTTTGCCCAATCTTGCCTGTAACATGTCCATACCCATTAAAAAGAAAATAACACCACCGGCAATTCGGAAGCTATCTACTGAAATCCCGAAAAAGTTGAACAGTAATTGCCCTGAAAAGGAAAATGATACAATGGTAATAAATGAAATTAAAGTAGCTTTTTTAGCCGTTACTATACGATGCTTTGGTTCTATTTCAGCAGTCATCGTTATGAAAATTGGCATCACACCTAAAGGATTTATCAGTGTAAAAAAAGAAGTGAAAACCAATAAACCAAAATTTACAGAGTCAGACATTTAGTGCTATTTTTAAGATAAGGGGCACGTTGATTCAAGTGCATTGTTAATGTCTAGAATTAAATCTTCACTATTTTCTACGCCAATGGAAAGTCGAATGAGATTGTTTCCAATTCCGATTTTCTTTTTTAATTCAGGGCAAACACCGATGTGTGTCATAGTGGCAGGGTGCTGGGCCAAGCTTTCCGTGCTTCCTAAACTTACTGCCAATTTTATCAGATTTAATTGATTCAAAAAGTGAAATGCTTCCTTTTCATTTCCTATGATTTCAAAAGCAATCATGGCTCCTGGAGAAGAATATTGTCTTTTATATATTTCGTAAGCTCTGGAGGATTCTTCTAGGCAGCCTAAGTAATACACTTTTGAAACTTTTGTATGTTGATTTAAAAAACCAGCAACTTCTTGTGCATTCCTTGCTTGTTGTTCCATCCGAATTTTTAAAGTCTCAAGACTTCTCAAGAGTAACCAGCACGTATGTGGGCTTGCCATGTTACCTAAAAAGGTACGTAGCGTTTTAACTCTTTGCATGACAGCGGTATTTCCTAAAACGGCACCTGCAATTAAGTCGCTATGTCCACCTATGTATTTTGTGGCAGAATAAATAACCAGATCTGCCCCATGCTGCAGGGGACTGGACCAGAGCGGCCCCATATAAGTATTGTCTGTTGCTAAGTATATTTGTTTTGTATTCTCAAAATGTACGGCAATTTCTTTGCACATTTCAATATCAATCAACTCATTGGTTGGGTTGGCTGGTGTCTCTATATAAATGAGGGAGAGCTTGTCTGAATGGCCACTAGTTTCAACCAAATTTATTAGTTCATCTTTAGTTTGGTCGGGCCTAAAACCAATAGAATTAACCCCAATATCTTTTAAAAAGTAATTGATGAAGTGATCCGTTCCTCCGTAGACAGGCAAGCTATATAGTAATAAATCACCAGGTTTTAAAAACTCTAGAAGTACCGTACTGATGGCTGACATGCCACTTTCAAAAACAGAACATTGTTCTGCTTTATCCCAAAGACAGAGTCGGTTTTCTAAAATTTCCAAGTTTGGATTATTGATTCTACTATAAATCAATCCTAACTCTTCTCCTTGTTCTTTTTCTCTTAATCCATAAGCTACTTCAAAAAATGCTTTTCCTTCTTCTGCTGTTTTAAAGGCAAAGGTAGAGGTTTGAAAAATTGGTGGCTTTACTGCTCCTTCTGAAAGTTCTGGTTTGTAGCCATACGTCATCATTAGGCTTTCAGGATGCATGCTTGATTTCATTTTGCTGTATTTTTTAGAATAAAGTAACAGCAAAATTACTATATATAGGAAGTATTACATATTATGGTACGTGTATTAGTGATTACTCCTGATAAACTATAAAAATCAGGAATATGACAGTACGTCAATCTATTCTTAACTAAAAAAAAGGAAATATTCCTATGGTAAAACTAGACGCAATTGATAAACAATTATTAGAGATACTTCAAAAAGATTCTAATACCAATGTGAAAGAAATATCTGTTCAATTAAACCTTACGAAAACGCCCATATATGAAAGGATAAAGAGGTACGATAGGGAAGGTATCATCAAAAAGTATGTGGCGGTGTTGGATACCAATAAAATTCATACTTCAATGGTTGTGTTTTGCTCTGTTTCTCTGGAAAGTCAGAAATTGGCGGCCATTAAAATATTCAACAAATCGGTTGAAAAAATCCCAGAAGTTATTGACTGTTATTTGATGGGAGGGTCAAATGATTTTCTTTTAAAAGTTGTCGTAAAAGATTTACATGCATATCATCAATTCTCTACCGGTAAATTAGCTGCCTTACCGAATGTAGCTCAGATAAAGAGCACTTTCGTTTTGAATGAGGTAAAGCGTTCTACAGTGATTCCTTTATTTTAAATTTTAGGAAATGTGATAGGAGATCAATCAAACACTTTAAACCTGAGTTCGACCTAAGGAATTAGAAGAATAGGGCTAATTGATTTGATTTTTCTGTTTCAAATTTGATACTTGGTTTTTTATTTTGAAAGGAATACGCGATTAAACC
>JBNMFK010000214.1:0-6882 GCA_051269965.1 Algoriphagus sp. | reverse complement strand
AAAACGGCTGTCAATTTCACTTTCGGGATAAGTAACTCCTACGTAATAGTGATTCCCATTGCTTTCATCAATCCAAAACGCCTTTTCATAGGTTACCGAAGAATTAAGGGCTGAAACCATATTCTTGATGGCATCTACGGGCTCTATTCCTAATTCCGCAGCTTTTACTCTGTCAATAACGATATTTTTTGCAGGCTGGTCTAGCCGCTGCAAAACACGAACATCGCGGGTGGCAGAAAGGATAGCGATGGTATCCCGGATGTTCTCTGAAATTTCCCGGAGTACTTTAAGGTCATTTCCTTTTACTTGAACATCAATAGGGGCAGGTTTCCCCTCATTTAGTGCTGCAGTTATCATTCCCCCTGTGTTAAAACTCAACTCAATACCCGGATATTTTTGATGTAGTTTCTTCCTGAGTCGGGAGGCATATTCAAAGGTGCTTATTTCGTGAGACTCCTTTAGCTGTACGCCAATAAAGGCATCTTGAGTTCCAGAGTTAGGCGTATAGGCAGCTGGTAAATCGTAGAAAACACCAATATTTGCTACTAGCTGTTCTAAATCCTCTCCAGTTTCTTCTCGTATGACCTGTTCCATTTCTGCAATGGTTTCATTAGCATCTTGCAAGCGAGTGCCTGATTCCATCCGAACGGTAATTTCCATTTGTCCGACATCCGTTTGTGGGAATAATTCATAGCCTGTATTTTTCAAAAGGAACAAGGAAGCAACCAATAGTAAAACTGTCGTTCCCAAAACAGGCCAGCTGAATTTCAATGTTCTTGACAGGCTTGTTTGATATTTAACACCTAGTCGGTCAATAAATCTTTGAAAGAATCCAAGGATATTTTTCTTAGGCTTATTATCGGAATTAGGTAAATGATTTCTAAAGAAAAATGCTGCCATTATCGGAATCAACGTTAAGGCAAAAATATATGAGCCTATCATTGAACCTGCAACGGTAATCGCCAATGGGGAAAAGAGAAATTTGGTAATTCCCGTGAGGAAAAACACTGGAAAAAACACAACTATGATCACCAAGGTAGAAGCTAAGACAGGATTTGCTACTTCCAAAGCAGCTTCTTTGGCAGCAGAGAATGAATCCTTTCCCATTTTAAGATGTCGGTCGATATTCTCTAAAACTACGATGGAATTATCAACTAGAAGTCCCAATACTAAAGCCAAGCCGCCGAGGGTAATACTGTTAATTGCTTGCCCAGTTATAGAGAGCATTATAAAGGCAAACAGCACCGATAATGGTAAGCTGATAGCGACTATTAAAGCAGATCTGAAATTCCCAAGAAACAGAATCAGGACAATTACTACCAAAATCAAACCACCCAATCCAGCATTTTGTAGTCCTGAAATGGAATTTCGTACGTAAGACGATTGGTCGAAAATAACATTGAGTCTTACATCCTTCGGCATTCGTTCTTTTAAGCCGGGCAATGCTTTTTTAACTGCTTCCACCGAAGAGATCGTATTTGCTCCCGCTCGTTTGAATATTGGCAAGTAAACTTGTTCCTTTCCATCTACTCTAGCAATGTTGGTTTGAATTGCACTGGCATCTTTAGTTTGCCCAATATCTTTAATGAAAATTGGCTTACCATTTTTGTAAGTAATGACGATGTCGTCAAAGTCTTTTACATCAATAATTAATCCTTTGGCATCCACCCCATAGTTGATATTGCCGATGTTGGCTACACCAGAAGGAATCATGGTGGTATTTTTCTGAATGGCTTCCATCACCTGCGTTTGAGAAATGCCCAAAACCTCCATCTTGTTAGGGTCAACATAGACATACACCATTCTCAGCGAACCACCGTAAGCAGCAGGAGCAACAATTCCTGGCACACCACTTAACATTTGGCGGAGATTTAGGTAAGCTACATCATACAATTCTTTTCCATTTTTAACATCACTGCTAACTGTGAGTAACATCAAAGGTTTGGAAGCCGTTGGGTCAAATGGCTGAATCATTGGTGGCATAGTTCCCGGCGGCTGATAGTACATATCGCTCACCGCATAAGAGGATGAATTAGCCATTGCTTCAGCTGGGTCTATGTCTTCGCCATAAAAATTGGTGACGATACTCACGCCCATTATACTTTTAGAAAGTTGTTTTTCGATTCCGGGCGATTGTCCAGTCCACCGTTCCATGCGACTGGTAATGTCTTTTTCTACAACTTCGGCTGGCATACCCGGATAAAGGGTAATGATCTGCATCGCAGATTTTTTGAATTGAGGAAGGATATCCACTGGCATCCTTGGTATAAAAACGCCCGCAAGCAGTGCCACAATGATGGCAAATACAAGCACTAGATACGGATTTTTAAAAGATGTTTTTATCATAATTTGTCCTTAAATTAATAATTTCTTTTTGGCTAATACTCCTAGCATTGTTCTCTATTTCTATTTGTCAATGACAAATGAAACAGACACAAAAGCCTTTATGACAAGAAAGGTTATTAAACCAGAGGGGGAGCACGGAGCGGGCTGTTAGAAAGTAAAGTTGCCGCTCGGCAATTCGGGTCTGGAAGTAATAAAAACGCTTGTTCGGTTAATTCAAAACTCACTAAATAGTTAAGGACTACTGAAAGAGCAACCATTTGAACGATTGGAAGAATTATTTCGCTCTGAATTTGAGTAAAATCGTCTGCTGTATCTAACTTATGCTCACAGTCCACAAGAGGCAAAAGGTGTTCTCCCGATTGCTGCAATACCACGCCACGTAATTCGCAAGGACTTGGCCCATTTTGTTTGTAATGATCGTGTCCGAATGGGTGAGCAACACACATCGACTGCCAAGGAAGCATGGTTATTCCCATTAACTGGAAGCAGCAACATGGATTTGATTTTTCTCAAGATTCGCAAAGTACACTTTTAAAGTGACAGGCAGAAATTGGCTCTTTGGTTTTGTTGAAGGGTTGGCATTGGGGATAGGAGCAAGATCAATCTTTCAGTTGAACATTGGGCAAAAACAAATCTTCGTAGGTCGGATTTTGTACCTTTCGATATACTTTTTCAGTCGTTAATTCCTATTGGAGACTTAGTCCGTATCAAGCTACTATATCTATATTGGAGAGAGTGGTTCTATTGCGATTACTAAGGTTTGCAGTGCTTTTAATTAATTAACTCAGTAAATAAGCTAGAACTAGTATTAAGCCATACAAAGATGTTGGCTATATTGATATGGTTCAAAAGCTAGCTAAAACTTAAGAGGATACATTAATGTTTTCAGTGTGCTTTTTTAGTTAGTCTTTTGTTTTTCAAGGTTCTTGAAGTCTCCCACTTTTTCATTTTACTTCTGTCTTTAGAATGGCCAGCTATACCCATCTAAATTTTTGATCAGGTGTTTGTTAGTATTTGATTTTCAGAGTATACTTCTACATTTGAACATTTAGGTATTCAATACAGTTGGCGATCAAAAAACAGTTGAAAAAATTATGTAATGCTACCTTTTGAAGAGTTAATATTTCTTCAAAACCTTCTATGAGTTATCAGTGAATTTCGGGCTGGTACAGATTCCTTTTCTAATGCATTGGTGATGCTTAACAACTCGGCTTTGGCTAATCCGTATACAAGCTGGCTAAAAGACTCTGATACAAAACGAGTATAGTACCATTTAAATCGAAATCGCCACGTAGTCCAAAATGTTCCCAATTGGGTCTTTTTTTGTACCCATTCTTAATTACTTCATTGTAATAGGCAAAAGGGGTCTTGGAATCAAGAAATTTGTTTGGCTAAAATGATTTGTAGACACTCTGACCGTTAAAGGCCTGTTTGAATGGTATAATTCTAGCAATACTGGGCATCTGTACTTTGGTGAAAACCTAAGTACAGTATAGGATAGTATAATAAATGCGTTAACTAAATTTGAAATGATTAATAAACCGATTTGTCAGTAATAAATCAGACTTAAATATGAAACGAATAAGTACAGTCAGGATTTCTTTACTACTAACATCTGTTTTTCTATTCGCCTTTAGTTCCAATTATTCTTTGGAATCACTCGTCTTTAAACAAAATGAAAAAGTTGTCTTTCTAGGGAATGCTTTTTTTGAAAATGCTTTGGCTAATGGTGAAATTGAAACCACTATCTCTCTTTGTTTCCCTAAAAAAAACATCACATTCCGCAATATTGGCTGGAGTGGGGATAATGTTTATGCACACTCGCGTGCACGTGCACGTGATGGCAGACGATTTGGAAATTCAGAGGAAGGTTTCGGAATATTGAGTAAGCAAATCAAAGATCTAAAGCCTGATAAAATATTCATTGCCTATGGTTTTAATGAATCCTTTGATGATGCAGCATCTTATAATTTCGGGGAAGGCTTAAGCCATCTTTTGGCTATGCTTAGTAAGCATTGCCCTAAGCTGATTCTCCTTAGTACCCTGCCAATGGAAAATGGATTTGGAATGCCCGCTGAGCACATAGCAGCTCAAAATAGGAGACTTAAAATACAAGCAGAAATAACGAAAGACATTGCTATCAAAGGGAATCATTATTTTGTTGATTTATTTACCCCATTTAGTAATGAGATTAAATACACAATAAATGGGATACATCTTTCATCAAGTGCGTACCGAAAAACGGGAGACCTTATTGCAGAGGCATTAGCATTCCCAGAACCCATGATTGAAATGGACTCTGAAAAGGCGGATGAAATTCGAAATACTATCATTAAAAAAAATACCCTTTACTTCCACCGTTGGCGGCCACGAAATGACGCATTTGTTTATGGAGAACGTAAAGATGAGCAGCGGATCGCTCAAGAAGAACCTTCTCAAATTGAGCCATTTATAGCAAAACAGGAAGCGGATATTAAATTATTATTGGAGAACTTATGATGTTAAAGATTAAAAGAACAGTCCAACTGTTTATTTGCATCGGTCTGTTAACCCAAAGTCTAAAGGCACAAAAGGGTTTACAAAACATACCAAAGCCAGATCTAAAAGAGGAGCAAGCATCTTTTTCTATTGTTGACGGCTTTGAAATAAGCCTTTTTGCGGCGACTCCTATGATCGAAAAACCTACCCAAATTAATTTCGATAGCGATGGTAGGCTCTGGCTTAGTGGTAGCCATATCTATCCTCAATTAAATGTAAATGAGGAACCTAGCGATCGGATTGTGATACTTGAAGATACGGATAATGATGGGGTGGCGGATAAGTCTTCTATTTTCTATGATAAGCTTATTATCCCAGGAGGCGTCTTGCCCGACAATAAAGGTGGAGCCTATGTTGCAAGCGGTGATAAACTCATTCACTTAAGTGATACAGATAGCGACGGAAAAGCTGATAAATCAGAGGTCTTGCTCACTGGCTTTGGAACAGAAGATACACATCACACGCTCCACCGACTTGGTTGGGGGCCGGGCGGGAAGCTGTATATGCTTCAAGGCTACTATATTTCGTCACATGTAGAAACAGCCTATGGTCCTCGTCGTCTTAATGGTGGAGGTCTTTGGACCTATGATATAGACACGCGACGTCTGGAAATATTCACAAAGGGACATGTAAATCCTTGGGGGCACTCAGTCAGTTATTGGGGTCAGTCTTTCGAGTCTGATGGTGCTGGTAATGGCTTTGGGCATAGCTTTCCAAACTCAGTTTTTAAGGCTTCTCCTGGCGAATCACAGGCCCTTCTTCCACTCACGCCTAAAAGTCCTAAAGCCAGCGGTCTTGAAATTATTAGTGGAGAACATTTTCCCTCGTCATGGAAGGGGGATATCATTACCAATGATTTTCGAGCACACATAACAGACCGCTACTCATTGCAAGCAGATGGGAGCTCTTACAAAGCGACACTTGAGCCTACCTTCCTAAAATCATCACATAAATCCTTCCGTCCTGTGGACCTTACAATGGGCCCCGATGGAGCCCTATATGTTGCAGACTGGTATAGCCCAATTATACAACACGGAGAAGTTGATTTTCGTGATGAACGAAGAGATCACATGCATGGTCGAATTTGGCGAATTACAGCAAAGGGAAGACCTCTGCTTCAAATGCAAAATTATAAAGAGTCAAGTATATCAGAATTGTTAAACCTCCTGAAGGCAGATGAAAACTGGGTGAGACTTCTTGCAAAACAGACGCTAAAAACAAGAAAGCCAAGTCAAGTTATACAAGGGATAGATGAGTGGTTGGGTAAACTCGACTCGCAACATCCTGACTACGATCATCACCGACTTGAAGCACTTTGGACAGTACAGACTCTCAACGTAATAAATGTAGACTTACTGAAATCTGTGTTAGAATCTAAAACAGCCGGTGCTCGCTCAGCTGCTGTTAGGGTACTCTATTATTGGAATGAAAATGTGCCAAATGCACTTGACTTACTCCAAACCGCGGTACAGGATTCAGACCCCAGTGTGCGACGTGAGGCGATTACTGCGTTGAGCCAATTCCCCTCAGTAGAGTCATTTAACACTGCTCTTCTTGCCTACAATGCCAATATGGATCCTTCGTACTCGTTTGCACTACGTCAAACCTGTCGCATGTTATCTAAATACTGGCTCCCTTCGGTCTATAATGGCGACTTGGAACTTCAGGGAGAAGATGCCGCATTAATCTTTGCTCTGAAGGCAACAGAAGATCCTCAAACGATCAAGCTGTTAATCGAGTTATTTAAGAGTAGCAAAATTCTTGATACTGGCATTTTGACGGTAATAGGAAAAAGTGGTAACGCTGAGGAATTGAATTTTCTTACGGAAATTGTTAGTAAACCGGGCAACCTACACATAAGCGAAGCAGCAAACGGCCTTCTGATTGCAGCAAGAGACAGAGAAGTATTTCCCTCTAAGAATAAATATAAAGCACTCAAAAAACTTTTCACATTTGAAAATGAAGATCTACAAGAAATAGCCTGTACCCTAGTAGGTT
>JBNMFK010000213.1:0-6884 GCA_051269965.1 Algoriphagus sp. | reverse complement strand
TATAAGCTTGGTTTTAAGTGCTGGGATTCCTTCTGATAGGGCTCCACTTGGTATAAGAGTCATGAAATCTGGAAAAGATTATATGTCTGATAAACCAGGCATTACAAGTTTAAGGCAACTGGCTGAAGCTAGAAAGGTTCAGAAAGTAACAGGCCAGATTTACAGCATCATGTATAGCGAAAGGCTTGAAAATAGGGCTACTATAAAAGCAAGTGAGTTAGTGGCTCAAGGTGCCATTGGCAAGGTGGTGCAAACCATTGGCCTAGGGCCCCATAGGATGCGACCAGAAAATAGACCAGCATGGTTTTTTGACATGAATCAAGTGGGTGGAATCATAACAGATATTGCCTCGCATCAATTTGACCAGTTCCTTCATTTTACAGGGTCAAAAGAAGCCAAGATTCTAGCAGCACAAGTCAAAAATGTTAATCATCCTCAGTACGTTGGTTTTGAAGATTTCGGTGATGCCATGGTAAGTGGAGATGGTGGATCAGGTTATGTAAGGGTAGATTGGTTTACACCAGATGGCCTTGATAGCTGGGGAGATGGTAGACTCACAATTTTAGGTACTGAAGGTTTTATTGAAGTAAGAAAAAATATTGACATTGCAAGTGGTAAAAAAGGCGGAAATCACCTTTATCTTTCTGACAATAAATCCACGATACACATGGACTGCCGTGAAGTTGCTTTGCCTTTTGGCCATCAAATGATAGATGACGTAGTAAATCGAACCAACGAGGCCATGACACAAGAGCACTGCTTTTTAACTATGGAATTGGCCTTAAAGGCACAAAAATTAGGTATTAAAACTCAAAGTAAATCTTAATCTATTCCTATGAAGTTTTCTTTAAAAAATATTTCGCTTTTAGCTCTGCCTTTTGTAGCCTTATTCGGATGTAAATTTGCACCCACAGAAGAGGTAGAAACGCTACCAAATATCCTATGGATTTCAGCAGAAGATTTAAGTCCTAGGATGGCTGCTTACGGAGATTCTACTATCAATACGCCTAACCTTAATAGATTGGCTAATGAAGGTATTGTCTATGACCATGCGTATACAGCCGCAGGCGTTTGCTCTCCAAGTAGAAATGCCATTATTACTGGTAGGTTTCAAACTAGTAATGGTGGCCATAATATGAGAACTATGCGTATTGGAGAATATAAGAAATTAAATCTGCCAAAAGGATATAATTCTGTACCTCCGCCTGAAGTGAAATTATTCCCCGAATATTTAAGAGCTAAAGGTTATTATACGACCAATAATCTAAAAACTGATTATCAATTTACTGCTCCACCTACCGTATGGGATGAAGTAAGCAAAACGGCAGATTGGCGTGGAAAAGCAGAAGGCCAACCTTTCTTTTCTGTTATCAACTTCACCACCACCCATGAATCTCAAATTTGGAAAAGGGCAGATCATGAAATGCGTGTAGACCCTCAGACAGTGCCTCTCCCTCCCTATTATCCCGATAATGACATTGTAAGAACAGATGTGGCCCGTCACTACAGCAATATGTCTGAACTTGATGACCAAATAGGCGAAGTGTTAGCCAGATTAGAAGAAGATGGTCTATTAGAAAATACAATCATATTTTTTTGGGGAGATCATGGAGATGGCTTACCGTTTTATAAACGCTCCGTTTACCGGAGAGGACTTCATATTCCTTTTATAGCTCGTTTTCCTAATATGGAAAACGCGGGTACAAGAAATAACGCATTCATTAGTGGGATAGATTTTGGACCTACCATGCTTTCTTTAGCGGGTATTGAAACACCATCTCAGATGCAGGGCAAAGCGTTTTTAGGGAAGTTTGAATCTGATATAGGTCATGAATATATTTTTGGGGCGAGAGACAGAATAGATAATGATTATGATAGGGTGCGTTCCGTAATGGATAGGAAGTTTCAGTATGTTAAAAACTTCAATCCTGAACTGCCTCTCTACATGGATGTAGCCTACAGGAAACAAATACCGATGATGAAAATGCTTCTGAAAATGAGAGATGAGGGAACTTTATCGCCAGAACAGTCTATTTGGTTTAAAAAAACCAAGCCCAAAGAAGAATTATATAACTGGATCACAGATCCCTATCAATTAAATAATCTAGCCGAAAATCCTGCATACGTCCAAGACTTAGAAAGGTTGAGAACTGTTATGGAAAATTGGACTATAGAAACCAAAGATTTAGGCTATATAAATGAGCGTGAATTATTAGCTCAAATGTGGAACGGAAGAAGCGAACCTCCCGTAACTTCCAATCCGAAGATTTCTAATGCATCAGGAGAAATAAGTATTACTTGCGAAACATTAGGTGCTTCTATAGCCTACAGAAAAGTAGGAACGATGAGATGGGAGGTTTACACTGGGCCCATTAAAACAGAAAAAAAGGCTTTTGAGACCATGGCCATGCGAATAGGTTATGAACCTAGTGAGGTAGTTCCTTTTTAGCTCTAGAATTTTATTTAATTAAATTTGATGGTTTATAAGCATATTTGTTATTCCAAACCCATTCGTAACCTTGATACAAAATGCCCTGATAGCCCCTAAACCCATAAAAAAGGGAGATAAAATTGGTGTTGTTTCCTTAGCTTCTGTTTTAGACGAAGCTAGGGTTTTAAGGGGAAAGAAAATCTTAGAAGAAACTTATGGTTTTGAAGTAATTCTAGGAGATCATGCTCTAGATCAATATCATAATTTTGCAGGGAACGACACTGCTAGATTAGCAGATTTTCAAGAAATGCTTGATAGAGAAGAGATAAAGGCCATTATGACGGGAAGAGGTGGCTATGGTACGTCCAGAATCATTGAAGAAGTAAATTGGGATAGCTTCAAACTAAACCCAAAATGGATAGTAGGCTTCTCTGACATCACCGTTGCACACCTTAAACTACAGTCGCTTGGCTATCAATCTATACATGGCCCAATGATGGTAACTATGGATAATGAAGCGGCTTCCACGGAGTCATTGATAAACGCTCTTTCTGGTTCACAATTGGTTTATCAAGAAAGGGGGCATATAGACAATAGAATTGGGGATGCTGAAGGGCAAATCATTGGTGGAAACCTATGCTTGTTAGCACATAATATTGGATCTACTGCTGATATTAGTTTTGATAGAAAAATACTATTCCTAGAAGACGTTGGAGAATACCTTTACAACATTGACAGATTGATGATTCAGCTTAAAAGAGCTGGCAAATTAGACTATCTGGCTGGAGCAGTCATAGGCCAGTTTTCAGAATCAAAAGAGAATAGCACGGCCTTCGGTAAGAACGCATACGAAATTATTCAAGATCACCTTTCTCCTTATGATTTCCCAGTTTGTTATGATTTCCCCATTGGCCATGAAACAGAAAACAGATCCATAAGATGTGGAGAAAGAATGAAACTTAAGGTTAGGAAGAGTTTTGTTAGATTAACTTCGGGACTAAATTTAGAAATACGTTCATGAGAGAAATTGTAATTGCTTGGAAAAAACAGGCCTCTCAAGAAGTCAATAGAAGGGATGAAACGAGCAGATTAGATAATCTTAAAAATTCTTTATTCAACATTACGTTAAAAAAAAGTATTCTTAACGTTGAGACTCCTAGGAACGTCACCGCCATTATTGCTTTTACTCAGGCACTCCCGTCCGTCTTAATATGTATTACTCTATTTTTAATCTTACTCATACTGAGCATATTTTCTATTGACTCGATACCTTTTTTAGGTAAAATGGTTTACACCATTTATGGGTCCTACATGTATATTAGGTCTAGAAACTATAACAACCTTGAAAAAATAATTTCACCTTTAAATCACTTAAACACCCTATCATGAATGCCATAAAAGAAATTCAAAAAAACTATTTCGTATTCGTTTTTGCCCTATTATTGTTGGCGGCTGCTAGCTTTAACCTTATCACATCCGGTATCGTAGGAATAAGCCAAGCCTATACCAGTATTCTATTGAAAGCCGTACCAATGGCCATTGTCATTGGTATTTCTGGCTCTTTTTATTTTGGAAATAAACATATAAGAGCCGCTAGATCTGCTAAAAAATTAGAAGACCAGCTCATTAGGTTTAAAAAAGCCAACAACATCAAAAATATTTATTTACTCCTCCCAGGTGTCATTGCATGCATAGCAGCTCTTATGACTGGTGAAAAACAATTTTTATTTATATCCGTCGCAATTTTAATAGTAATGGCTATTGCCTTCCCTTCTAAAAATAAGACCATGGCCGCGTTAAATCTCACAGAGAAAGAGATGGCAAAGCTTCAATAAGCTTTAATCCATGAAGTGAAAACCCTGTGGAATCCACTTAGCTTAATAGGACTTCTCTTAACCGATTCTTATTCTGTCACCAGTCCATGAGAATGCTACTTAGTAGATATTAAAAAGAATACGCAATTAGGTCTTTTTGTATGAGGAGGGCCTGTTCCTTTTTATTATGAAACTGCTGAACTCTTCGCTATTGTAAATTTGATTGAGGTTTGCTATTTAGAATTCTACTCATTATTGGGGCTTGGAATTCAAATGATGGTAACATAAGCACACTAAGAATATTAGAACTTATCTGCCTTCTGATTTTATCACTAGTTCTCCAAACATCCCCGAATTAAAAATACCGATACTAATTTCTTGGTACTCAAATACTAAATCACACTATTATTATATTCTATAAAGTCTAAAAGTATGTTTAGACTTTATTTTGAACTATCCTGCAACTTTACTCTTTCAAGAGCCATCTAATGCTACAAAATGGCTCAAAACCACTCATCCAATTCATATTACCACTTGTGTATTAACAGTTACCTTGTTATACATAATACCCATAATTTTGGGGCATGAATTAAGGGAAAGACAAACCAATTCATGAAAACTTTGATGCGTCTTTCTAAAGCTATTACAAGAATTACTAACACAAACATCGCCGAGATTAAACGTTGAGGTGGCACAAAAAATGAAAAAGCTATTGCTTACAATTACCACCCTCATAATAACACTGAGTACATGGGCACAAAATCCTTTTTCTGTTTCAGGAAATGTTTTGGATGAAAAGTCTGAGCCCCTACCCTTTGCTAATGTTCTGCTGCTTGCCGCTGCTGATAGTTCTTTAGCCGAAGCCATCGCGACAGACTTAGAGGGTTCCTTTTCGCTTGAAGCAACTAAGACTGGAGCCTATTTAGTTAAAATCTCAAGTGTGGGTTACGGAGACTATTATTCTCCCAAATTTCAACTTTCAGATGAAACAGAAAGTTTTAAGTTTCAACAAATCAAAATGAGTCAAGATGCTAATGCCCTTGACGAAGTTACGGTGGTAGCTAAAAAGCCTTTCATTGAACAACAGATAGACCGCACGGTGCTTAATGTTGAACATAGCATTGTGGCAAGTGGCAGTACAGCCTTGGAAGTTTTAGAAAAAGCACCCGGAGTAGTCGTAGACAGACAAAACAATGCTCTAAAATTAAAAAACAAAAACGGTGTTTTGGTTCAAATAGACGGCCGCAGAAGTTACTTATCAGAAGAAGCTTTGATGCAAATGTTGGGTAATATGAATTCTGATGAAATCACTTCTATCGAAATTATCACAAACCCTTCCTCTAAGTATGATGCTTCTGGAAACTCTGGCATTATAAATATTAAATTAAAGAAGAATAAGGCCTTTGGCACTAATGGTACACTTTCACTTTCGGCAGGAGATGCTTTTATCCCTGATGCCTCTATCTCCGATTTGTACAGAGGGTCTGTTAATTTAACTCTAAATCATAGGAACGATAAAGTTAATATATATGGTACTGGTAACTTTAGCAGAAACGCCTTTTACAACGACAACACCTTAATGCGTAGCACTAGTTTTGAGGGACTGGAGAGTAAATTTGACCAGATAGGTCAACGAGGTGGAAGTGGCATTTATAGCTCAGCCAGAATCGGAGCGGACTTCTTTGCTTCTAAAAAAACGACGTTTGGAGTGATGGTAGATGCCAATAATTGGAACGGACAAATGAACTCCACGGGTCTTACTGAAATTATAGAACAGAGAGACGGCATTAATACAGTGAGTTCATTAATTCCTAGTTCTGCCAGGGATATGGATAACTGGAACTACACCGGTAATCTAAATATGAAACACAATTTTGATGATAATGGAAAAGAGGTTTCTATAGATATAGACTATAGCGGTTTCAGAAACTACGCTTACCAAGATTTTGATACACGTTTCTTTGATGCTCAAAATGTACCAACAAACAGTCTAGTTCAAAGAAATACAACACCTTCTAATATCGATATATTCGCAGCCAAAGTGGATTTCACAATTCCGACCGAAGACAAAGTAAAAATAGAATTTGGAGCTAAGGGTAGTTACGTAAAAACGGATAACGACTTTATTTTCGAGGTCACTAATGACAATACTTGGTCTATAGACGAAGGCAAAACAAACCATTTTATTTATACCGAACTTGTATACGCGGCTTACTTCAATGTGGGCAAGCAATGGCGTAAAATAGGTATCCAAGGTGGGCTTAGAGCTGAGTATACACAGTCTGAAGGAAACTCTCTTACCGTAAACAAATTAATTCCAAACGACTATTTAAGTGTCTTTCCAACTGCCTATTTAACTCAAAAAATAAATGAGAATAATAGCTTGAAATACTCTTATAGCAGGAGAATAGGAAGACCTAACTATCAGCAGCTTAATCCTTTCTTATTTTTCTTAGACCCCTTCACTTACGAGAAAGGCAATGAGTTTCTTAGACCACAATTTACTGATAATGCCGAATTGAGTTATACTTATAAAAATTCAGTTTCATTGACTTTAGGCTATGCCTCTACTAAAGACAATATGTTTCAGGTGATTGAACAAGACGACGCTAGCCGAGTAACTTTCCAAACACAAACTA
>JBNMFK010000212.1:0-6914 GCA_051269965.1 Algoriphagus sp. | reverse complement strand
CATATAAAGCCGCATAGTCTGGATTCAGTCGGTATAGAATAATATCATATTCACCAAAATACTCAAATTGCTGAGGCTGTAGATTACTCGTGTTAGTCAGTACAGGTTCGTTATTAAATGTTCTAGGCGGTCTCGTAAACCCACTTTCGTTAACAGGAAATTGAACCACAGGATCTTGTACCTCATTTAAGTACTGAGCGGCCACAAAATGATAGACCCCATCTGTGTTACTCCATATTAATTCTAGCGGTGTTCTATCCTCCTGTTGAAGGCCTCCCCCTTGACCTCCAGGCCCACCACCTTGCCAAGGAACAAATCCGGAAAAATCTCTTTCTAATCGTTCGATTTCGGCCGTATTCATTTCAAAGCTTTCTGGCTTAGGAGGGATAGTGGTACTTGCAGAAACCTCTCGCCCTTTGTACTGAAAACTCATTGAATAAGTAGTTCCTATTGCCCCTAAAGTCTCATTTGACTCATAGAGACCTGCTCCTTTATCAATCAAGTTAAACGAAGAGCCATCGTCGCCGTTAATGAATATCTCAAGACCTGTGATTTTTTCAGACACATTATCCTCTTCTACAAACGAATAGGGGATTTCAGTAAATATTTTCATGAATACCTTTTGTCCTGGAGCTAAAAATGCCTCAATTACTGGCTTATCACCAGGCTCAATAACCGTGTTTATTTCTGTACACGATAATACGCCTAGGCACACCGTTAGTAATAAATATATCTTTTGTTTCATTATTATTTTAATCTAAAACTTAAACTAAGATTGGGCGTAATGCCTAAATATGTCACATCAGTGGTTTGTAGAACTGAAACATCTGCTTCTTCTATTATTTCAAATCTTTTATACCAGATGTTTGTCCTATCATACAAATTGAAAATAGAAAGGCCGATACTTCCGTGCTTGAAATTATACGTAGCAGAAACATCCATACGGTGATAATCTTCAAATCTATTCGCGTTTTTATCTGAAGGGTTTGTGAATGTTTTCGAAGTTCCATCTAGAAGGGTCAAATCATACGCTCCAATAATAGACGTGTAAGGTCGTCCTGTGGAGTAAATCCAAGTAGCCGCCAAGTCCCAATTATTGACCGAATAAGAACCAACAGCTTTAAATTGATGTCTGACATCTTGATCTGAGAAATATGGTTTGTCCGAAAAGGCATCTACTTGCCTCACCGCTTGTGCGAATGTGTAGCCTAACCAACCCGTATATTTTCCGAACTTCTTTTGAAAAAGAATATCCACACCTTGAATAGTCTCATTCCCATTAAAGAACGTTTCATCTACCGACAAACCTCCACCTGCACCTCTGGCTAGAGGGCCTCCCGCACCTACATCTGGCACAAAACGTAGTGAGTATTCCGTTACGCCCGTGTTTTTCTTTTGATAAAACTCTACGTCTAATAGATAATCTTTCATCTCATAGGCCGCACCCAGAATTAAGTGTTTTGATTGCGTTACTGGAAGACTTTCGCCATTAGCCAAGATCCAGAAATTTCTGTTTCCTTGTGAAATGTCCTCTCTATTAATCTGTTTTATAAACTGATTATAAATACCTCCCCCTCCTTTGATCTTAAGCTTGTCTGTGACCATGTAATTAAACGTTAGTCTTGGTTCTGCATATACCTTATTGGTAACATCAAAATGGTTTAATCTCAGGCCTGGTATCACCTCTAGTTTACCACCAAATGCCTTAAATCTGTCCTGAAAATATAACGATGAAATCATCCCGGAATCGTCTCTGTCTAAAATAGTCGTCGTGTCATTTTGTGTATAATTAAACTGAATATTATTCTGAGTAATCATTGCACCAAACTCCAACTGGTGATTAGCATCAATCTTCCACTCCCAATCTGTTTTAAAAGAATAATCGGATAAATTATTGGTCTCGAATCTGCCCTGCTTATTATTAATAGTGGCGTCTCCCCTCACGATACTTATGTTTCTAGAATTATCCCTTTCACTATAAAAATTAGAAAAGCTCAATAGCGAGTTGGAATATAATTTACTATTCCACTGGCGAGACCATTTCATACTGGCCCCCGTGTTTCCCCATTGAGAAAGGTCGTTGGTAGAAGATCCTAGGTCTATACCCAAATCTTGAAAGCGACCAAAACCAGAAAAGCTTGATTCGGCCGAATTATCCATATTGTCTGTTCCATTGAAAAAACTCAATGAAAAAATATCTTTCGTGGTGGGTTTATAGGTCAGTTTTGCATTTAAATCATAAAAATAGGTAGACGCCGTTTCGGTGGTTTGAAGATTATTTCCTCCGAACCTTCCTCCAGCCGGGCCGGCCTGTTGAGGCTCTTCCTCGGCTGTAGTAAACTGCTCAAAAATCTTCTTATAAAGGGCTCCTCTATAGGATCGTCTTGCTGCCGCTAAAAAAGTGAGCTTATCACCTATTGGCGTTTCTATAAATGCACTTGTACTTAAAAGGCTCAAATCTATTCCTGCATTAAACTCCTTACTATTTCCTTCTTTGCCAGTAATCTCTGCTACGGCAGAAATTCTTCCTCCAAAACGGGCATCAAACCCTCCTTTATAAAGCTGTATATCTTTAATGGCGTTGTAGTTAAAAGCCGAAAAAAAGCCAAAAAGGTGATCAACATTATAAACTGTAAAACCATCATAAAGGACCAGCGTTTGATCAGGCGTTCCTCCCCGAACGTATAAACCAGATGAGGACTCATTGGAAGCACTTACGCCGGGCATTAACTGAAATACTCTAAAAGGGTCTTTCTCGCCTGCATTAGGGAGCTTAGCTATATTTTTAGGCGTCATTTTAATCATCCCCACTACCTGGTTTGCTTGTACCATTTCGGTCTTATCGGCTGTCACTATCACTTCGTCAAGGTTTTGACTCCTCTCTTTAAGCTCAATCATAAAGTTCTCGATATCACTTTCAGGAGTGAGCCTTATTACATTTCTCAAATAACCAACATAACTTACCTGAATCAGAGAAGTGTCGGACGGTACACCTAACAATGAATAATATCCGTCCACATTGGTTTGAGAAACAATGTTGGAAGCCCCGAGCACAGAAAGCGTAGCAAATGGTAGCGTTTCGCCAGAAAATTCATCCCTCACTACTCCTGAAAGCGTAAATTTCTTTCTTTTAGGCTGAAAAGATGAAGTTTTGTTCTCCAACTGCCCACTGAGAAATTTCGTTTTAGAAATAATCTTAACAGAATTTGGGTTCTTAAAATCCAATGCAAAGTCAAGATCATATTGCTCAATGAGCAAAGAGAGGAAACCTTTCAAATCCAGATTTTCCACCCACATGTTGATTTTTGTATTTGGGATTAACTCCTGGTCAAACTCTATCTTAAAACCATGCTCCCTTTGCACATTACTCAGGACCGCTGATATTGTCATATTCGAATAATGAGCAGACTTTATCTTCAGCATCCTGCTTTGAGCGTTTGAATCAAGCGACCAGAGGCCGAGTGTTATTAATATTAGTAGTTTATTATTCATTTTTGGGGGAATAATGGACATAAAAAAAGAGGCCATTCCTAATGAATGAATAGCCCCTTTTTCTTGAATCAACTATGCTCTTTTGACTCAAATTACTTAAAATTTAGAAGCATACATACTATCTCTTTCCGTGCTTCTTTCCTCTTTTATTCTTCATGCTAAACTCTCCTACAAAATTACCATCGGCATCAAAACCCACACCTTGATAGGTCTCATCGGCCAGTGTTAATAACACACCATATCTGCCATCTTCGTGTACCCTTGCTTTACTGATACTCGCTCCATCATAATTAGCCGTGATATAATCTGTAATGGCACTTGGTAAATCTTCTGCAGCTACCGCTGTTCCTTTTGGCCCTCTTGTCTTTTCTTTCACAAAGTTTCCTTCTAAATCGAATATAATGCCAGCGAAAGTCTCATCTGCCTTCTTGATAGCTACAGCATAAATACCTTTCTCGACACTTGTTCCTGCTCTTTTTATACTAGCACCAGCATAATTAGCAGTGATATAGTCTGTAATAGCCGCTGATAATTCATCGACAGCCACTTCTGTTAAATCACATTTCCCTTTATGATTTCTAAAGGTATTGGTAGAGTCTTCTATGGTAGCCAAGAACATTAAGTCTAACATAGCCGACTCGTCATGAGCTAATGGTTCTACGTCCTGCTGGTCGCAAGAGGCCATTGTGATCATCAATCCAAGTACGAACAACCATGCAAATTTTACGTTTTTCATTTTCCTTGAGTTTTATTTTTTTGATAATAGATTAATAATAAGCCAAATGACTTACAAGTAAATTTTGTTCATACAGTATTTTTTTTGCTAGAATGAGAAAGCCCTAAACCAAGTTTTTCGTCTTACAATTTTTAATACGCAGATTGAAGCTAGCGGCGTTGCCTCAAATAAATATTTTTTTGTGGGCAACGGAAATAAACCAACCTTGCGTACTAATACATACGAGTCTAAAGTTTTACACCTTCACCCAAAGCCTTTTTCGTGTTTCTGAGAAAGAAAAGAAAAATAGACCTGGAAGAAATTCTGGATGGATGCCTTAAAAATAGAGGCTCTGCCCAGAAGGCACTCTATGAACGATTTTACGGATTCTCCAAGAGCATTGCTATGCGGTATGCTTCTGGTAGTGATGAAGTGGAAGAAATGATGAATGATGGTTTCTTGAAGATTTTTTCCAAAATGGAGCTCTATGATAGAAGTCAGTCCTTTGAAGCTTGGTTTAAAACTGTGATGGTAAGAACCAGCATAGATTATTATAGAAAAAATCATTCACGAGTGGCCATGGTAGACATTGATGACATTCATTATCTGTCTTACGACGACCACCTTTTGGAGCGGCTATCAGCCGAAGAAATATTGGATTTAATGCAGCATTTACCTCCTGCTTATAAAACTGTATTTTCATTGTTTATAGTGGATGGATATAGTCATGCAGAGATTGGGGAAATGCTCGGAATTAATGAGGGCACATCTAGATCTAACCTGTCAAAGGCAAGAGTAAAGATGCAAGAACTTATAAAAAAATATACGACTGACGTAAAAGATTACAGAAATGTCATTTGATAAAAAAATAAGAGAAAAGCTGGTGAATCATATCCCCAAATATGATTCTGGGGCCTGGAACAATTTCCAAAAAATGCTGCCTGCTCCATGGTATATGAAATTATTTCAAAGCTCGGCTGGGTGGATTATTGGAGGACTCAGCACAACGGCTTTACTATTTACAGTTTATAATAATACGACCAAAACAGAATTACTGAATGAAGAAATAACTACACTTAAGGATCAAATTGAACGTACAGCTTCCCTGAGCAATGAACGTTCTACTGTCACCCAAATTGATACTGTATATATTACTAGAGATGTTAAAAAGTCGGTACCTACAGAAACACCAATCAATCGTGCTTACATGGCTGGAGTAAAAGACGCCAAGACTGCCGCCAATAAGGATATTAACTACCTAAAAAATGAGCTAGCCACCTTAAGAGAAAAAGCTCTTAAAAATGAACGTAAATCAGACTTGAAAGAAACTGACACTTCATTGAGCGATGAACTAGCTGGACTTAAGACTACACAAGCGGAATCAAACAGCAAGCGTTCTTTAACAGAAGACAACGTAATAAGACCTACCTCAGACTCTATAAACAAGGGGCTCATAAGCCATGGTGAATTGGCCCAACCACAGCAGACCAAAAAACCAATTGAAAATTCAGTCAATCTTGCTGTGTTAGATTCTAAAGAAAATAATGCTTCTAACGTGAAAGAAACCATTATGGTGGCTGATGTTGACGGCAGTTCCGACGCTCACAATTTAAAGCTTCCCTCCGGTTCTGATAACCCAAAAGAAGCAATAGCAATTCAGGAAGACATCTTAAAAATACATGAATTAAAGGTCCAAGAAGAACAACCTCTTAGAATAGACCCTGAAAAGTCTAAAAAGAAACTAAAATTACCTGTGATGCGATTTGGTGTGAATACCGACTACCTAGGTCTAAAAGTTTTCGCAACAGGTCCTACACTAGAAATATTTTTAGGAGATAAATTAAGTTTTAATAGCTCCGTCCTGTTCTCGAATCAAATCGTTACACAACACCGATTCACCAAAGATTTTAATAATAAGACAGGTAAACAATTTGAGCAAGAGTTCAAGCGATTTTTAAATCAAAGGCCAGAAGTCATTCAGGATATTTCTATCAAAACCTCCTTTGTTAAATTACCCCTTTATTTTAATTATTATATCAATACTTGGAGTAGATTTAACTTTATCATTTCTGGCGGAACAAAGCTTGACTTGTCTGTATATCAAGAGATTGACTACTTCACAGGGCCAATTAATCAACGACTCAAAAGTAGATTTGAGGCTCGCCCTAAGGCCAAAGTATTTAATAATTTATACTACGGAATGGGCGTACAGTACAAATACAAGAATTTCGTTGGCCAAATGACCCCTTATTTTGATTTCGCTTTTAGAAGACCTGATTACTTTACTCCAACTAGGAACTTCGGTATCAATGCGGCATTAAAGTTTGAATTTGGGAACTGATTTTAGCTCTGTTTCTGGCCATCTTAAGGAATATTAACCGAGACAGTTCAAATGAACTTTTGACCTGAGATACCCTTTATGTACTTTTGCTGTTCTTTAAAGTAAGCCTAAATCAGGCTCAAGCAAAGATTCAAAAGCAAATGAAATATAAAATACTCTTAATCAGCTTGTTTATTTCCTCCATGGCTAGTGCTCAAATGAAGGATATGCCCTTTGTCTTTGGACCCAGAGTAGGTGTACAGGCCAACAACTTGGCCATTGAAAATAATGAGTTCAATACTACCACCAAGCTTCTTTTCCACTATCAGTTAGGTGTTTTCGCTCGTTTTTCCGCTGGAAAATTCAGCATACAGCCAGAAGTATTCT
>JBNMFK010000211.1:0-6989 GCA_051269965.1 Algoriphagus sp. | reverse complement strand
ATTCTTCCTCCTAATACATTATAAAAAACAACTTTGACAATTTTATACGTACTAAACGAATAATCTAAATTGACAAAATCGTTGGCAGGATTAGGATAAATATTGGAAATACTTAATTCTTCGTTGGTATATAAAAAGTCCTTGTTGGATACTTCAGGTTTATAGGCACTCTTGACATGTGCAATCACCTTATTGGAAGGCTTGAGAAGCAGGTCTTTATAAAACTCTGTAATGGCTGAGTTGCTATTGACTGATATCTCTGTTGGTACGTTATTTCTTACCACATAAGAACTTAATGGCTTTGTCGAAATTTTAGCGGGTTTAGCTACTTTACCGATGTCCAGTCGCGACTGACTACCCTGTACCTGAGCTTTAACCGCTTGGGTAGTGAGCACGAAGGCTAGAAAGGAAAACAATATGTTTTTTGCTTTTTGCATTTCCTCGGTCGATCTTAAATCATTCAAATATTGTTGATGTGTACAAAAATATACTATTCTTTGTTTATAGACGTAGATAAGCGACTAAAGGTTGACTGAGAAGGCAATTAATTTTTCTTTTTTAACAATATTTCGTAATAAAGTGAGTTGGCAGGTCTTTTTATTCTTCTTTATCATCAGTAATTTCCATTCCAATCACTTCTTTCTTTGTTGGTTTAAGCTCTATATTCCATAAAAAGTCACTCAATTGTTCTTCCGAGTCTTTTATCTCTCCTGGCGGAATGAGTCTAGATTCTGGGTTTCCGAAGAATGCAATCCGTTTTACTTTTCGCTCTTCAAAAGAAAGCCGCATTTTACTACATTCTACTCTATTTAACCCAATGATTTTGTTTAAGTCATCTGTTGCATAATAAATACTTTCTCCGTTACCCTCTACTTCTACCAACTTTATTTGGGTCTCATCATCAAAGAAAGCTTTTATCTCTCGTCCTTTTATTTGATTGAAATTACCTACCGTATCTTGAGCAATAACAAAACTCTTATCATCCAGAAACATAGTTTTGATTTTGTTGTTGACAAGGTTTGTCGTGATGGTGTTTCCCTCCAACTGATTATCAATACTCCATATTATGGGACTTAGCATGAAAGTAATGATGGAATCTACTAAGTTGTAGGTCAGGGAGTCGCATTTGGCCTGAAAATCGTCACGGTAAATCTTAACATTGCCATGAGCGATAATAAATTCCATTTTGTTTTTTTCCTTTTTGACAAACGAAGAATCAGTAGTTCCTCGATTAAGCGTATCTGGACTTGTGCAAAGCTGTAAGGAATCAATAGCAACCAAAGTATCTGGAGGGAAATGAAGGCTAGGAGATATATCTTTCTCAGAAAGGCTATCTAAGTGGGAAATTACAATCTTTGATGTCGGAATGCTATCTTTGGGACTATTCGTAGCACCCCCTAAAGAGTCTATTATCAGCGTCGTATCTGTACTTATCGCATCTTCTAAATGGTCGTAGGCATAGATATAATTTGCTCTCAAGAATAGGGTATCTCCTTTAGTGACCGATCTCATCAGTGTGTTGCCTGTTATTTTGGTAAAGCCTTTTGCTGCTACCTTTTCGCCAAAATCACCATTGATAAAAACGCTATCTCTTTTATTAAAAAAAGCGACTTGGCCAACTCCATAACCTTCTTCAGTTTCTAAATCAAAATCTAGGGTATCTGCTTCCAAAGTATATTCATCGTTTTCAACCAGTGAACGTCCAAAAAACTTGGACTTTTTTGTGTTCGTAAAATAATAACCCTCTGAAGCCGAAAGAAGGCCTTCAAGAGAATTAATGGTGGTGAAAGAATTAAAATCTGCCCTTTTGGAATTACTGTTGTACAGCAGTGTATCTGTACAGAGAACAAAATCAGGATGTAAAATTTCTACGTCTCCATAATAATTAAAAACTTTATTCCTCGTATTGTAGAGCCCTGTTTCACTACTCAATTGGATAGAATCTTGATTGATAATTCCGGGTGTATTATAATTAGCCAAGTCATTATTGACGTCATAATTCATTCGAGTGGACACCAATGTTAAGTCATCGTCAGTCAAAACTACTTTCCGACCTTGAATTTTTGCGATACGCGTATTTCCATCATAATAGAGCGTGTCTCCAGTTATCGTCAGGGTGTCACCTTGATTTATTTTAATGTTACCATAGGCTACTAGATTATTACTTCCAGAATTATGAATAGCCTTACGGCAAAAAAGGTAAATTCCCCGATGTAAAAAGCGGACATCCCCGTAAAAAGTCCTAACTAGGTTTTGAACAAGCATAGAATCTCCTCTGATAAGCTCTATTTTTGATTTTGGGCCTGTATCTACTACTGGATTAAGCGGTTTTTGAGCCAATGACTTTAAGCAAGTCAATAGAACGAAGAACAATAAATAAGAGAAGACCTTGCTCGGCAGCATGATTTGTGTATTTCAAGACAAATTTAGCTTATTTTTGTGGCAACTTGACACTTTATAATTCTGGAAAAAGCCTTTTTAACATACCTTAATGAGTCTATTGGCATACCTGAGAAATCTCGAATCCTCTTAGCCGTAAGCGGTGGCGTAGATTCTATGTGTATGCTTCATCTTTTTCAAAAATCGGGGCATGATCTTTTTGTGGCTCATTGTAACTTTTCCTTGAGAGCAGAGGCCTCTGTGGAAGATGAAGCTATGATAAACCAGTATTGCAAGTCCAAAAATATTCCTTTCGAGAGCATCAGGTTTGACACTCTAAAAGAAGCTAAAAGGGTTGGTGTTTCTACACAAATGATAGCTAGAAATTTGAGATATGATTGGTTTTCGAGATTAAAGTTGAAGCATAAAATAGATTTTATTGCGACGGGCCACCACGCTGGCGATTCTCTGGAAACTGCTCTTTTAAACCTTACTAGAGGGACAGGTATAAATGGATTAAAGGGTATTTTGCCTTTGCATCATGGCATTTTAAGACCACTATTATTTGCCCAAAAAGAAGGGATATTAGCCTACGTAAAACAAGAGAAAATTCCTTTTAGAGAAGATAGTTCTAATGTCTCTGTTAAATATCACAGGAACTTCATTCGACATCAAGTAGTGCCACTTCTAGAAGAAATAAATCCGAGTTTAAAGGAAGGATTCCTTCAAACAAGCGAGCGTGTAGCAAAAGCTCTTTTTTTTATAAATACGAAGGTTGAATTTTTTAAAAAAAAATATATTCGTTCTGAAAATGGTTTGCTAACTATTTTTAAAATTGATTTCTTCGACCTAGAGAATAGACTTTTAATCGAGTTTTGGTTGGATCAGTTGGCTTTCAACTATGGTACTGTAAAAGCTATTTTTAAAGAAGAAATAAGACTTTCTGGAAAGCAATTCATTAGTGCTACACATCAATTAACTTTTGATCGTGAGGAGATTTTAGTTAAGCCTTTTACATCTGCAAACCAGGTAGAGGAAACCATTTCTTTGAAACAATCTGTCGTGGAGACTAAAATTGGAACTTTAAAACTAGAAGAAGTGGTAGATTTCCCAACAAATGATTCTTTAAAGTCTCCGGATAAAGCGTATTTAGATTTTAGCAAGCTAAAGTTTCCATTAAAGTTACGAAATTGGCAAAACGGTGATAGGTTTAGGCCATTTGGTATGAAACAGACTAAGTTGATCTCAGACTTCCTTATTGATAAAAAAGTACCCTTACCTGTAAAGGATAAAACGCTTGTGTTGTGCTCCGCCGGTGAAGTGGTATGGCTACTTGGTCATAGAATTTCAGATGATTATAAAGTTGATAAAAATACGCCCACCTTGTTGAAATTGACATTTACAGACTTATAATAGCCATTTTCGATTAAAAATAGGAGGTCATTTCTTTTTTGGCATGCTTTTGGTAGCCTCAGTTATTGTGCAAATCCTAGTAAGGAAAATGAAAACCCAAATATCCATTTTTAAGAAAAGTGCGGGGCTACTAATCGTCTTAACTCTAATAGTCCTTCAGTCATTTTCGCAAGCCAGTCTGAAAGCTGGAAATCGTGATTACGCCAAGTTAAGTTGGGTAGAAGCCCTAAAGCATTATGAAGATTTTGTGGAGGGTGCTAAATCTGATCATGAAGATTTGCCAGAAGGTCTTTCTAAATTGGCTTTCTGCTATAAAAAACTTCAAGACTTCACCAACGCAGAACGTGTCTATAGAAAGCTATTCAAAGACCATGAAAGTATTTTAGACAGTAAAGAGTACCTTAGTTTTGCCCAAGTCTTAGCTTCAAATTCAAAATATAGAGAATCTCAGAAGTATTATTCCGCCTATGGCGAAAGACAGACGAGCGACTTAAGAGCAAAGAACTTTACAGTGGCCTACATGGACCGGACTAACTTTTATAGAGATTCCTCTTTATACCAGATAAAATACTTAGATGCTTTGAACTCACGGCAGGCAGATTTTAGCCCTATGTATTATGGCAAAGGTTTAGTATTTGTTTCGGCAAGGGATGAGAATAGTCTTATTAAAAGGGTGTTTATGAATAATCAGACTCCTTTCTTGGACTTATTTGAGTATCCAGATACGACGTCGTTGTCGGTAAAGTGGGGCAGTAAGCCAACGGCAAAAATTTCTGGTGCTAAAAGTGGAGAATTGGCTGCTTTAGATGACATGGAAGTTTTTAGTAAAAAAATCAATTCTAAGTATCATGAAGGACCAGTCACTTTCTTTAATGACCAAAAGCAAGTCATTTTTACAAGAAATAACTACTTAGGCACCGCCAAAAAAAGCGACCAAGGCATCAATAAACTTAAATTATATTCTTCCAAGTACGATGGTGACAAATGGAACCATATAGACGAGTTGCCCTTTAATTCTGATGAATACTCGTGTGGACATCCTTCTTTAAACAGAGATAACTCTAAAATGTATTTTGTATCTGATATGCCAGGCGGCTTTGGAGGAACAGACTTATATGTGGTGGATTATAATGGAGGTAGCTGGGGTGTTCCTGTAAATATGGGTATAGACATTAATACTGAAGGCGATGAGATGTTCCCCTTCATAGACGCATTAGATAATATATATTTTGCATCCAATGGTCACGCAGGTCTTGGAGGCTTAGATATTTTTTACGTAGAAGTAGAGAATGACAAACCACTTTCTATTCCTGAAAATTTGGGATCACCGGTAAATTCTGAAAAGGACGATTTCGGAATAATTACAGATGCCGGCCGAAACTCTGGTTTTTTCTCTTCAAATAGAGAAAAAGGCTATTCAGACGATAATATTTATGCTTTTAGTAGGCAGTGTCGCCAACTTAAAATTTTGGTGTTTGATGCGATTACCGAAGAGCCCCTTCCAAGGACAGAGGTTAGGCTGATTAAAAAAGGTGTAAATCAGGATTTATTGATTACTGATGGGTCCGGGAAAGTAGGTATCTGTATGGCTACCGGATTGGAGTATGAGTTTAAAGCCTTCAAAGAAGGCTATGAAGTAAACTCCGTGAGCTACGGAAGTATGGCTACCCATTCAGCGTCTGATTCAGAGATAAAAATATATCTTCAGCCCTCCAAATTACCTTTGGTTAAAGGAACTATTCGCTCAGAATTAACCAACGAATCTATACCAGGTGCTACCGTCGTTTTAACGAACCAAAATGATGATTCTAGTGAGACTGTAATAACAGGAAAAGATGGTAAATATGAGTTTCAGCCTACAAAAAAAGGAAAATACGTAGTTTCTGCGGTGAAGGAGAATTATGCCACAAATACAGAGCAAATTGGTAAAGTAAAACCAAAAAGAAGAGAAAATAGGACTTATGAACAGAATCTTGGCATGATTGGTGAAGGTGACATATTTAGAATTGAAAACATTTATTATAACTACGGTAAATACGATATTCGAAGAGATGCGAGAAAGGAATTAGAAACAACGGTTTTGCCAGTTCTTAAAAAGTATCCGAGTTTAGTGATAGAGCTCAGATCTCACACAGACAGTAGGTCAGAAACAGATTTTAATCAGACTCTTTCTGAGAATAGAGCACAAGCTGTAGTCGACTTTCTAGTAAAGCGAGGAATAGGAGCAGAGAGAATGGTAGCCAAGGGTTACGGAGAGTCTAGGTTAGTAAACGGATGCAGAGATGGCGTGAAGTGTGGACAGAGGCAACATCAATTAAACAGACGAACAGAATTCAAAGTGTTGAATGTCAGAGAGTCATCATTAAGTAAGAATTAAGATTTATTTTCATAGTTTATGATTAAGGTTTATTGTTAAAAAAAGGACTTGGGATATTCTCTTGTCCTTTTTGTCTTTACAAGGAATAAGGCTGAAATACTTTTTTTTAAATGAGCAATAGCCTAGCCAGAATAAAGCTCTCGAAATATTCTTAAAACTCACCGCAAGTTTTAATAGCAATGATATCTAAAGCTTAGAATTAACAATGGCTGTTAGATACATATGACCGAAAATAAAGTTTTATTTTCGGTCATCGTACCACTTTCTTTTTAGTCCTTGGATCCACGGTATTCTTAGCTTGTTCTGATAAGGATGTATTAATAGATCCAATAATTGATGAACCCATAGAAGTTGTTTTTGATGATACTACTTTTAAGATACTTGGTTGGACGGACCAAAGTCATAGCAAATCTGGAACAAACGATGACAGGACAATATTCAATGATGAGGCCGTACAGCGTTTAGATATTGTTATCACAGAAGATAGATGGAGCAGCATGCTTGCAGATATGATCAGTAAATATGGTGGAACAAGTTGTGGTCCTGCAGGAGGACTTACGGCTATGGAAAATCCCATATTTGTTTCTGCGGAGGTCTTTTATGAAGACAAGGAATGGGTACAGCGTTGGAGTAAGGTTTAAAGAGAACTCAAGCCTGCAGTCTAACTGGGGAGCAGGAAGCTCTAAGCTTTATTTTAAACTAGATTTTGATGAATTTGAGGATGAATATCCTCAGATAGATCACCAGCGTTTTTATGGATTCAAGAAACTGAGTCTAAAGAACAACTTTGACGACACCACCTTTATAAGAGAAAAGGTTG
>JBNMFK010000210.1:0-7007 GCA_051269965.1 Algoriphagus sp. | reverse complement strand
AGCGTCATACCGGTGCCTTGAATAAATATACCAGCTAAAAACATCCAATACGTTCTGGCTTCCGCGGCAGGTATAAATACCAAGGCCCCAACAGCCATGATCATTAAGCCTATTGACATTCCTTTTTTATAACCTACTTTTTTTAATAAATAAGAAGAGGGTAATGCCATCACCACAAAAGCAACATAAGAAGCGGTAGCCACTAAATAGGCTTGGGTGTCTGATAATTCATTTATTGTTTTCATAAACGGAATTAAAACCCCGTTTATCCAAGTTACAAATCCAAAAATGAAGAACATAGCTCCGATAATGAGCATGGGAATAAGGTTGTTTTTAGAACGATTATCAGTCATACAATTAGGTTAGTTATTAAATTATTTTAAAAATAGGTAAAACGTCTTAATATATCTTAATAATGCATTTGTATTTTAAGTGCCATTCGGATTATAAAACCTTGGACAATTGTATTTGTCAGGAACGTAATATCTGAAATCTTAGTTATAAATGTCCTGTATACAAATTTTGATATTGAAATATAGAACACACACTTTGTTGTAAATTTCTTATTCCTAAACTCTAAATAAATTGAATAAAAAAGTAGCTGTTTTTAGAAAAGAGCATTTCAATGCTGCCCATAGGCTGTACAATCCAGTGTGGTCAGATGAAAAAAACAATGACGTTTTTGGTAAATGTAATAATCCCAATTATCATGGTCATAACTATAACCTCGAAGTAAAAGTTATAGGAGAGATAGACCCAGTAACTGGATACGTCATTGACATTAAACATTTATCAGATGCGATCAAAGAAAACATTTTAGATGTTTTTGACCACAAAAACCTAAATCTAGATGTTCCAGATTTCAAGGCTTTAAACCCTACGGCAGAAAATATTGCCATTGTAATTCATCAAAAATTAGAAAAAGCCTTAAATAATCCAGCGTTTGACATTCAGGTCAGACTCTACGAAACAGATAGAAATTATGTCGAATATCCAGTCTGAGAAAAAAGACCGCCTGATAGAGGAAATTGGGGACGATCATATTACCAATAACATTTTTGATACACCGCTTCGTCCAGACGCTTTTGAGATGGATGATGATACTAAAATGGAGAAAATCGAAGAACATTTCCGTGAGATTATGGAAATTATGGGCTTAGATTTAACTGATGATAGTCTTAGTGGAACACCTCGTAGGGTCGCAAAAATGTATGTTAAAGAGTTATTTTCTGGCTTAAATCCGAAAAACTTACCAGCACTTACACACTTTAAAAACCATTATAAGTATAATGAGATGCTTGTAGAAAGAGATATTATGTTCCATTCTAATTGTGAGCACCATTTTGTGCCGATCGTTGGGAAAGCTCATATAGCTTACGTAGCTAATGGACAAGTTATAGGCCTTTCAAAACTACACAGGGTGGTTAATCATTTTGCTAGAAGACCGCAGGTCCAAGAGCGAATGACCATCCAAATAGGAGAAGCATTAAGAACTGTCTTAGGGACAGACAGTGTGGCCGTTATATTAGATGCGGATCACATGTGTGTTTCCTCTAGAGGAATAAACGATCAGACGTCATCGACGGTGACTACGTTCTACGGAGGCAAATTTCTGGAAGAATCAACCAGAAATGAGTTTGTGAAACTTGTTGGCCTTAGGCAAGGTGTAATGAAATATTGAAGCTAGCATTTAGAAAGGATAGTGATTCTAAATGATAGATACAGCCGGAGAATAATAATATTCTTCGGCTTTTCTTTTTATAATTCCTTGATCATAATATTCCTGAAAGAAACTCCCTTAGACCAATCTTGCAGGGCGATGTGACCACTCGTATAAGATCCAAAATTACTGAACGTTTTAAAGTTGCTGTTAGCCACAAGATTCTTCCAGATAATGCCATTAAAGTCTTCTTCGGCAGTTAGAACACCATTTAACCAAAACGTTATTTTACCATCTTTCTGAATAATGGAAGAATGATTCCAGCTGCCAGAAGGCTTAGGTGTAACAGTATTTTTTATCTTTTGAAAGCCATAAAGGCAAGCTGCCCAGCGAGTACTATCTTCTAAATATTTGGCGGTGACGCCAGCATTATCTAAGATTTGATATTCAGGACCAGAGGTCCAGGCTGTCGGGTTCTCTTTTGCCTCCATTACATTTACAAAAACACCACTATTACCAGCTTTAGAAATATTCCAATCGAATTTAAGCTCATAATCTCTGTAAGTCTCATTGCTCACTAAATCGCCATGTTCTACTGTAAAAGTATCTGGTTTGCAGTATAATGTTCCATCAATGACTATCCAGGCAGAGGACACCTCTCCCTTGTTGTAAAGATGCCAACCGGAAGTGCTTTCACCATTAAAAAGTAATTTCCAGCCATCTGTCTTTTCTTGCTGGCTTAGCGTATTAGGAAGCTTGGATCCTCGCTCTTTAGAGCATGAGAGTATTAAAAAAGAAAGGGTAACTAAGTAGATTAGTTTTTTCATTTAGCTTTGGTAAAAGGGTTTCTGTTATTCTTACGAATAATAATTGACTTAAAAATACAAGGTTTTAAAAGAGAATAACTGTTTCCATTTTGAAAAACCCCTAATTTTGTCTTTATGGAAAACTCGTGGAAAACAATTTCTAAACGTACGGCTTATGAAAACAACTGGATAGAGGTGGTTCACAAAGAAATGCTTAATCCCAATGGAAATCCTGCGATTTATGGTCAGGTAAATTTTAAAAATATTGCCATTGGTGTTATTCCTGTTGACGAAGATGGCTTCACCTATTTGGTGGGCCAATACCGTGTACCCTTAGACGAGTATTCTTGGGAAATTCCAGAAGGAGGTTGCCCAATAGGCGAAGAATGGTTAGATGCTGCTAAAAGAGAGCTAAAAGAAGAAACGGGACTTGTGGCCAAAGAATATAAGATGTTATGCAAAATCCATACGTCCAATTCGGTGTGCAGGGAGGTAGGCTATGTCTACTTGGCTGAAGGTATCACACAATTAGAAGCTCAACCAGAAGACACCGAAGATCTTAAAATAAAGCGTATTCATATTTCAGAGGCCCTAGAAATGGTCATGAACAATGAAATTACGGATTCGTTAAGTGTGGCTGGAATTTTAAAGTTAGCAAGAATCAAGAAGTTATAGTTTACTTAAACGCTAAGATTATCCGGCCAGCAACTAGCATCCCAGTTTAAAATTTCCAATCAGAAAGTGTTTTAACAGAATCATAATCAGTCATATCAAACTGGCAAGGAACTATACCGACATAGTTGTTTTCCATACACCATACATCCGTATCTGTTGATTCTGGTTCATGATTAAGGAATTCTCCTCCCATCCAATAATAGGGTCTACCATATGGATCTTTCCGGGCATCAAAGGTTTCTTTCCAAAATCCGTCGGTCTGTCTCACGATTTTTACACCTTTTATAGGTTCTTCAGACTTTTTGGGAAAGTTAACATTAAGTGCATTATGTTTTGGAATCCCATTTTTGAGGGCTGCTTTACAGATTTGAACGATATATGACTTTATATGTGAGAAATCTGCATCATAATCAAAATCATCAATAGAGAAGCCGATAGCGGGAATACCTTCGATAGAAGCTTCTCTGGCAGCAGCCATAGTTCCTGAATAAATCACAGAAATTGAGGCATTATGGCCATGATTAACACCACTTACTACCAAGTCTATCTTTCTACCTTTAAGGTATTCGTGTTTTGCAAGTTTGACACAGTCGGCAGGTGTTCCACTGCACTCATAAGCCTCAATACCTTCATGAATATTAGATTTTTTGGTATGTAAGGTCTTATCAACGGTTATGGCGTGTCCCATACCTGAATTAGGGCTATCTGGAGCTAAAACAAATACTTCACCTATTTCCTTAACAGCCTCAATCAATACGGCTATGCCTTTTGACGTGATTCCATCATCATTACTTACGAGAATTAGTGGCTTCATCTATAGTTTGTTGTCTTTTTTTTCTTTATGTAAAGGTAGTAAAGGAGATTAGACTCTCCCTACAAAATTGACCTATTGATGTGATAATCAGAAACTGTTAAACATAGAGAGACTACAGGGCTCATGAATACTAATATCCTCCTGCTAAAGTCCCAAATTCTCCACAATATGTAACTTCTTGGTTTTTTTGCGGGTTCGTGCGGCTCCCTCAGGGTTATAACCTTCTAAGGTCTTTTGGTAATTACCAGTTCCGTCGTAGTATCTCTTTTTTGGATGTTCTTGACATGCCTGAGAGCAGGACCCTTCTAGTTTATCACAGCAGCTCTCGCAAATGGATACGTGCTTGTTGCATGCGGGATTAGCACAGTTCACCATTCTGTCACATTTTATTTGACAGACATGACATTCAGAAATAACCTCTGGATTTACGGTGTTAACATCTTTAGTGAGTCGGCCATCAAAAACATAGCATTTCCCGTCAAAATTCTCACCACCAGACTCAAGACCATATTTAATAATACCCCCATGCAATTGATAGACATTCTCAAAACCTTGATCTAGGAGGTATGCACTTGCCTTTTCACACTTTATACCACCAGTGCAGTATGTAATTATCTTTTTGTCCCTTAAGTGCTCTATCTCTTGAATGTGATCTGGTAACTCCCTTAAATTACCCATATCAAAAGTTACAGCTCCTTTAAACTTTCCTACAGCATGTTCATAATTAGAACGCATATCCACTAAGACCACGTCTTCATCATTCATCATTTCTTTAAACTCACTAGGCTCTAGATGAATACCTGTTTTTATAAAAGGATTCACACCCAACTCAGAATGAACTATTTCTTCTTTTATACGGACATAAAGCTTGTTAAAAGTATGATATTCATGAGTTTCTATCTTGAATTGTACTTTAGTAAAACGCTCGTCAGACCTGATCCACGTCATATAAGCTCGGCAATCACTTTTCAAGCCTGAAACAGTTCCATTAAGGCCTTCAGGAGCAACTATTACTCGTCCAAGAAGATTGTTGTCCAGACAAAATTGATGGTGGATGTCCCGGTATAACACCAGGTTTTCTATCGGAGAATAGATGTAGTAAAGTAAAACGTTGAACTCTTGCATATCAAAAAATAAATTCGACCACAAAGATAAGAAAGGTTTGAATATTATAAATGGCTTTGTTTAGCTTCCGAATTGACCTGAATATTCTTCATTAATTGTTTTTCTTAATAAAAAGAGATATAAAGAGGGTTCAAGAATAAAATGCCTGACTAAAGATAATTTCAAGTTAAATTGAATGAAGACTTCAAGTATAAACATTAATTTTGAGCGTAATTTATACATTTAATGGACTTATGCATATTGCCATAACCGGTAACATTGGAGCCGGCAAAACTACGCTAGCAGAAAAATTAGCCGAACATTACGGATGGGATGTCTACTATGAAGCGGTTGAGAATAACCCATATTTAGCTCCATTTTATAACGATATGCCGAAATGGTCTTTTAAGTTACAGGTCTTTTTCTTGAATTCCAGGTTTGAGCAGGTGCTTAAAATCAAGTCAAATGGTCATAAAACCATTATTCAAGATAGAACCATCTATGAAGATGCCTATATCTTTGCTCAGAACCTTTATGATTCTGGGCATTTAAATGAAACAGATTTCCAAACCTACAAAAGCCTCTTTACCACTATTATGAAGGCAATTAGTCCACCTGATCTAATGATTTATCTGAAGGCAGATATTCCCAAGCTATTGGGGCAAATCAAAAAAAGGGGCAGAGCTTATGAAGAGAACATTGACCCAAACTACTTGTCGAGCCTTAATGTGCTCTACGAAAGTTTTTCAAGCCTATACAAGCATGGGAAAATGATCGAAATTGATGTAAATAAGGTTGATTTTGTAGCTAATGTTGCTGACTTTGAATTGATAAGAAAAGTCATAGAGAAGAATTTAAACCTAGGCAAACAACTAAAAATCAGAGAAGGCCAAGAAAGAGCCTAAAAAAGGACAAAACATTGAATTCATAATTAACACTATTTAAAGTGTTTGATTAAAATGGTTTGGACTGAATTTTGTTTCTTTGGCGACTCAAACCCTTAAAAACTTAAGTATCTAACATATCACGTATGGATTTTAAAAAATTAAATACAATTGGCGGATGGACTGCTTTCCTCATTGCCCTTGTAACTTATACATTAACAGTGGAGCCCACCGCTAGTTTTTGGGATTGTGGAGAGTTTATAGCCTGTGCTTTTAAACTCCAAGTGCCACATCCTGCAGGTGCTCCATTTTTCCTACTTCTTGGCAGACTTGCTTCGCTTTTTGCAGGAGGAAATGTAGAGAAAGTGGCATTGATGGTTAATATGCTTTCGGTACTGGCCAGTGCTTTTACCATTCTTTTCATGTACTGGACGATCTCCTTATTAGGTAGAAAAATATTGGACACCAAAGGCGAAGACTTGACTAGCTCGCAGCAGATTTTAATTCTTGGAGCAAGCTTAGTAGGTGCTTTGGCCTATACTTGGTCAGATTCATTTTGGTTTTCGGCTGTAGAAGCTGAGGTATACGGAATGTCTTCATTTTTTACAGCCATTGTCATTTGGGCAGTATTGAAATGGGAACTAATTAAAGACGAGGCGACCGGAAATAAATGGCTGATTTTTATAGCCTATTTGGTAGGACTGTCTATTGGTGTTCACCTCTTGAATTTAGTTACTATTCCCGCTTTAGGCCTATGGGTATATTATAAAAAGACCCAAAAAGTAAGCTTGAGGGGTGTGATTATGTCATTTTTGATAGGCTTAGTCATACTAGGAGCTATTATGGTGGGGGTAATTACAGGTATTCCTACGTTAAGTTTCGCTTTTGAGAGGTTTTTTGTCAATACACTTGGCCTTCCATTTGGCTCAGGAATGGCCTTTTTTATCCTCTTATTAATCGGAGTTTTAGTTTATGGAATAATTTGGTCAGGTAGAAAGTCTAAGGTTTGGGTAAATACTGCTTTGATTTCTTTTGCTTTTATCCTAATAGGTTACTCAACCTAT
>JBNMFK010000209.1:0-7017 GCA_051269965.1 Algoriphagus sp. | reverse complement strand
TTTTCTAATTGTGCATAAACCGTATTATATCCCAAAAAAAGGAAAATGAACAAATATTTAACACATAGTTTTCTCATGAAAAGTAGCCCTAAGGCCATTTTGCTTAGATTTCTCTAAAATTATATCAAAAGCTTCTTTCGGTAACGGATAGTCACATTAACCTTACCTGAAAGATATCCTTACAAACGATCATCGTCCTTAGTTTCTTGTAGACTTACCCTTCTTTTGAATTTTCTTACAGGCACTAATACTACTACCTAGCGGCCTTCGTCATTCGTGGGATATAGGTACAACTCCTTTAACACATTGGCCATACCTACGCAATCCTTTCTAGCATTAGAATGCCAAAAGAAAACGTCATCATCAACCTTTCATAGCCTTCAAATGTTTTATAGCGTCGTAGTTTCTACGCCCTCTCCAGTAGTCTTTACCTAATGCCACAAAATCGTCCCAAAGTTAGCGTTTGGCTCATATTTAACTTAGCAATAATTCATAAGGCCGGCATTGATATTAAAAAAATAGCTGTATTTCAGTTTTCTAGCACCTCTAGTTTATCGCCTTTTTTAATTTCGCCATCTTCCAAAACCCTGGCTGTAATGCCACCATGACTTCTCATGGCATTATAACCGCCATTTCCAAGATTTTTCTCCATGCGGCTACATGGATGACACAAACCTGTCATTTCTAAAACTACTGTTCCTATTCTAAACCGTTTATCTTTTAAGGCCAATAAGTTCAGGCCTGAGATTACAAGATTTCTTCTTAATAATTGTGGATTTAGTTCCTCCCTACCCATCATCGCAGAAACTGCGGCAATATGCTCTTTTTGTATAAGTGTGACTTGCCTTTTTTTATTCGTCCCATGATAGTGGTCTCGCTCTAGACCTTTTTCAATCGACACGTTTACTTGGTCTAATTCTTCCAAGTCTTCTCCAATTTCTTTTCTAACACCAATCCATTCTACCACTCCAGATTTGGCATAATTGTTCATTAAGGACTTCAGGCTTTTGTCTTGAAACATGATACAAGATTTTTCTAGTTGATACTTGGTAGCTTACTATCCACAGCCTTTATACCCAATTTTTGGATTTTAGTGTAGGATTTACAAAGCTCGGTGATACCACATTCGGTACATTTAGGGCTTCTGGCTAAACAAGTGTACCTTCCATGCAAAATAAGCCAATGATGGGCCTTGGGTATAATTTCGTCTGAGAACGTTTTAACTAATTCTTTCTCCACAGTAAGCGGCGTTTTTGATTTAGGAGAAACCAAACCAAGCCTATGAGATACCCTAAAAACATGAGTATCTACCGCCATGGTAGGTAAATTATGAACGACAGAAGCTATTACATTCGCTGTTTTTCGTCCAACACCAGGTAGTTTTACCAATTCATCAATGGTAGCAGGAACCTCTCCCATAAAATCATTCATGAGCATTCTGCCCAAGCCCACCAGATGTTTCGCCTTGTTATTAGGGTAAGAAATACTTCTAATCAATTCAAAAACTTCTTCCTGAGTTCCTGCGGCCATGGATGCCGCGTTTGGAAAGGTATCAAAAAGAGAAGGCGTAACTATATTCACTCGTTTATCTGTGCACTGGGCCGAAAGAACAACAGCCACTATAAGTTCAAAGGGATTTGTGTATTGCAGTTCTGTTTCGGGGTTTGGCTGAAATTCTGCAAAATAATCTACTATGCCGTCGTAGCGTTCTTTTTTTGTCATTTACTAAAAATCATCTCACGTTCTTCCTTCTATTCTTCTCAAAGTCCTCTAGAACAAAGCCACCTAAGCCATCCAAATTGGAGTAATAAGCTCTGCCGTTATTAACCTTCGTGAAATCTCTTACAAATTGCTTTAAGTATGGGTCAGAAGCAATCATAAAAGTAGTAATGGGTATAGACAGTCTTCTGGCCTGTGCCGCGATGGTCAAAGTCTTGTTGACAATCTTTCTGTCCAAACCAAAGGCATTCTTATAGTAATTTAAGCCTTCTTTTAGACAGGTCGGCTTGCCATCTGTAATCATAAAAATCTGCTTGTTCTTCGTTTTTCTACGACGAAGTAAGTCCATAGCAAGTTCAAGGCCAGCCACCGTATTGGTATGATATGGACCAACCTCTAAGTAAGGTATGTCTTTTAGCTTTATAGTCCAGGCATCATTTCCAAAAACTAGAATATCAAGGTTATCTTTTGGATAACGCGTTTTAATAAGTTCTGCCATGGCAAGTGCCACTTTTTTTGCCGGGGTAATCCTATCTTCTCCATAGAGAATCATCGAGTGACTTATGTCAATCATGAGCACTGTTGATGTATTAAGATTGCTTTCTGTATCCATGACCTCTAAGTCTCTTTCAGTAAGCATAAAGTCATCATCAAGTCCACTATTAACCTGAGCATTTTTAAGACTCTCTGTCATGCTTATTTGGTCTAGGCTATCTCCAAATTGAAAAGGCCTTATATCGCTGCTCTTTTCTCCACCCTGCCCAGGAAACTTAGATTTGTGATTCCCTCCGCCTTTTGTTCTTTTGAGTTTTCCAAAAATTTCGTCAAGACTTCGCTTTCTGATACTTTTCTCACTCTTAGGTGTCAAGACCATTCCTCCACCGCCTTCTTGTTTTTCTTCTTTGATGTAACCTTTATCCTTCAAGTCTTGAATAAAGTCCGCCATAGCGTACTTATCAGTAGTAATATTATGCTGCCTATCCAACTCACTCATGTAATTAAGCGACTCGCCCACATCACCAGCAAAGATTAGCAGCAGTTGCTGAAATATGTCTAAGAGCTTTTCAAAGTCTGCTCCTCCTTTTGTTTCAGGTATGTAATTCGTAAATCTAAATCCCTTCATAGTTTATATGTATAAGATGCTTGTGATAGAAAGCCTTTCCATCAAAAAACACTTCAAAGTTAAAAATGGTTTTATTAAAACCTTTATTAGGCACCTTCTCCCCAAAAGACTATCAATTGATAGATCAAAATCAACTCGTTCGTCCTTATATAAACAAACTTAAGCACTCGAATAAAGCTATAAGTCCTAATTTTTAAGTTTTCATATTTCATTTAACGTCAAATACTATCCATTTATCTGAACCCTTAAACCACTCGTCGAAAATAGACTCTTGTAGTCTCAGACTTATATACCTTAGATTGACAAGGCGTTAAACTAAAGACCGCTTTTGGAAATTAAAAGATGTTAAAAATTCTTTCAATACTTTCTTCGATAGTTTTCTACTCCGTTTCAAGTTATGCCATTGATAACAAAAGCGAAGCTGAAGCATCAATCATAAATTATAGTATTGCGAAGGTTTCCATCTCAGATTTCTCTTTTAAAAATATTGGTGGAAAAATTCTTATCTCATGGTTATCTATTGAAGGAAGCCAAATTGAAACTATTGAATTAGAAAAAGCTGATTACACAGAGAAGTTTGAAAAGCTTGAATCAATGAGAGGTTTTTCTTCGTCAAGAGCATTAAAATATAATTCTGTTGATCTGCACCCTATCACAGGTCAAAATAACTATAGATTGAAAATTATTACAAAAGACGGAAGGGTTAGTTACACAGATACTATCTCTGCTGGCTATAGAGAAGTGGAGACGCAGAAGTCTTCTGAAAATACAATTGAAGCAATGCCAAAGAGTAACAAATATGGTTTGTCTAACGCCAAGTTGTTTAGTCTATCATTATTATTTTCAATCGCTTAAAAACAGGCTATTTATTCAAAAATAAAGTTTCGCTTGATTTTCTGCTAACTTTTTTTGTAAAAGCGTTGACATTAAAAAATCGCTGCTTCAATGTTATGAATTATTTAGTAATCCTAAAATATATTTAGTCTGTAATAAGTCAAACTTAACTCTTTGATTCAAATTCGTAAATCAAAATATTTTCAGAATAGAAGGGTTTAATAAGCTTTTTATAAAAAGTCTTTTGTAGTGTAGTAGCCTTAAAATGTTTATAAAAAAATAGGCGTTTTTCTCAAAAATACCTACCAATTGATAAGTCAAAACAATCTCGTTCGTCCTTAGATAAAATAACTTAAGCATCTGAATAAAGGTATAAGTCCTAATTTTTAAGTTTTTTTATTTCATTTAACGTCCAATACTATCCGTTTATAGAAACGACCACACCACTCATCGAAAATAGACTTTTGGTGACACTGACTTATTTACCTTTAAACTATTGAGTTGGTGAATGAACACCGCTTTTAGAAATTAAAAAATGCTAAAAACACTCCAAATACTTTCTGCAACAATTTTATTCTCTGTTTCAGGTTATGCCAGTGATAACAAAAACGAGGCTGAAGCACCAGTAGTAAACTACAGCATTGCGAAATTTTCCATCTCAGATTTCTCTTTTAAAAATATCGGTGGAAAAATTCTTATCTCATGGTTCTCCAATGAAGGAAGTCAAATTGAAACTATTGAATTAGAAAAAGCTGATTACACAGAAAAGTTTGAAACGCTTCAAGAAATGAGAGGTTTTTCTTCGTCAAAAGCATTGAAATATAATTCTGTTGACCTAAACCCCATCACAGGCCAAAACAACTATAGGTTGAAAATTATCACAAAAAACGGAAGCATTAGCTATACAAATACCATCTCCGCTAGCTATAGAGAAATTAAGACTAAAAAAACTCTTGAAAATAAAATTGGAGACCATCCAAAAACTGACAAATATGGTTTATCAAACGCTAAATTATTTAACCCTACATTGTCAGTTTCAATGGCTTAAAAAAAGGGACTGAGCTTTAATTTATGTTAGCACCATTACAGCTCAAGACTAAAAAAAATAGTGCGGTGAAATTAAAACTTCATTATTCTGTTAGTTAGAACAACTTAGAGGACCTATAATATATTTAATTTCTCCATGAAATCTGCCTTGACCCTTCTACTGATAGGAATTACTTTACCCCCAATGATAAGATTGTTATCATCTACATCCTGTATTTTACTTAAATTGACGAGGTATGAACGATGTACTCTAAAAAAACGTCCCCCCAATTTCTCCTTCAAACTTTTAAGTGTCGAATGTATTATGTGCACTTCCTTATTGGAAGTATAAATTTTTACGTAATCACTCAGGTTTTCAACATAGCAGATATCATTAATGTCAAGCCTAATATACTTTTTATCCACTTTCACAAAAATGTCTTCGCTCAACTGAGGAACATCGTCTTTTTTACTACTTAGACTTTTTAAGTTAACGGCTTTATCCACTGCTGCCTTAAATCTAACAAGACTTATTGGCTTCTGAATATAATCTAAAATATCATGCTGATATGCTTCGTAAGCATATTCAGGAGTTGAAGTTGTCATAACAATAAACGGCTTAATAGTAAGCCTTTTTATTAAATCAAAACCTGTCAAACCCTTCATTTGCACATCAAGCCAAATCAAATCCACTTCTACGGTCTCAAGGAATAGAAGTGCTTCTTCCGCAGATTCAAAAGATTCTAAATGATGGATGAAATCATGATTGCGACATAAATTCTCCAGCGTTCTACGTGCAATTAAATCATCCTCTACAACGATACTTTTTATCTTCATGGATCTCGTAAAACGTAAGTTTGTGCTTAGTGATTTAAAATTAATCTATTTTTTCTTCTAAGGCCATTAAAAAGGCAAATCTCAGAGCAACTTCTTTCAGATAATCGAACCTACCAGAGGCACCTCCGTGGCCAAATTCCATGTTAGTTTGGATCAATAATGTATTACTATCCGTTTTTGTGTCTCTCAGTTTTGCAATCCATTTAGCAGGCTCAAAATATTGGACTTGACTGTCATGCAGTCCAGTCGTTATCAAGATATTGGTATAATCCTTGGCTTCAATGTTCTCATATGGTGAGTACGACTTCATATAATCATAAGCCGTCTTCTCATTGGGATTTCCCCACTCCTCATATTCGTTAGTCGTGAGCGGAATATCCTCATCCAGCATCGTATTTATTACATCCACAAAAGGTACATCGGCTATTATCCCTTTATATTGCTTTGAAGCGATATTGGCAACAACACCCATTAAGAGTCCCCCAGCGGAACCGCCATTTGCGTAAAGATGCTCTGCAGAAGTATAGGATTCATCAATCAAATATTGACCACAGTCCACAAAATCTGTGAAGGTATTCATCTTATTCATCAGTTTGCCGTCAAGATACCACTGTCTACCCATTTCTTGACCACCTCTGATGTGTGCTATGGCAAAAGCAAAGCCACGATTTAATAAACTTAAACGAGTACTGCTAAAAGAGGCATCTATACTGTAACCGTAAGAACCATACGCATATTCTAAGACAGGTGCCGTTCCATTTTTCTTAAACCCTTTCTTGTAAACAATAGAAATGGGTACTTTAACGCCATCTCTGGCTACAGCATACAGTCTTTCTGTGATATAATCAGATTTATCGTACCCTCCTAGTACCTCCTGTTGCTTTAAAAGCACTTTCGCCTTGCTATTCATGTCGTAATCATAAAGGGAACTTGGCGTAATCATGGAGGTATATTTGTATCTAAGCAATGTACTCTCGTACTCCTCATTGGTACTTATACTAGCATCATACGTAGCTTCATCGAAAGCAATCAAATGTGTATCATCGGTCGTTAAATTTCTGACAGCTAGTTCTGCAAGACCGCTTCTTCTTTGATCCAGTACTAAATGACCCGTAAACTCGGTAAATCCTTCTATCAAAACATCTTCATCATGAGGGATATATTCTTCCCAATTCCCCTTGCTTGTAGCTCCAATTGGGCACGTCATTATTTTGAAGTTCACAGCGTCGTCATTGGTTCTTACTAGGAATTTTCCAGGCATAGCACCGACATCATAGAGGACATCATCCATCCTAGATTGAAAGATTTTAAAGTCACTAGTTGGCTTATTGGCATCTATAAATCGCAACTCTGAAGAAGTGGTAGCCATTGAATAAATCCATATCCATTTACCATCTCTACTTTTGTATGTACCTATATAATTGGAATTATCAATTTCTGTATAGACCAATACATCCTCTTTCTTTCCCAACTGGTGA
>JBNMFK010000208.1:0-7037 GCA_051269965.1 Algoriphagus sp. | reverse complement strand
ATATGATTCAGCCAGACTTGGCTAGTTCAGGCGGCCTAATAGAAACAAAAAAAATTGGTGACTACGCCGAAGAACATGGTATCCCAATGGCGATGCATTTTGCAGGTTCGCCGATCTCCTTCATGGCAAATATCCATTGTGCGGCAGCTACAGAAAACTTTGTGGCTCTGGAGCATCATAGTTTCGATGTCCCATGGTGGGAAGACTTGGTTGGAGGCATTGACAAGCCTATCTATAAAGATGGTTTTGTGAAGGTTCCTGAAAAGCCAGGCTTAGGAATAGATTTGAATGAAAAAGTAGTGAAAGAACATCTTAAAAGTGGCACCATGTATTTTGCTCCTACCAATGAGTGGAATGAACTAGATAGCCATGACCGAACTTGGAGTTAAGTAAAGTATACCTAGATATTAATCCTATTCATAGATTCAGAAGCGATAGCTGGAAGTATACTCTTTCGCTATTCCTCTGAATTAAATTTTATTAACCCTAATAAATGAAAAACTACTTTTATACCATTTTAGTGATAGTAATGGTAATTATAGCGTACAATTTCCCCCAATATTTTATAACCGTTGGTGGATTAGAGCTTACATCGCTCATAGGTCCAGTTCTTCAAATCATCATGTTTGGGATGGGGGCATCTATTACCCTAGATGATTTTACAAATGTAATTAAGACACCCAAACTGGTATTGATTGGTGTTTGTCTGCAATTTATGATCATGCCGCTTTGGGGATTTGGTTTAACACAAATCTTTAGCTTCCCTCCGGCCATTGCCGCAGGTATGATATTAATTGGAAGTAGCCCTTCTGGTTTGGCTTCAAATGTTATGGCTCTTTTAGCTAAAGCGAATATTGCTCTATCCGTCACCTTGACCGTCTGTGCAACACTTTTAGCTCCTTTTGTTACACCCTACCTGATGCAATGGTTAGGCGGAGAACTTATAGAAGTAAATACGCTAGGAATGATGTGGAGTATGTGTAAAATAGTGCTAATTCCTGTGGCTCTAGGCTTTGCCTTGAATAAATTCCTTCCAACGTTAATGAACAAAGTGAAAAAAATATTACCTCTTTTCTCGATGGCTGGAATAATCTATGTCATCACTACAGTCACGGCCAAAGGACAGGCCTCTTTGGCAGAAGTAGGAGCTCTATTGTTTGTTGCTGTTTTACTTCATAATGTGGGTGGTTATTTCTTTGGATACGGAGCCGCTAAATTATTCAAGCTTAAGAAGAAAGATGCTAGAACCATCGCCTTAGAAGTAGGAATGCAAAACGGCGGTCTCGCTTCTGCATTAGCTGTAGAAATGGGAAAGGTGGCGACAGTGGGTCTCGCCTCCGCTATCTTCGGCCCATTGATGAATGTTACGGGTTCCCTACTCGCTAGCTGGTGGGGCAAAGGAAAAGACCTAACAGATGAGGATATGGCTTAGACTCCTTTCCTAAAAAAACAAAAACCCTCATGGGCAAAAGGCCTATGGGGTTTTTTGTTTCTGTTTTTTTCAAGTGATTAACTATCCATCGCATCCATTTCTTTCTGAATGCTGTCTCTGATCTTATCTTTGATAGTCCCTTTATTTACATAAACACCAATAAAAGTGGCAAGAAGAATTACCAAAATTATAATATAGCCTAAAGGAGTTCCTAGCCAACTATTGAGGCCGTAAGCCGCTAAAATCAATATAAAAACCAGAACGATAGCTCCAAGGATAACGAGTCCTAATGTGAATATCAATTCCGCTATACCTTTCTCAGCTTTTTCTTGAATCTCAATTTTTTTCAGCTCAAACTTCGCCTCAATGAAGCGGACTAAGCTGTCCTTTATTTTACCAAGTCTTAACAAATCAGATAAGTTATTTCTTAGACCCATGAGGCTATTGAGAAAAGTTTTAGCAAAATATTTTATACTTTTAGACAACATCTACTGTCACCACAAACCTAACACTTTTATAGACCTTCTCTGTATTCAGGATCGTGATTTGCTCTCTGAGAAATTTCTTCACCGCTGGAATATTAAGTTTGGCCTTTTCTAATTTAATGATGACTTCATAAATATATTGATTTCTGATCCTTTCTACCAAACCCTTTTCTGGCCCTAATACTCGTCCCGCACCTAGCTTTGTACGTAAAACATCTACCAAAATACCTGCAGCTTGATGCGAAATACTTCTGTCTATGTGTTTGGTGGTAATGGCTATAACCCTGGAGAAAGGAGGATAACTAAAACCCTCTCTTTCCTTTATTTCTTCCTCATAAAAACGTTTGTAATTACCTTCCAAAACATGCTGTAAGACACTGTGATCTGGTCCACCAGTTTGAATCAGCACCTTCCCCGGTTTCTCTTTCCTTCCAGCCCGTCCACTGACTTGAGTTAGCATTTGATAGGCCCGCTCAGCGGCTCTGAAGTCTGGAAAGTATATCATTTTATCGGCGTTAAAAACACCAACTAAACTAACGTTATCAAAATCCAACCCCTTTGAAATCATTTGAGTGCCCACCAAAATATCAACTTCTCCTTTGCTAAACTCACTAATGATATTCTGATAGGCATTTTTAGAGCGAGTGGTGTCAAAGTCCATCCGAAGAATACTGGCTTCAGGGAATATTTCTTGAAGATCTTCTTCAATTTTCTGGGTTCCTACTCCCTTTGATTTTAACTTAAGAGACTCACAGACAGGACAACCCTTCGGCAAAGTTTCTGTATGACCACAGTAATGACAAACCAACGTATTTTCATACAAATGATGTGTCAAACTTACCGCACACTGATGGCACTGCCCTATCCAGTTGCACTCTTCACAATTTAAATAAGGAGCGTAACCACGCCTATTTTGAAAAATAATCGATTGCTCCTTTCGCTGAATATTAGTCTCAATTGCTTTCAACAACGTTTCACTAAATTCATTTTTTACAGACTCATTCTTCCGCTCCTCCTTCATATCGATAAGCTCAATAGTCGGAAGCTTTGCTTTTCCAAAACGTTCGTTTAACTCTACGAGACCATAATTTCCTTTTAAGGCTTGTGAATAAGACTCGAAAGAAGGCGTTGCAGAACCCAAAAGCACTTTTGCCTTTTGTTTATGGGCCAGCATAATGGCTACGTCTCTAGCGTGATACCTTGGTGCTGGATCAAATTGCTTGTAAGAAATCTCATGCTCCTCATCCACTATGATAAGACCGAGGTTTTGGAAAGGTAGAAATATGGAAGAACGTACGCCTACCACAAACTGATACCTTCCAGATAATACCCCCATGTAAACTTCCACACGCTCGTTATCTGAAAACTTCGAATGATAAATACCCATTTTATCTCCGAAAACCTTCTGAAGTCTACTCACAATTTGGGTGGTGAGAGCTATTTCAGGAAGCAACATTAAAATCTGAGAGCCATTCTCTAAAACCTTCTGAATAAGATCAATGTAAATCTCTGTTTTTCCACTTCCTGTAATACCATGAAATAAGACCACTTCCTTCTTCGTAAAATTTTCCAGAATAGCATCTGAGACTCGGGTTTGAGGTTCTGTCAGCGTAATCTGTTTTAAATCCAAGGGGTCTATGGTTTCAAACCTCGAAACAGTAATTTCAAATTGCTCAAAAACATCCTTATCAATCAGCGTCTTTAAAGAAGAAGACGAAGTCTCTGCATCTTTGAAAAATACCTTATCTATCCCATGAAGGTTTTTCCCCTCTAGCTTATCCAAGGAGATGTGGCTGAGATAGGCCAATAGTACTGCTTGCTGCTTTTGATTTTTCTCTAGCTTTTCAAGTAAACCTAGAGCAGTCTTTTTACGAGCAAAAACTTTTTTGAGCCTTATTTTTTTTATCTTTTTTGGCGTGTAACGCTCCTTAACTTGCTCAAAAACCAAAATAGCTCGCTTTGCTATTAACTTTTTAATTGTTGAGTTGACATCCTTTTCGCTGATAAACTTTGACAAATCAGTATAAGCTACATTATCATGCTCCGAAATAACTTTGAGAATGTCTGCCTCGTTTCCTTCTAATAATTCATATTGGTCAAAATCAGGATTAAGCTCTATTCTAGATTCACTATTCACCTTTAAGCCAGAAGGCAAGCCCATGTTCATTACTTCACCTGGATGGCACATATAATAATCTGCCACCCATTGAAATAACCAAAGCTGATAAGGTGTAACTATGGCCTCTTCATCCATGAGTTCAGAGATGTATTTAGCCTTATATTTTTCAGGAGGATTACCATGAACTGCCGAAATAATACCAGTAAGCACTCTGTTTCTTCCAAAAGGCACAATAACTCGGCTCCCTTGCCTTACCAAATCCTTCAAATGCCGAGGCACACGATAGGTAAAGGCTTGTGGAATAGGCACTGGTAAAAGCACATCCACAAAATAAGTGTCAGAGTCAAAGATTTCGAGCATGTACAAAGATAGTTTTTCAGGCCTCTTTTTTGGATTGATAAGAAATAATAATACCTGAAGTAATAACAAAAATTATTCCCAAAAAGGCAATCATACTTGGACTGGGGTCTCCCAAGAAAACTCCAAAAACAACCGAAAATACGATGTTACTGAAACCTACAGCAGAAATGGCACCTGCTTTTCCATAGCTAAAAGCCTTGGTAAGGTAAATCTGACCAATCATAGCCGCTATGCCTAGAAAAATAATCCACAGCCAAGCTGTACCATGTGGGTGAACGTAGGCAGCCACCAGAAAGTCTAAAGAAGGTAGATCATAAAACTGACCTATTACCATAGAAATAATCGGTAAAATAATACCCGAAATCATAAAAGAGAGGACAATACTACGGCCGTCATAATAAGCACTCAGCCCACGTATACTCATGTAAGCAAAAGCCGTAAGAATGGCATTAACAATACCAATAATATGATTTCTAGTAGTCATTAAACCTCCAGACATTTGAGGTACAAAAATGAAGCATATGCCAGCAAAGCCCAAGATAACGGCTAGCCATTCGTTTCGCCTTAATCCCTCGCCAGCCACAAAAACCGAAAAAACAGCAATGAAAATGGGATACGTTTGCTGATAAGTAATGGCCTCTGCCAAACCAATTTGAGTGATGCTATAAAAGAAAGTATAGAGAGCTATAGTACCAATTACCCCTCTAAAAACGAGTAAGAGTGGCTTACCTCCAGACTGAACCAAAGGCCTCTGAAAGACGGAATAACCTATGAACACAACGCCAATTAAATTTCTAAAGAAGACTATTTCTACAGAACTAATATCATCTCTCAAAATGCGAGTACAGGCACCTACTAGAGCGAAACAAAAAGAGGCAATGAGCATGTAAATAATGCCCTGTCTGAGATTTTCAGTCTTCATAATAAAGGAAATTGGGATAAAAGAAGGACGCAAGCTACCCTTATTATCAAATATCCCGTATATATCTTCTTAAATGAACATCAAGCCTTACTTTTGCAATCCTAAATATGAAAAAAAACCTACTTATTTGTTTGTTAATGATGTATGGCTTTTCAGCCAATGCACAGATATCTATTGACTTTCCAAAAGAACGACAGGTGTTCCAAAGGGACAATAGCAATAACTCTTTCATACATATAAGCGGTAACTTCTCTGTAGAATATGATAGTATCACCGCTAAAATATTTCCTAGAGTAGTAGGTCAAGGGACGGCAAGTCCATGGCAAACAGTAGATTACCGAGACGGGAAACCCTATTTCTATGGTAAAATATCTGGCACTGGTGGTTGGTATACCTTAGGCGTCAAAGCATACAAAAACGGAATTCAAATAGATTCTGTAGGATTAAATAGAGTTGGCATTGGGGAAGTGTTCGTTATCGCAGGTCAGTCCAACGCCACAGGATCCACTGGAACGGGTGGTCTTGGTCTAGACTCTGATGAAGATAGATCTAATGTCATGCTCTATGCAAATAAGTTTAATGACTATAATGCCCTGCCTTTAGGTTTCTCCCCCATGGACCGAGACAGCGTAGCTACAGATTCTGTTATTATAGGTCCCTTCCAAATAACTCCTTGGTGCTGGGGTAAAGTGAGTGAAGACCTTGTAGATTCTTTTAATGTTCCAGTGCTCTTTTATGGAGCTGGATTTGGCGGAACAAGTGTGTTATGGTGGAAGCAATCTGCCAATGGCGAAACTCTTACAGGGCAGCCCTTTTTTGTTCAAGAACAATACAATCATCCATATGGAGCCCTAGGTTCTGTCTTAAGGATGTATGCTGGACTTACGGGGCTAAGAGCCGTTCTTTGGCATCAAGGTGAGTCAGATTTTTATATGCCAACTGTAGATTATCAAACTAACCTTACTTCTTTAATTGCTCGAAGCCGTGATCACATGGAAGAAACGACTTTAGCTTGGATGGTGGCTCGGGCTTCCTATACAGGAGGAAACTCTTCTCCTAATATCGTTTTGGCTCAGAATAATGTAATTGGGGCAGACGCCAATGTTTATCCCGGCCCCGAAACTGACGCGTTAGGTGGTTATACTTACCGTTCAGATAACATTCACATGGATAAGCCCGCTGGCCTTACAGGCCATGCAAATTTATGGGTTAACTATTTAACCAATGGCTTTTTAAGCTCTTCTACTCCTACACTTGCACAAGATTTTATAGAGCTTGATTTTGTCTGTAGTCCTGGAAATACCAGTACGCCTATCACTTTAAGTACGCCTGACAGCTATGACAAGTATGCCTGGTCAAATAGAGAGAATACAGGTTCAGAGGCTCTTGGAAACACGAGTGATGGGGATGGGGATTACACAGTTATGCCCCCAACAACCTACCAACGCTTAAACTGGGAATATGATAGCACCAGTAGCATTACCGTTGGGACAGGAAAATATGCCTTGAATGTGAGAAAAGCTACTTCTGGAAAAGTTCTTTTTAGTCCGGTCGTTGATTTAAATACGTTCACGCTACCTACTAACCCTACATTTACCAGTTCGGCCACGCAAATTCGTTCTGGTGACACCTTGACGCTTACTGGAAGCACTTGTAACGGCACTTATTTATGGGACACAGTCGCTACAGGTAGTCCATATGAACTCTACCCAACCGCTA